>JANPEL010000443.1:0-31645 GCA_031431925.1 Gemmatimonadota bacterium | reverse complement strand
CCTGGCCGGGTGGAGTGGCATGCCACGATTGGGCCCACCGCCCTGCTTGGGGGCGATGGCGACGGGACACCGTCCGTTGGGCTCGGCGGCCAGGGCACGGTCGGTGCGACGTGGTGGCTCAGTGGCCGGATCGGCGTGATGGGCGCCGGTACCGGTCGGCTATGGGGAGGATCGGCGGACCTCTTTTCTCCCGGCGCCGTGCTTGGGCTAGTCCTGAGGAAGAAGCCCGAGTGAGAGGCAACTAACGGCGGAGGATGGCAACCTCCGGATAGTCCAATGACGCCGCCCGGAGCAGCGGACTCTCGCCGCCCTTCAAGTACCGGTCGAAGAACGCCAAAGTGTACGCGGCGATGATTTCATGGCCTCGGCGCGGTGGGATCAGCGTCGTATCCTGCCCCATCTTCAGGAAGAGCGGCAGGTCCGAAAAGTGGCCGTGGTTGGACTTGGCGATGGTGACGTCGTACCAGTCGCCGCGGGCTCGGGCCCGGGTGGCACTCTCCGTCCGGTCCATGTCCGCCCGCATCTCGCGAACCGCTTCGCGCTGCGCCTCCGGGGCTGCTGCCGCATCGTCGATCCCGTGGTGGAAGAACATGAACGGCCCGCCGATCGGCTCGGTTAGCGCGCCGCCGAAGAGCCGGCCGTCGTGATTGACCGCCGCTTTGACCCGACGGTCGATCCGGAGCATCTCGATCGCCGTGGCGCCGCCGAACGACCAGCCCAGCATCCCGATCCGGCTAAGGTCGAGCCGCCCTTTGAATGGGCCGGCCTCGCGGTTCAGGGCCTCGATCCGGTCGAGCACGTACCGGGAGTCTTCAATCCACATCGGAAACGCCACGTCGTTCAGGAACGTCATTGTCCCGGCCATCGTGGCCCGCATGTTCTTGGGGTCGGGCGGCGGCATCGTGAGCGTGTCGGCCTTGAACCCCACTCCGTCCGAAAACGCCACGGTCCGGTTGAGCCCGGGATGATCGATGCTGAAGACGACGTAGCCGTGGCTGGCCAGCAACTCGGTGAGGAAGGTGGCGCTGAAGCGGGTCCACCCGGCTCCGTGACTGTAGACAAGGACGGGATACTTCCGGAGCGCGGCGGCCAGCGGCGCGTCCGACACCGAATGCGTCGTGATGTGTTCCCAGGGCCGAAAGGTTGAGACCGCCCCAAATTCGGTTGGGGTCCGGATGTAGCGGGCCGGTGTGCCGTCCGGCACCGACTCCGCTGGGTACCAGACCTGGACCGGCAGGTGGCGCTTGTCGGTAGGGTCCTTGGTGTAGCGCTCCGCCCGGCTGCTATCGATCCAGAGCCAATCGGAGGTCCCGATCCGGTAGGATCCGGTGTGGCGGGCGAAGATATCGGCGGGGAGGTCGGAGGTCGGCTGTTGTGCCACCAACGGTCCGCTCGAGATCGCGAGCGCGATGGCGGTTGCCCGGATATACCCTGGACCTTTCATGTCGGATTCCCTGTCGAAGATGACCGTAGCTTACCGGACCGGCGGGCGATCCACCAGCGTTCGGCCCGCCGGTCCTGCAACCGTTGCGGGCGCGTCACTATCCTTAGCCCCATGACAAACGAGGATCGGGCGCGACTGATCGCGCTGTCGGCAATGCTCGGCTTGGCGGCCTGTCGGCCCGCCGCACCGCCGGCCCCGGATCTGCTCCTCGCGAACGTGACGGTGATCGACGGGTTGGGTGGCGTTCCCGTTGCGGGTCGGACCATCGAGATCCGGAACGGGAAGATCTCCGCGATTCGGGCGGCCCACCCCGGGGAAACGAGCCGCCCCGCCATGGCCGGCCGATTCGTCATCCCCGGCCTGATCGATTCCCACCTGCACTTGGGCCAGGACGCGGCGACGCTCGGCCCGATCCTCGATTCCTTGCTCCGGGGCGGCGTGACCTCGGCGCGCGAAATGGCCTGCTGCGCCGATCTCTATCGGGGACTCGACTCAGGGGCCGACTCCACCCGGATGCCCCGCCTCTTCTACTCCGCTTTCTGGGCGGACTCGACCTTCTTCGCCGTCGATCCGCGAGTCTCCTCGATTCCGCGAGCGGGGAAGCTGCCCTGGTTCTTAGGCGTCGATACCTCGACCGACCTTCCCGCCGCGGTCCGGGCCGCGAAGGCCAGCGGTGCGACGGGGATTAAGATCTACTCCAATCTCACCGCAGCGCTGGTGGCCGCGATCACCGCGGAGGCCCACGCGCAGGGGATGCGGGTTTGGAGCCATCCCGTGGTCTTCCCAACCCGGCCTTCGGTGGTGGTGAGCGCCGGGGTCGACGTGATCTCCCACGCCAATCTCCTCGTTTGGGAAGGCGCCGATACCTTGCCGAGCGACTATGACCAGGGTCATCCGTTCGGTCCGCCGGCACCGTATGCCACCGTGCCGCCCGATGCGCAGAGTGTGATGCGGGTGCTCGCAGCCATGCGCGACCGGGGGACTATCCTCGACGCGACGGTGTCGACCATTCGGGGCTCGGTGTCGGAGGCGGCGTTCGCCTGGGCGGTTCGGGTGACGGCACTGGCCCACCGGATGGGGATCCCGCTCGCCGCCGGGACCGACCGGGGCCACTTCGTGGACGCCCATCCTGCGGTCTTGGCGGAGCTCGAGGTGTTGGTGAAAGACGTGGGCCTCACGCCGCTCGAGGCGCTCACGGCCGCGACGCGGAACGGGGCGAGGGTGCTCGGCCTTGAGAGCACGCTCGGGTGTTTCCTGACGGTCACGGACCAGACAAATAGGACCGACTATGTCGATCACGGATCAGAGTCTCGAGGCGGCCCGGGCCGTCGCCGGCGTCACCGGCGCATCGATGGCGTTATGGGACGGCGCGGCCCTGGCCACCGCGGTGGCGGGCGTCCGCAACAGCGTCACCGGCGACCCCGTCACCGCCGACACAGTGATGCACATCGGCTCGATCACCAAGATCTTCAACGCGGTTCTGGTGATGCAGCTGGTGGACGACGGGCTGATCTCATTGGACGATCCGGTGGTCGAGCACCTTCCCGAGTTTCGGATTCGGGACGAGGCCGCGCGCGCCCGGATCACCTGCGGGATGCTGCTCAATCACACCAGCGGAATCGACGGGGTCTTTCTGCCGGACTTCGGCCCGGACCAGGAGCGCCTCGTCGACGCACTGGCCCGATGCGCCGACTTGGACCAGCTGCATCCGCCCGGCGGGGGGCCGTCCTATTGCAACATGGCGGTCGTGGTGGCGGGCTGTCTGGCGCAGAAGATCCGGGGCAAGAGTTGGTATACGCTGGTCAAGGAACGGATCTTCGAGCCGCTCGACATGCGTCACGCACTCGCGGACCTCACCGACCTTCCCCGGTTTCGCGTGAGCGTCGGTGACCTTGCCGACCCCGCGACCGGAACCATGGTCCAGGCGACCCGGCCGTTCCTCCCGCTCAGCATGGCGCCGGCCGGGGCGACCCTGATGATGTCCGCGGCCGACCTGGTGGCCTTTGGGCGCGCCATGGTGAATGGCGGCGTTGGTCCGGGCGGCGGGCGGATTCTGTCCCTCGAGTCGGCCGAGCGGATGATGCGGCCGACCAAGGCGATGATTCTGCCGGCCGATTACCACTGGGGCCTGGGCTGGATGTTGTTGCCCGGCGGCCTGGTCCATCACGGCGGCGGCGGTCCCGGTGTGAGCTCGGTCCTCTATGCCCACCCAGCCACCGGACGCGTCGTTGCCTTGCTCACCAATTGTGACAAGCACGTGGCTCTCGGGCCGTCGCTCATCGAACCGCTGCTCGAGGCCTGGACCGGCCGGTCCCAGCAGCGGCCGGAGCCGCCGGCTCTGCCGGCGGTCGATCCGGCACCGTACCTCGGGGTGTACGAGAGCGTGATGCTCCGGTTCCGGGTGGTTGCCCGCGAGGGCGGGCTGGCCGCGGCCGTCACCATCAAGACGCTGGTGTACGAGAACACGGTCACCGCCGAGCCGCCGCTGCTCGAGCTCAAGTTCATCGGGAACGACGAGTTCAAGGGCAAGCCGGGCACCTATCTCGAGCGAATCCGGTTCGCCGAGCCCGATGGGAGTGGCCGGATGCAGGTGCTGGCGGGTTTCGGGTACCTGCTCACGAGACGTTAGGCCACCATAGCAACGGTTCCTGCCCCGGCTTCGAATGCGGTCAGATCCCTGCCTTCGCGCGGCCCCTTATCGCTTGAAGATCGTTTTCGGCATCATGGCGTGAATGCCTTTGGTGCCATCGACGACCTGCGTCACGATGAGGTTCATCGCGACGCTGGCCAGCAAGTAGGCCTCCTCGCGCGACAGACCCTTGGTCTCAACCAGAAAGTCCAGCATCTCGCGGGTGGCGATCTTCGCGGCCTGGTCGAGATCCTCATCGAGGCCCATGGTCATGTAGTGGGTCGCCGTTTCAGCGCGCGGCCAGCGAAGCCGCCCCTTCTTGTGCAAGACCACCTGGATCTCGCCTTTGAGTGAGGTCTCCACCGCCGTCCCGCTTACCTCGCCGTACCCCTGGGCCGCATGCCCGTCGCCGATCGACAACAGGGCGCCGGCGACATGGACCGGCAAGTACAGTGTACTTCCCGCGCCCAGGTCCGGGTTGTCGAAGTTGCCACCGAAGACGTTCGGCGGTCCGCTCGATACCCGGCCCATGCCCGCCGGCGGCGCCACACCAATCACGCCCCAAAACGGCCGGGCCGGAATCTCGATCCCGGGCGCGAACAGGACGACTCGCTTCGCCACGTCGATCCAGGTGACCCGGTTCTTTTCATAGGGGAACTCCTCGGGCAGAGTCCCGGAGTTTGGGCTGAACCCCTGACCCCCGATCGGCAACCGCAGGTCGACGGAGCGGATCCGGACTTCGATCACGTCGCCGGGCTCCGCCCCGCGGATCGCGATCGGGCCGTTCAACGTGTGATCGCCGCGGTCGTCGGCCGAGACGCCGTCGAAGATCGGATACAACTCGGCCGGAATCTTCTCCTTGGGCACCCCGAGGTCCTCGAACCATCGGGGATTGCCGGTGGCCGTTTCGAGCCGGACGATGTCGCCGGACTCGATCGTGAGGACCGGCTTGAGCGTGGCATCGAAGAAGTTGCGATGGACCGTCGCGGGGGTGGCCTTGAGCTCGTGAACCTTGGGCGATTCCTGAGCCCTCACAATCGCGGGCGGGACCAGGAGGGACGCCCAGATGACGACGGTTCTGCATCGCATTAGCTACTCCACAGGGGCTTGGGTCTCGTCATGGGGCGGCCCGGTTCAGGCGAGCGCGGACTTCGGTGATCCAGTTGAGCGCCACCTGGACGGACACTCGTCCGCCCGCTTGCGGGCGGAGCATCAGAAAGCGGCCGTCGGGCGCGATGTCCCAGCTCTGGTCGCCGTTCTGATCGTGACCGAACGCTCCGCTAAAGAGCAGCCGGACCGGGGCCCGCTCGATCGCGCCGTCCCGCACCAGAACGGCCATCGCCATCACCTCGTTTTGATGCCGATAGAAGAGCTCACGGCCGTTGGCCGCCCACACGGGCTCGGTGCCACCTCCGCTCGATACCAGGTAGTTGGCATCCATCGCGGGCCACGGCCGGATGTGGACCTCGCCCCGGCCGCTCTCGGTCGACTGGTACGCGACCCACCGCCCGTCCGGCGAGAACCGGGCCCCGCGCTGGCCACCGGGAAGCCGGACCCGCCGGCTCTCTCGAGTGCGCAGGTCCAGGAACATCAGATCGTTCGGATCGGTGGCGTCGCCCTCGGTCCCGCTGCCGAGGGTGGCTCCGTAGTAGGCCAGCCACGCCCCGTCCCGGCTGACGGACGTCGGATACGCATCGCCCTTGGCAAGAGCGAGCAGAGTATCCAGGCCCCGGCTCGCGTCAGCGACCTGTTCGACCAGACCACCCAGCGGCCGATTGCCGGTCGACATGAAGACCCGCCGCCCGTCCGCCGACCACACGGGTTCGGTGTATCCGCCAAGCCGCACGGCGGTCCGGTGCCCCAGCTCGATGACATGAATGCGAGCGCCCGTGGATCCTGCTCTCATCCCGGCGACCATCGCTCCACCGGCGGGGGAGATTCTCGGCCATTGGTAGGAGTTTGGCGGCAAACCGATCGGCGTCACCCGTCCGTCGCGCGAGACCCAGACCGGCGCGAGGCTGCCGACGTCGGTCGAGTCGACCCAGGCGATCGACCGCGCGAGGCGTTGGGCCGGGATCTCCGGTACCGCCACCGGTTCCCCAACGATCTCGAGGCGGCGGAGGTCGAACCGGGCGGCACGGCGCTGCCCGGACCGGCTGAAGACCAGCACGTCGTCGACGAACCAGCCGCGCTCGGCACCCGGGACGATCGGGATTCGCTTGGTTGCGTCGGGCGAGAGGACCTCGAGATGTTGCCCGGGCCCACTGGTGACGGTGAGCAGGACCCGGCCGTCGGGGAGGAGCCCGGTATCGTCGAAGTGCTCGCCGGCCGAGAGGTCGGCCGCGAGGATCAACTTCGCGTCGCCGCCACGGGCCGGAAGGGCCCACACGCCGCGGCTGCCGGTCACGAGGATGCGTCCGTCCGGATGCCAGACCGCCGAGCTCAGGTCCCAACTGAGCTCCGGAATCGCTCCGACCCGGGTGGGGACTCGGTCACCGAGCGACAGGGTCCAGACCTCCACGTCACGCAGGATCCCGACCGTCGCACCGTCGACGGAAAAGAACGGCCGTTCGCCGGGGATTTCGAGGAACTCGGTCGAGTTGAGAGCCCGAACGTACACGGTCGGGCCCGACGACTTGAGCAGGCCGAACGCGACGTGGCGGCCGTCCGGCGCGACCACCGGCGCGCCGAATCCATTTCGGTCCTGTGGCAACATCGAAAGAAGGGACGAGTCGACCGGACCGGTAATTGTGGCCCGGATGACGTCGGGAGCCGGGGCGGCCGGGAGCGACCGAGTCCGCGATATCAGCGCGACCACCGCCACGGCACCGATCGTAGCCAGTGCAGCCCAGGAGCGCGGGTCGGAGAGCCAGCGTCGCCAGGAGCGGGCGGCGTCGACCGTCGTGACGGCCCCCGCCCTGGCAAAGGAACGGTCGTCGAGCGCCGCGGCAAAGGCCGCCGCGCTGGCGAACCGGTCGGCCGGCAGTTTTTCCAGCCCCTGTGCCACGGCGGCGGCCACGTTGGCCGGCACCGATTTCCGGTACCGGGTGACCGGCTCCACCGGCTCGGCGATGATCTTCATGATGATCTGCTGGGCCGAACCGCCGAGGTGGGGCGGCTGGCCGGCCAGCATCTCGTACAGCACGCTCGCCAGCGAGTAGATGTCGGAGCGCGCGGTGATGTCCTTCTCCGCGGTGGCTTGCTCCGGCGACATGTAGTGCGGCGTGCCTAACGAAAGGCCGGTCTCGGTCATCCGGCCCCCGGCTGCGGCGGAGAGGGCCAGCGCGATACCAAAGTCGGCCACCATCGGACGCCCGTTGGCCAGCAGGATGTTCTCCGGCTTGATGTCGCGATGAATGACACCCTGCGAATGGGCATACTGTAGCGCATCCGCCACGTCGCGCGCGATCCGCACCGCCTCGTCGACCCCGAGCTGGGTTTCCCGGTCGAGCGTGGCGCGGAGCGTCTCGCCGTCGATGAACGGCATGACGTAGAAGAGGAAGCCGTCCGCGGTGCCCGAATCGAACAGCGGCAGGATGTGCGGGTGCTGCAGCGCCGCCGTCGTGGTGATCTCTTGGACGAACCGCTCGGCCCCCAGTACGGCTGCAAGTTCTGGTTTCAGAACCTTGAGCGCGACCCGGCGCTTGTGCTTGAGATCTTCGGCCAGATAGACCGTGGCCATCCCGCCCTGGCCGAGCTCGCGCTCGATCCGATACCGGTCCGCCACCGCGGCCGCGAGACGTTCGAGATTCGATGTCAGCGGTGCAACCTCCACCCAACGGACTCTTTACGCCAGGGCTCGGAAGAGCGGATAACCGGCTTGGTAGAATTCATCCGAGCGCCCGCCGGAACCGCTCGACCAGCGCGGCGGCGGTGGTCCGGTTCCAGGTCTCGTTCACCAAGACCGTAAACCCGCCATCCCGCGGCGCCTGGGAAAACCCGAGGCCCTCGCCGGCCAACCGGCGCTGAAAGACGGCGAGATCAGGATGCCGCACCTTGATCCTGGCGATATTGGTGCCGTTCGGGATGCGCTCGACCGTAAACTCGCTCTGCCGTCCAAGCGCCGTATAGAACTCCTCGGACACCCGGACCGCGGCCGTGAGCCGGTCGACGAATCCGTCCATGTAATGGCCGGCAACCAGGGCCGCGGGCCACGCGTTCCACAGGTTCCCGCCGTACATCCGACGGACGTGGTACATGCCGTCGATCAGGCTCTTCGGCCCGGCGAGGATGGCCCCGATCCCGCAGTTGAAATACTTCCAGAGCGACACGTACACCGTGTCGAACAGCGCCGCGTACTCGGCGGGCCGGATCCCGGTGTAGGCGGAGGCGATGAACAGCCGGGCGCCGTCGAGATGGAGCCCGATCCCGCGCTCTCGGCCTAACGTGGAGATCCGCTTCATTTCCTCGAAGTCGACCATCGCGCCGGAGAGCCGCCGGACCGGACTCTCGACCACGATGGCGCCGACCTCGGCGGCCACCCGACCGCCGGCCGTCCGCTCGAGCACCTGTTCGACCTCGGCGCGGGTAAAGGTCGCCTTGCCGGGCGCGAGCGGGATGAGGTTCATCCCGGCCAGGATCTGGCAGGCGTCGCCGGTGTCGTTGTAGATGTGGCTCATCTCCGGAACTACCACCCGATGCCGGTCCTTCGCCAGGGCGCGGATCGCCAGTTGATTGGCTAGCGTGCCGCTCGGCATGAAGATCGCCCGCTCCTTGCCCAGCAACTCGGCGCAATGCCGCTCCAAGCGCTCGACTTCCCCGCCGAGGAGATAGGCGTCGGGCGTCACGGTGGCCTTCTGGGTCAGCTCGTTCAGGAGCCCGGCGAATTCCGAGGGAGACAGGGGAATCCCGTCGGAGTTGAGTTCGACGATCCCGGCTCCGGCGGGCCCGTGCCCGCGGGAGTAGCTCGGGGGTGTTGCCATCTGGGGGGCCGTGAGGCCAAAGCCGGTTGCCCCCGCCGCGAGCCCTCCGACGAAGCCTCGGCGCGACACATTCATGGGGTTTGCCTGGGTAGTCCGAAGGCGTCGCGAATGAACTGGTGAACGGGTGTCCCAAACGGGGTGCCCGGGGCGATCACTCCAAAGTGTCCGCCGGTCGTGACGTTCAGCCAGGTCCGCATCCTACTTCTTGCCGATCAGCTGCTCGCTCAAGACCCGGAGTTTCTCCCGGGCCTCGGCGTCGTAGGCCTGCGCCTGCGCCTTCCACGGCTTGAGCTGATTGAAAAACGTTCCCGTCGGCTCGGTGGTGGTCATGGCGTAGATCACCGACTCGACCCCTTCCGCGATGGTCGAACGCGGGGTGACCTTGAGGGCAAGTGCCATCGTGGTGCCCATCGTGGTGGCCGGGTGGAGCGAGTAGGTCAGGATCCCCTGCTTTTCGAGCGCGGGAGCCATGTCGATCGTCATCATCACCTGCGCGAGCTTGCTCTGGGCGTAGCCGCGCTCCCCGTTGTAGCCCTTCGCCATCATCACGTCCGCGAAGTCGATGGGCTCTTGGGATCCCGACGAGACGTTGATGATCCGGGCCGGGGCGCTCGCGACGATCAGCGGGAGCAGTCGCTTGGTCAGGAGGTAGTGGGCGAGGTAGTTCACCGCGAAGTGCATCTCGTACCCTTCGGCGCTGAACTTCCGGGTGGTGTCGAAGATGAAACCGACCCCGGCGTTGTTGATGAGGACGTCGAGGCGCTTGTGGTCGCGGATTACGGCGTCGGCGAGGCGCCGGGTCTCCTCGAGCGAGGCGAGGTCGGCGCGGTAGAACATGGCGCTCCCCGTGCCGCTTTTGGTGATTTCAGCGACCAGCGAGTCGCCGCGGGCGGCACTCCGACCGGTGACCAGCACGTGCGCACCGGCCGCGGCAATCCGGCGCGCCACGTCGCGGCCGAGGCCGTCGGTGGAGCCGGTGACCAGGACCACCTTGCCCGTCATGTCGGGGAGTGGCGGGGCCTTCGCGTAGGTCTTGGACGGTTGCTGCGGCGCGGCCTGCGCCGGGAGCCTGCCCGTGGGGACAAGAACGGCCAAGGTGAGCGCCGTGGCGCGGGCAACAACGGCCCTTCGAACGGGGCTATGGGCGGAGCTGATGATGGTTAGCATGTCTCATGATACCCATCCTCGTGGCGGGTGTCGAGCGAGGGCGTACTGTCCTCAGCGCGGGAAAACCCGCCGTCATCCCGAGCATGGAGTACCGCTCGAATCCGTAGGGAACGCCCTCCGCGCCTAACGCTGACGGACGGTAGCCCACGTGGAAATGGAGGTGCGGTGCCCCCGAGTTGCCGGAGTTGCCGAGCAGCCCGATCACCTGACCGGGGGTGACCCGGTCGCCCAGCTTGACCCGGACCGACCCCGGCACCAAGTGGGCGTAGAAGGCATAGCGGCCTCCGCCCAGATCGAGGATGACTTGATTCCCGGCGATCGTCTCGAGCGTGATCGGCACGGCGCGGTCCGGGGCGAGGGGAACGTTTTCCGGAATCCCGTCCTTGACCACCACGACCGTCCCCATCGCCACCGCGTGGAGCGGCTGCCGGTAGCCGTACCAGTTCTCGTTCCGGGTCGAGTCTCCGTGGAAGAGCCTGCCGTCCGGCCCGAACATCAGCCAATCCACGGCGTACCGTTGGGAAATTCGGGCCTGGTCCTGGAGTGGGTAGCTGGCCCGCCGATGGCGCGAGGTGTTGCCGGGTCCGTTCGCGGCGAGCCAAGGTCCGCCTCGGAGCGGCGACTGAATTGCGATGGCAGGCCGCCGGTCCACCGCCACTTCAAATCCACTCAAGGTGTCCGGCGGCGCGCCCGCCAGCGAGTCCGGCGCCGTGAGCACCAACCGGTGATCGAGCCGGGCCGGGATCCGGTCGTTCGGCACCATCACCGCGATATAGACCAGCGTCTGGCGGCCCGCCCGGACGACCCGGCCGTCACCACTGTCCGCCATTCGCACCGTCATCGTCAAGAGGGAGTCACCCTCAAAAACGGAGAGGGGCCGGCCGTCGCCCGAGACGTCGAGCCGCTGGTCGCCAGGTCGCGGCGGCCCAGGTTGGTCACCCGGAGTTCGTACACCAGGAGGGACCGGTCGCCCACTGACGCAATCATCGGCGCTTTCGGCACCCGAATGTCGAGGGGTACCGGAACGGTGACGGGCGCCGGCCGCGGCTGGGCCGGTGCCTTCATCGGCACGATCATCGTGACCGCCGCTACGGCCTGCCACATCAGTTTCGTCGGCATGTCAGCGGACCGGCCGGTCGTCGGTCTTCAGCGCGTCCGGATTGACCCAGAAGTAGTTCCCGTACTTGCGCGGCCGGGGCCACACTTCGTCGAGCGTGTCGCCCAGGTACACCACGCCACCCTTGGTCACGTACTGGATGTCCAAGGTGTTCCGGATGTTCTCGAGCGGATTGCTGTTCAGCACCATGAAGTCGGCAAGCTTGCCCGGCTCGAGGGTGCCGAGGTCCTGCTCCCGGCCGATGAACCGCGCGGCGTGCGGGCTCGCGACCTCGAGCGCCCCCATCGGACCGAGCGCGGACGCCGCCATCCAGACTTCCCAGTGCGAGCCGGGACCGTTGCGCTGCCCGTGGGCGCCGATCGACCCGTAGCCGCCCGCCGCGATCAGATCCTTGAGCGACTGGGCAATGAACGGGAAGCTGTAGTCGGTCGCCGGCCGGAGCATCCGGCGGCGGGCCTGGGGAATCTGCTGCCGCCAGGGCATCCAGCGGCGAACCTTGGGGTCCTTCCAGGTTTCGCTCTGCGAATACCAGTATTCCTCGTTCCAGGGGCCGGCGCCGCCCACCATGAAGGTCGGGGAGTAGGTGGCGCGGGCCTTGCCGAGGAAGGTGGTGGCATCGCCGTAGAGCGGGAGATAGCTCAGCGGATGCTCGAAGCCGGTCTGCCCGTCCATGATCAATCCGAGCGTGTATTCGAGATCGTCGTTTTCGGAGGTGACCTGGATCCCGACCTTCCGGGCGATATCGGAGACCCACTGGCGCTGCTCGCGGCGGGGCTGCATGTACTGCTTGAGGGACACGGCGCCCCAATTTTGGAGTTTCCGGATCCCGGCCTCGGCGGCTTCGTAGCTGCTGAAGTCTTCCTGGCGGAGCCCGTCGCCGGCGTAGAGCGGATCGCCGGTGGTGAAGACCCGTGGCCCCACGATCACGCCCGCGTCGACCATCTCGGCGGTGGGGAAGAGGTTCTGCGACCACATCGAGGGGTCCATCGTGCTGGTGATGCCGTACGCCAGGAACACCGCGCCTTCGTAGTTGTGTTGCGGGATGATGCCCCGGTGCTCGCGGTAGTTGTGCGAGTGGACGTCGATGAAGCCGGGGATGATGGTCTTGCCGCTGGCGCTGATGACCCTGGCACCCTCCGGAATCGGGCACGAGCCGACGCAGGTGATCCGGCTCCCGGTCACGACCAACGTGCCGTTGACGACTCTTTGGTTGGCGAGGGTGACGATCCGCGCGCCGGTAAACGCCACGGTGCCCGGCGGGACATCGCGCTTCGCGGCGAGGACGATGGCGACGGTGTCGGTCTTCTGGGTGGCCTGATGCCACGCGTAGTATTGGTTCCCGCTCCCGAATTCGACCGTGCCCGCGTCCCGCCAGCGCGGAAACAGGCCGCCGGTGGTGCTCAGCTTGGTGACCGGCAAGTTGGAACGGTTACGGTCGATCTTGACCGGCGTGGCGCCGGTCCCGGCCGGGAGTGGCGTGACGTAGACGTTGTCCGATTCCTGGAACGCCACCCACCGGGCGTCCGGCGACGGTGAGGCCTCGTCGGCGTAGGGGAACGTGAGGTGGGCCCGGCGGTCGAGGCCGTCGGGGCGGATCGAGTAAAGGGTGGTCTCGCCGGTGCCGGTGTGGGGATAGTAGATCCGACCGTTAGGCAGCCACGTCGGCCGGACGATCTGCGACCGGATGGCGTTGAACGCCGCGCCGCCGGAGCCGTCGGGGGTAAGCGTCACCCGGACGACCGGGGTTGCGTCGCCGCCCGCCGCGGGTACCCGCACCAGGTCGAACCAGGGGTTCCAGAGGAGTCCCCGCCCATGGCCGGTCTCGCCGGCGCCCTGGGCCACGACGATCTCACGGCCGTCGGGGCTCCAGGCGGGGTGGACGTACTCGCCGGCTGCGCGGGTGAGCTGTTCGGGGGCGCCCCCCGCCGCGCGGATCTTCCAGAGGTGGCCGCCCACGGCATCGTCCCAACTCGTGAACGCGAGCCACTGTCCGTCCGGCGACCAGGCCGGGGCGTATTCGAACGGTCCAAAGCCTTCGGCGGTCACCCGGGTGGGCGTGCCATTCGGCAGGGCCATCGTCCAGAGTCTGCCTAACGCCTGGAACACCAGCGTCTTGCCGTCGGGCGCCGCGGTCTGCCACCGGGCAAACTTGACCCTGAACGGGTCGTCGGTGAGCCGGCCCTGGGTATTGGCCTGCTCGGAGATGGTTCGGTGGACCTTGGCGGTGAAGGGAATCGGGGTGACGACACCGTTCGCGACGTCCACGCGGACCAACTTGCCGCCCTGAGCGATGGTGATGGTCTTCCCGTCGTCGGACCACGAATACCCCGGGAGCGGCCGGGTGACCTTGAAAGTCTCCACCATGTCGAGCTCGATCGGATCGACCAGGAGCCGTTCTTGCCCGTTGGCGAGGTTCCGGAGCCAGAGCGCCGTCCGGGGGCCGAACGTATGGCCCTTCCACGAGATCGTTCCATCGGGAATCCGGCGGGCAAAGGCGAGCCACTTCCCGTCAGGAGAGACCTCCGGCGCCGCCATGCCGCCGCTCGAGGACTGGACTTGCTGGTTTTGTTCGCCGGACGAGATCGCGGCGATCTCGCCGGTCCTCAGGTCGAGCCGCCGGACCTGGGCCGCGCCGGAAAGGAAGTCGGCGCGCCCGGGGTATTCACCCATCCCGGCGCCGGTGAAGACTTGGAAATAGAGGTAGCGCCCGTCGGCGGACGGCGCCGGCCACGAGGCGCCCGGCTGGGCTTTCGCCGAGAGGATTTCGACCCCGGCGCCGCCGTCCTTGTGGTACATCCAGATTCCGCCGGGGCCGCTCTGCGAGCCGGGCCGTTGGACATAGAGGTATTGCCCGTCGGGCGACCACGCCGGCTGGGCTGCTTGCAGGGCGGGGTCGGTGTAGATCGCCCGGGGGTTCGCGCCGTCGGGGTTCATGACCCAGAGATTGTTCTGGCCCTTCCGGTCACTGATGAACGCAATCAACGACCCGTCCGGCGAGAGCCGAGGTTGGTAATTGACCGCGACGCCGGTGTTCTGGGTCAGGACCGTGGCCTCGCCGCCCGTGGCCGGCATCCGGTAGAGGTGCCCGAGTAGATCGAAGACCACCCAGGACCCGTCGGGGCTCGCATCCACCGTCATCCAGGTGCCCTCGGAGGTGGTGAAGTCGATGTCGCGGGTCTTCCCCCGGGCCAGGGTCACGTCCCAGGTCTTGTCAGCTGGTTTGTCGGCGGGCTTGTCTTGGGCGGCAACCGGCGTGACGAAACCGACGGCGGCCAGCGCCGACGGCATGAAGCGGCGGATCATGAAGAGGACTCCCGGATGGTCTTGACTCAAGATAACGCAAGGGGAGGTGTCTGCCCCTCCGGGGTCGCCGTTCGTTGGATCCCCTACAAAGGTCGTCCAGAGTCGGGTGGCTCCGCCGCGACGGCGGCACCGATCGACGTCGGCACGGCCACGGCCGCCCGCGTCGCCGCGGTTGCCAGGTAGCCATCGATGTCTTCCTCGATCACCCACGGAAACGCCGGGACCGGACCCACCACCTGGTTCTGGTAGAGCCGGAGCATGATTTCGCGGAAGATCGGAAGGGCCGCCCGGCCCCCGGTTTCTTGGGCTCCGAGGGTTCGATTGTTGTCGAACCCGATCCGGACGGCCACCGTGATTCCGAGGACCCCGTAGGTGGACCCGACGAACAGCGCGTCGCGGAAGTCGTTGGTCGTGCCGGTCTTGCCCATGACTGGGATCGGGAAGTCCTGTCGGTTGAGGGCGTTCGCCGTTCCGCCAGGAATTCGGATCACCCCACGGAGGCCATCCTGGATCTCGTAAAGTCCGGCGGAGCTGACCTCCCCCGCCGGCGCCGCCACCCGGTACACTTCGCTTCCAGAGGCATCGGTCACCCGATCGATGACGTGGGGCTCGGCCAGGATCCCCGACGCCATGGCGCGATAGACGCTCGCAAGCTCCACTAAGCGCACCTCCGACGCCCCGAGCGCCGTGCTGATGAATGGCTGCACCGGGGAGCGAATCCCCATTTCTCGGGCCATCCCAATGACCCGATCCAGGCCGATCCGGCGCGTCAGCCAGACCGCCACCGTATTGCGGGACTCGGCCAGGGCTTGGCGGGCCGGGATTTGGCCTTTGAACCGATGGTCGTAGTTGACGATCCATTTTGTGACGCCATCGGGGCCACCGGGTACCGAGATCGGCTCGTCGGGTACCGGCGTATCGAGGTCGATGTCCTCGCGGAACGCCGCCAAGTACACGAGCGGCTTCCAGGCGGAACCAGGTTGTCGCATCGCCCCGGTGGCGCGGTTGAAGTCGGAATAGACGTTAGGCCGGTTTCGGTACACCTGCCGCCCGCCGGCCTCGGCCAAGATCGCCGCGTCCGAGTTGCGGAGCACCACCACTGAGCCTTGGATTTCGCCTCCGGCCGCCGGGTGCCGCCGCTCGTAGGTGGCGAGGCCGTTCTCCAGGGCTTCGTTGACGACGACCTGGACTCGCTCGTCCACAGTGGTGTGGATCGAGATCCTTCCTCGAAAGAGATCGTCGAGCCGGAACCGGTCACCCCCGTGCTGCTTCAACTCGTCGATGACGTGCGCGATCACGGCGGGGGCCAGGGTCCTGCCCGGAGTCACCGCCACGACCTGAACCGGTTTGGCTTGGCTCCGACGGGCAAGATCGAGGGGGACGTAGCCGTTGCGTGCCATCAGGGCCAGGATCGCATTTCGGCGACGGAGCGGCCGCGGGTCGCCTCCGACCGGAGCGTAGTCGCGGGGGGACTTGCTGATCCCCGCGAGCAGCGCTGCCTGGTCGGCGTCTTCCGGGGTGTAGCTCGCCAGAGGCTTGTCGAAGTAGTAGGTCGACGCGGCCGCGAAGCCGTACCTCCCGTTGCCCAAATAGATGTAGCTGGCGTACCGGGCAAAGATTTCCTGTTTCGCTCGGTCTCTCGATCCGTAGTGCCGCTCCATTTCCCGCTCGACCCAGAGCGCCAAACGTGCCTCTTCGAGCTTCCGAAGGAGCTTGTTCGCCGTCGGTGCTCCCAGCGCCGCCGCCAGGAATCCCGGGGCGAGGCCGCGACGGAAGAGCGTGTCGTCGTTCTCATGCCGCATCCGCGCCCCGAGAAAAAAACCGCGGACGAGTTGCTGCGTCAGCGTTGATCCGCCCTGAGCGAGCCGGAGCCGGAAGCCCTCGTCTCCGTTCCTCCAGGTGTCCACGGAATGGGCCGCGGTTTTCTGAAACACCCGAGGCAGAACGCTGAAATCAATGCCGGAGTGGGAGAAGAAATTCTTGTCCTCGGCGGCCAAAATCGCCTGGCGCAGGATGACTGGTACGTCCTCATAGGAAACCATCTGTCGGTGTTCGACCGCCAGAGCGATCAGGACCTTCCCCCTGGCGTCGAAGACCTGACCGGTGGTGGGCACCTCGAATCGAATGAACGACTCGTGGTCCGGCAGGTCGCGTTGGTCGAAATAGAGCCGGTACCCAAGGGCGATCAACAGGAGAATCAGGAGCACGAACGGAGCCAGCGCGAGGACGGCAGCGCCTCGAAGCCGGCGAACCCGGCGGCGTCCTCGAAGCGGTCGGCCCGGCCCACGGGCCCGCCATCGGATCAGCGAGTCCTTGAGGAAATTTCCGCCGTGACGCCAACCACGATTTCCGGCGGGTATCTGTCGGTGACGTATTAACAACATATCCTCCTCCGCCCTCAAATTGGGGGTCACCCCCTCCCGGCGATATCGCTCGTTCGGCTGAGGGACACTCACTCCTAAGAGGGTGCCCTCCCTGCGGTTGGCGTGTTCGGGCGCGCCGGGAACAGGCACCCCACTGCAACTGCATCGGATGGGACGCGGCGGAGGTAGGGCGGATCGAGGCGGTCGTCGAGCGGACCTTGTGCGAAGCCATCAGGTCAGACGGGACCGTGGCCGCGGAGGCCGGTATCCGCAAGGTCAAAGCCGAGTGGCTCCCCCTGCACCTCAGTTTTACCCGCCTCGTTGACCCCTCGGCTAAGTCCGACTAGACTGGTCCCCATAATTGGTCGGATCAGCCTGTCCAGCGAGACCGTCGGGTGACGAGGTCCCGTTTTTTTGTGGCACCCCTTTTCGGATGGCCGGTACCTGATGTCGACCGACAGCATTGGCTGGATCGTCTTCGCGTTGGTGTCGGCCCTCCTGATCGCGGCCGACATCGTCCTCTTCAAGCGCCGCGCCGCCGCCCTTTCGATCCGGGAAGCGACCCGATGGAGCGCCGTGGTGATCGCCACGGCGCTCAGCTTCGGCGGGTTTGTGTGGTGGAGCCGCGGCCCGACCACGGCGCTCGAGTATTACGCCGGGTATCTGGTCGAGTTGTCTCTCTCGGTCGACAATCTGTTCGTGTTCATCTTGATCTTTCAGTACTTCGCGGTGCCGGCCGAAGCGCGTCCGAAGGTCCTCAACTGGGGCATCGTCGGCGCCGCGGTCATGCGGGCGATCATGGTCGTGGCCGGCACGGTGATCCTGGGGCGGTTCGAGTGGCTGTTCGTCGTGATGGGGGTGATCCTCGTCCTCACCGCGGTCAAGATGTTCCAGACCTCCGAGCAACGGATCGAGCCGGAGAAGAACCCGCTGGTCCGCCTGTTCCGCCGGCTGGTGCCGATGTCCGGCGCGTACGAGGGCACCTCGTTCTTTGTCAAATCCAGGGCCGGGTGGCAGGCGACGCCGCTGCTCCTGGTGGTGTTCGTCGTCGAGTGGACCGATCTCGTGTTCGCGATCGACAGCATTCCGGCGGTCTTCGCGATCACTCGGGATCCCTTCATCGTCTACACGTCAAACATGTTCGCGATCCTGGGGCTCCGGGCACTGTTCTTCGTCTTGGCCGACGCGCTCGATAAGTTCGTCTATCTCAAGCCGGGCGTTGGGTTGATCCTCGGGTTTGTCGGACTCAAGATGATCGCGGGCCACTGGTATCACCTGCCGATCGGGATTTCGCTCGCGGTCATCGTCGGGATCCTGGCCGGGTCGATCGTCCTGTCCGTCGTTCGCCGACCGGCGACCCCGGGGGCTCCAACCTGAGACCGGGTTCCGACCCGACCTCGGGGCTCCAGCGCATATTGAGCGCTGAGGGTATTTGGCGGCCGACGATCGCCGGGGCCTCATGGACCAGGTCGTCGTTTTCGAGTGCCGCCACCATGAACAGGGCGAAGTCCACGCGGCGGGTGAGGCCCCTGGCTCTCGCCTTCCTCGAGGACGGTCCACCGGGTGTTGCTGGCGAACACCCGTCGGCATGCCTCCACCTGGTCGTCGAGTTCGGCGACGCGAGCGAGCCTCGCGATCAGGCCGAAGTCGCGGGCGAACGCCTTGAAGCTCCACGAGTACCGATCCCGGCCGTCGCGGGTTTTGTGCCACCCGCGCGAGAAGACGAGGCGCGCCGTTCGCGGTACCCGAATCGAACAGCAGCAGAATGTGCGGGTAATGGAGCGCCGCCGTCGTGCCAGCGCACCCTTTGCACCAGGGCCCGGAAGGAATCGTTTGGCCGGGCACCGTCGCACGGTCCGCCTCAAGCCCGACCCCCCGTCGGTCGATACTCCTCACCGTCGCGGGGTTCGACCGAACGGGGAGCGGATGACCAATTCATCGATGGTATTGAGATCTCCGCCGCTTCCGGCGAACGAAACTGGGCGACTGGAAGCCTTGCGGGCGTATGAGGTACTCGATACCCCTCCGGAGGCGGCGTTCGACGAGCTCACGCGGTTGGCGGCCCGAATCTGTGGGACCCCGATCGCGTTGGTGAGTTTGATCGATGGCCACCGGCAATGGTTTAAGTCCCGGGTTGGGCTCGACGTCGCTGAGACTCGGCGCGACCTCGCCTTCTGCGCCTATGCGATTCACCACACCGATCCATTGGTGGTGCCCGACGCGACGCGGGACGAACGTTTCGCGACCAACCCCCTGGTCACCGAGAACCCTCACATCCGCTTTTACGCCGGCCAGCCCCTGACCAATTCGGAGGGCTACGGCCTCGGAACCCTTTGTGTCCTCGATCGAAGGCCGCGGGACCTCGATCCCGACCAACTCGAGGCGCTTCGCGTCCTTGGGCTCCAGGTCACTACCCAGTTGGAATTGCGCCGCTCCCTCCAGGCCCTGGCTTCCAGTTTGACGGCGGCGGAGGCGCTGACCGCGCAACTCCGCGCGAGCGAGGAGCGGTTCTATGCGCTCGCGGATGAAGCTCCAGTCGGGATCTTCGAGACCGACATCGACGGTCGCTGTCTCTTCGCCAACCGGCACTGGCTCCGGATCGCCGGGATGTCGCTCGGTCAGGCCCTGGGCTCTGGATGGACTCAGGCCATCCATCCCGAGGATCGGCGAATGGTGTTCGAGGGGTGGGAGGCATCGGTTCGGGAGCGTCGGGATTTCCGGCTCGACTACCGGTTTCAGGGCCCCGCCGGTGGCGTGACCTGGGTCGAGGGCCGATCGGCCCGAAAGATCGACCAGCGAGGTGAACTTCGAGGCTACCTCGGGTCGATCCTCGACATCACGGGGCGCCGCGACGCTCAGCGAGCCATGGAGGAAGCGTCCCGCGTCAAGACCGAGTTCGCCTCGATGGTTTCCCATGAACTTCGGACGCCCTTGACCGCCATCAAGGAAGGGGTCGACATCGTCCTTGATCGAACGATGGGGGAACTCAACGAGGACCAGGCCGACTGTCTCGGAACGGCGAAGCGTAACATTGACCGCCTCAGCCGTCTGATCCACGATGTGCTGGACTATCAGAAGTTCGACGCGGGCCGGATGGAGTTCCGGATCGTCCCCCACCATCTCGGCCAGCTGCTCGAGAACGTAGTGGCCACGTTCTCAGCTGTTGCGGCGCGGAAAGGACTGCTGTTTGATATCGAGCTCGACCCGGCCTTGCCGCTCATTTCCTGCGATCGGGACATGATTGATCAAGTCCTGGCCAAATTCTGCAACAACGCCGTCAAGTTCACGGCGACGGGAACGATCACGCTTCGCGGGACGGCGCAGGGCGGCGACGTTGAAATCTCGGTCCGGGATCAAGGTCCCGGCATCCGCCTCGAGGATCAGGCCAAGCTGTTCGAGAGCTTCAGCCAGCTATCGCAGAGTGCTGAATCGGCCAAGAGCGGCACCGGTCTCGGTCTGGCAATCTCGCGCAAGATCGTGACGGGACATGGCGGCCGGATTGGCGTTCGCTCCGAGTTCGGTCGGGGCGCCACGTTCTTCTTCACGTTGCCGTTGGGCCGGTGAGGCGCTCATGGTCCCCCGCATCGTTCTGGCAGACGACGAACCCGATCTCCGGAAGTTGCTCCGGGCCCGGTTGGTCCGGAACGGATTCGAGGTGCTGGAGGCCGACAATGGGACTACCGCGCTCGAGTTGGTCCGGCGCCACCGGCCGGCTGCGGTCATTCTCGACTTCCGGATGCCGGGTATGAACGGGGGGGAGGTCTGCCGCCTGATCAAGGCCGATCCCGAGCTCCGGGGGACCCCGGTCATCCTCGTCACCGCGACCTCCCAGTCGATTGGTGATGAGCCCAGTCCCGTGCTCACCGCCGACGATATCGTCATTAAACCGTTCGAGTTCACTGACTTCTTCCGGAGGCTGCAACGGTTGTTGCTGCACACCACTTCAGAGAGGAATCCATGACACCGCGCATCCTGGTCATCGAAGACGATGGCGACATCGGGCGGTTGCTCTGCGCCCGGCTCCGTTCAGCCGGATTCGAGCCCCAGCTTGCCGGCGATGCGGTGACGGGGCTCCATGCCGCTCGCCGTACCATGCCCGATTTGGTCATCCTCGACCTCGCGATGCCGGCTGGCGGGGGCCTCTCGGTCCTCCGCTCCCTTCGGCTCTCCAGCAAGACCAATCTGGTGCCCGTCATCGTCCTCACCGGCACCCCCGATGAGACTCGCCGGAGCGAGGCCATGAACGCGGGCGCAAACGCCCTGTTCGAGAAACCCTACGACGCCGAGCCGCTTCTGGACGAGATCCGAAAGCAGCTCTGCTGCCCGACGTAGGCGGCTCACCCTGGGCTCAACCGGCCAATCGTCCGGATGTCGGGTCGCACTGCTGAGCGGTCCGAAGACGAAGATGATGCCGCTTTGGTAGCGGACCGCTTGCTGGCGGTCACGGTGCCGCCAGGTACCGGTTGAAGAACGCGATCGTCCGCTCCCACGCCAGCTTCGCCGCCGCCGCGTCGAATCGCGGCGTGGTGTCGTTGTTGAAGCCGTGCTGGGTGCCCGGATACAGATGCCGCTCGTACGCCACGTTGGCCGCTTTCAACGCCTGCTCGAAGCCGGGCCAACTCTCGTTGATCCGGGGATCCGCCTCAGCCGATTGCACCATCAGGGGCGCCCGGATCTTCGGTACGTCCTCCAAGTTCGGGGAAGAGCCATAGAACGGGACCCCGGCCAAGAGGTCGGTTCCGAGTCGAGTGGCGAGGAAGTTCACCATGCCGCCGCCATAGCAGAAGCCCACCGCGCCGATCCGGCCCGTGCACTCCGGGCGTGCCTTTAAGAACCCGGCTGCCGCGACGAAATCTTCCCGGGTTTTGGCTTGGTCGAGTTGGCGGAACGCCTCCCGGGCCTTGTCCTCGTCACCCGGGTACCCGCCCAGGGGAAACAGGGCGTCGGGGGCGAACGCCACGAAGCCGTCGAGGGCCAGGCGCCGGGCAATGTCCTCGATATGCGGGTTGAGCCCGCGGTTCTCGTGAATCACCAGGACACCCGGCCGCCGGCCGGCCGCGCCGGCGGGGCGGACGAAGTACCCTCGCATTTTCCCGGATCCGGTGGGCGAGTCGTACTCCAGATACTCGGGCTCGATCCGGGGGTCGGCCGGCTTCACCACCTGGGCCGCCGCGAACTTCGGGCTCAATTGTTCGAGCAGCATGACCGCCGTGACGCCCCCGACCGCGAACTTCGCGGCCCGGTCGAGGAAGGTCCGCCGGTCGATGCCACCGTGAACGTAGGCATCGAACAGGATCAGCAACTCCTGATCGAAGTCGTGGGCGGTTTTGCGTTCCATGGACAATCCTCCATTGTTGCGGGTGACCCTGCGGACTCCATAATATTACCGTACCTTCGTAGGGGTTCCCAAACGGAACCCGGATCCGAGAGCAATCACCTCCACCCTGACGGAGTCTTCACCATGCGCCACACCCGACGTGATTTCATCAAGACCGGCGCTGCCGCGGCGGGCGCCCTGGCGATCGGCCTCCAGGGTTGCGCCAAAGGTGAGCCACCGGCGCCCGATGCGCCCCCCAAACCGCTCCGGATCCTGGTCCTCGGCGGCACCGGATTCATCGGACCCCACATGGTCCGCCGGGCCCGCGAACGGGGCCACACCATCACCCTGTTCAATCGGGGCAAGAGCAACGACGACCTGTTTCCCGATCTCGAGACCCTGCTCGGCGACCGGGATGGCAAGCTCGACGCACTGAAGGGTCATCAGTGGGACGCGGTGATCGACACCTCCGGCTACGTCCCCCGACACGTCCGCGACTCGGCCAACCTCCTCAAAGGCGCCGCCAGCCAGTACCTGTTCATCTCTTCGGTCTCGGCCTACGCCAAGCTCGACGTGCCGGGCGTCACCGAGGAGGCCCCGGGTGGCACCCTCACCGACCCGACCGTCGAGGAAATCACCGGGGAGACCTACGGGCCGCTCAAGGTTCTCTGCGAGAAGGCGGTCCAGGAGGCGTTCCCGACCGGCGCCATCATCGTTAGGCCGGGCTACATCGTGGGCCCGGGAGACAGCACCGACCGGTGGACCTATTGGCCGGTCCGGGTCGCGGCCGGCGGGGAGGTACTCGCGCCCGGAGAGCCCGCCTACCCGATGGAGATCATCGACGCCCGCGACCTGGCCCGGTTCGTCGTCCACCTGATCGAGCAACGCACCACGGGCACCTTCAACGCGGTCGGGCCGGCCCAACCGGTGCCGATGAGCGAGGTACTCGACCGCCTCAAGGCGGTGACCGCCTCCGCCGCGACATTCACCTGGGTGGACGCGGCGTGGCTCGAGCAGCAGAAAGCGCAGTTCCCGATCTGGAACGGGCCCACCGGCGCCTACGCGCAGGTCCACACGGTCAGCAACGCGCGGTCGGTAGCGGCGGGGCTTACCTACCGGCCGTTCGAGGAGACCGCCCGCGAGACGCTCGCGTGGTGGAACGCTCTGCCCGAGGAGCGGCGGAACGGGATGCGGTCGGGACTCCGCCACCCGCCCGCGCTGGCGGCGGAGACGGCGTCGATGGCCCAGCAGATGGAGGCGGAGGCCAAGCTACTCGCGGCATGGAAAGCGCGAAAGTAGATCAGTAAGTGCCGCCGAGGAACACCGCATTGGCGAAGATCGGCATCAGCCCACGGAAGAGGTCCCGGTAGTTCGGGTCGTGGGCAAACGCGATGATCCGGCCTTGTCCCACCGACTCGGTCCAGAGCCACGGTGACTCGCCGAGCCGGGCGGGCACCTCGGGCCAATAGAAGCCCGCGAGGCGGACCCGCGCGGCCGGCGCAAACCGGATCACGGCCTCCCCGGCGCGGAGATCCTTCGGCACCGAGAAGATCCGGTCCGAGTTGGCAAACACGGGGATCTCGGCGTCGGTGGTGCCGGCTAGCAACGGCGACAATGTGTCGACCGTGGCCCGAGCGATGACGCCGGGCATCCGGGCGGGCAGCGGCGCGCCGCCGGCGCTGTCGGCCCGGGTCGAGTCCCTCCGCACCCGGAGCCGGGCCAGCTTGGTGCCCTCCTGGGCCAGCCACGCCGACGATCCGTCAATCGTGATCAACACGCCGCCCCGGCGGACCCAGTCGCCCAACTGGGTCCGGCCACCCTCGCCTAACGCTTGGTCGAGTCCGCCGCCGAAGACGGACGGGATGATCAGCACCGTGTAGCCATCGAGGGCCCTCCCGGCGATCGAGGCCGCGTCGAGCAGGGTGGTCGGGTAGCCGATTCGCTGATCCATCGCATACCAGGTGAAGCCCCACGACCCGCCGGACACCGGACTCCCGGTTAGGATCGCGACCCTGGCGAGCGGGATCGGGTTGACCGAGTTCGAACCGAGGTCGGTGCCCTGGTCCACCCCGGCCGACGCGATTGGACGGACCGTGGCCCCCGCCGCCATGGCCAACCGGGCCACCGTTTCGTGGACCGCACTGTCGTTGGCCGCCACCCGAACCACGAAGGCGCCGTTCGGAAACGACGCTCCGCCCGAGGTGAACGACCGGGGCGCGTGCCAGACCCGAACCGAATCGGCCAACAGCGACGCGAGCAGGCGGATCGACGCCTCGCTTCCCGGCGCGAAAGCGTATCCGTACCGGGCCCGGCTCGGCGCGGGTACGGCGGTCCGGAAGGCGTCACCCGCGGGGGCAACGTTGGCCGGCAGGGTTCGAAGGGTCCACGCCTTGAGCCGGTAGGTGTATGGCAAAGCCCACGCGGTGAGATCGTAGAACCGGTCGCCCTGGCCGGTCCGCCTGATTTCGAGTTCGGTCTTCACGAAGGCCGAGTCGAGTTCGGCCTCCGGCTCGAGGATCGACTTGGCCAGATGGCCCTGCGGCTGGGCAAAGTCGACCACGTAGCTCCCGGCCAAGAGGCGGGTGGCCGCGGCCGGCGCCGTCGCGCCGAACGGCGTCGCGTCCTTGAAGTCGGCGTCGGTCGTTAGGGACTGGACGTCGATGCCATTGGCCCGGAGGGTGGCGGCCAGGCTGTCGGCCCGGCCCTGTCCGTCGCGTTCGAACGCCACGGCGCGCATCGGGCCCCGCGCGTGAAGGCTGATCGCGCCTTGGCGCGCCGCGGCGTAGTCCCCCACCAGTTCCGTGCGGCGGCGGGCCGAGGTCCGGACCGTGGCCCATTCGGCGGCAAAGTGTTCCCAGGCGGCCTGATGGAGGGTCCGCCGGGCGCCGTCTTGCCGGTTGACGTTGCCGCCCGACGACGAGCCCGATTCGAACAACATCCCGACCGACCCGGTGAGCATCGGCCAGCCCTCACCGTACCCCGGATAGAACGAGTCGTACCCCTCGCGCCGGAAGTAGGACCAGCCGTGGACGTCGAACGCCGCTCCGTGCGCCGCGGCAAAGATGTCGAACCACTTGAACAGGTGGGCCGGATTGTTCTTGTTGTCGGGCTCGCGGGGCGGGGCAAAGTAGAAGCTCGCGTCGGAGCCCTGCTCGTGGAGATCGACGGTCACGTGGGGCATCCACTTGAGGAAGTTGGCCACCCGGCCCCGGGTTTCCGGGTGCGACAGAATGAACCAGTCACGGTTGAGGTCGAAGCCGTAGTGGCTGCCGCGCGCGCCCGGCCACCCGCCCGAGTTGTTCAGTGCCCGCCCATCGCTCGGCCAACTTTGGGCGCTCCGCCAACTCTCGAATTGATGGGTGTGCCGTTCTCGGCCGTCCGGATTCTGGCTCGGATCGATGAGCACGACCGTGCTGTCGAGCGCCATCCGGGTCTCCGCGTCGGTCCCCGCGGCCAATTGGTAGAGGAGCGCGAGGCCGGCTTCGACCCCCGACGCTTCGCCGCCGTGGACCGAATGGCCCAGCCACACGATCGACGGCAGTCGCTTTGCCGCGGCGGCCAACTCCGCGGGCGAACCGCCGCGCGGATCGGCAATCCGCTTCGCGTCGGCCTGAATGGCCTGGATTCGAGCCTGGTTCGCTTCCGATGTGATCGTGATCAGGAACATCTCGCGGCCCTCGAACGAATGACCGACCGTATCGACGGTCACCCGCTTGGACGCGGCGGCGATGCGTTCGAGGTACCGGGTCATGGCGCGGTGGGTCGTGAACCGCTGGCCGAAGTCATAGCCCAAAATGGCGCGGGGGGTCGGCACCGCGGCATCGTAGGTTCGGCCCGGTTCGCTGAACGCGTGCTGGGCCACGACGGCGGTGGGCGCGAGCAGCAGGGCCACCAGGACAGTGCGGAGGAAGCGTGGCATCGGGGATTACCGTTTCACGTTGGCGTTGGCCGCCGGGACTATTGAGAGCACCACCGCTGACGGATGCGCCGGGCCGTGATGGATGACGTTATGCGCCACCACCGGGGCTTTCTCGTTGTAGTTGGGCCCGCCGGTGTTCAAGTTCCGTTCATAGACCGGGAACGCGCTGCTCGCGATCGCCACCCGGATCCGATGCCCGGCCCGGAAGGTGTTGCTGGTTACCAGCGGCGGGATCTCCACTTTGTAGACCTGGCCCGCCTCCATGAACACCGGGGCGTCGTAGCCCTGCCGCCACCGGACCCGGAGCGCCTGCTCGTCGAGGTTGTACGCCCGCCCGTCGGGGTCGACGTCGACCAGCTTGACCATGAGGTCGGTGTCCTTGACGTCCGACGACAGGTACAGCGTCACCGTCACGGGCCCCGTCACGTTGACCGGTGCCGTGAGGGGCGGGGAAGTGTAGACCAGCACGTCGGGCCGGGCCTGCACCGGAGACTGGTCGAACGACCCCGGCACGGCGGCGTTGAAGCAGCAGACCTGCCCGCCGAGGCTCGGGGTGGGGTGGAGCGGGTCGTAGATGTATCGGTCCAGGCCGGTGGCGTTCGGGCGGGTCAACGTCAGGCGCCCATTGCCGGCCGCGGTGTTGGCCCCGCCGTCGCTGGTGAGGAAATACGTTTGCCGGGTGGCCTCGCGCGGGGGCCAGGTGTCGAAGGTCCGCCATGCCTTGGCGCCCATGTCGAACGCCCGGACCCGGGGCTCCTTCTCGATCCCGTTGTCGATGCCCTTAAGCCAGCGGTCGTACCAACGGACCAGGAAACCGGTGTAGTCGAACCGGGCATCGCCCATGTCCCGCTCGCCGATCACGGTATGTTCGCCCTCGACCCGTCCCATTTGGCAGTGGGTGGTCGGGGCGATGATCATGAAGGTGTTGTTCCGCGCCACCTCGGTCGCGGCGTGGCGGGTCTGATACTCGAACATCGCCAGATTCGGCCCGGTCGACACGTCATACCATGAATTGATATAGAGCGCCGGCGCGCCGTTCCGGTCGCCCTCGGACCCGAACTCGATGGTGCGCCACCTCGGATCGCTGAGCGGCCAGGTCATGAAGGCGTCGAGATCGCTCGGCGCCGAGCCGATTCGGCCGGGGATGGCGGCGAGGGGCAGGGTATGGATGACGCTGTCGAAGCTGACCCGGGGGATCGTCTGGGGCTCGAGGTTCCACGACTGGGCAATCCGGAGCATGTCCTCCCGGCTGAGTTCCGGCGGAAACGACGGTTTGTATTTGTACCCGGCCCCATGGTACCAGGAGAGCCAGAAGTTCTGGAACACCCCGCCCCGATAGTGGTTGCCCATTTCGTTGTAGGGCCCGACCCGGCCGATGCCGGCCCCCGACCCGCGCGGCACCGCGGCCGCGAAGGCCGGATGGTGCATCGCATTCATCTTGTGCTGCTCTTCGGCGCTCGACGAACAGCCTAACGCCCCGACCCGGCCGTTGGACCACGGCTGCTTCGAGAGCCAGTCGATCGTGTCATACGAGTCGGGGCCCGATCCGCCCAAATAGGTGTAGACGCCCTCGGAAAAGTACCGCCCCCGGACGTTGACGTACGCCAGCGCATAGCCGTTCTCCAGGAATCGCTGGTTTTCGGCCGAGGCGGGGTTGATGAGATAGGGATAGAAGGTCAGAATCGTAGGAAGGTTCTGCCGCGGCCGATTCTTGGGAAAGAAGACCGATCCGTTGAGTCGTTTCCCGTCGCGCATCGGGATCCGGAGCATTTCCTCCCGGTCCACTTGGGTTGCGAAGTAGGTCGCTACGGGGTTCGGCGGGGTCTGGGCCGGCAGGGTTCCCGGTGCCGCGATGGCAAATGCCACGGCGGCGGCCCAGGGAAAGCGGCGAGAGCGTCGGATCGGTTCCATGGGGCTCCAAAGTAGCGGGACGTGCTATAGGGTATCGCGGTATCCGGCGAACTCCAACCCTCGGCCGGCCTTCCTCAGCGGCAGAGCGCTGGCGGGACGAGCCCCACGCGGCGAGCGGCACCGGTCGCGACACCGGCCCGGGCAAGTGCGGGTTTGGTGGTTCAGGATCCGCAAATCGATCGCGCTGGTCGGGCTCTCGTCGAACAGCAGTCGCCAAAACTCTGTGCCGAGTTTGAGCGCGGCGTAGAGGCCGAGCAGGGCAACGGAGACTCGCAGCATGTTCGTGCGATGGGGGTTCCAGATCTGCCGGGTTGCGCCGATCACCGGCGAATCACCGCCGCATCCTCCGCGTACTCGTGTTGGAGGGCTTCGAGTTCGGCGTCGATCATCTCCCGGGCCCACCAGGCGCCCCGGATCATCAGGCCATGGATCTTTCGGGTGTTCGTGATATCCGCGAGGGGATTCGCATCGAGCAGTACCAGGTCGGCGCGCGCGCCCGGCGCGACGATCCCAAAATCACCCTCCAGGCCGAGATAGCGCGCCGGTTCCGAGGTGGCGGCCTTGAGCGCCTGGTAGGGGGTCAAGCCGGCCTCGACGAAGAGCGCCAGTTCGCGATGGACCGTGTATCCCGTCGCGGAGATGTCCGTGCCGATCAACAGCGGGGCGCCGGCGTCGCTCAGAGCCTTCACGAGTCCGAGTCTGACCGAGCGGGTCCCGGTGATCCCGGCCCGTTCGCGGGGGCTGTAGATCCTGTAGAGCCAGTCGATGCCGCTGGGGACCGTGGGATGTTCCCACTTTCCCTGGTCGCCGGCGGCTCGTGCCGGGTGGTCAGTTCCGCCAGGGCCTTGACCTTGGCCGGCGCACACCAAGCCCATCCCTGGTAGATGTCCTTGGTTACCGGGTGCATGGTCACGTCCGGGGCGGCGCAGGCGACGTCATAGCCCGTCAGGTGTTCAATCGATCGCAGTCCCTGGTCGAGCGCATGGTCGAGCGGAACCGCCATGGGCACATGGGCCGCCACGGGGAGGCCGACTTTTTTGGCCGTCTTCATCACCGCATCGAACACCTCGAGGCTCAGCGCCGAGTAGACTTTGACCAAGTCGGAGCCGTTGCTCGCGGTTTGCCGGACGAAGTCCGCCGCCGCGGCCGGCGTGCTGAACGAACGGGTTCCCCGAAAGAGCGGCGGGTTCCCATCCATGACGCCCCACGAGGCGACACCGAACATCACGTATTGCCGGAGGTTTTGGTTCCGCATCCGGACCCGGGTCTCGTCCCGGCCGTCGAATGCGAACCCGCCGAAATGATTGTGCATGTCGGCGAGTGCGGGGATCAGAAACTTGCCGCTTCCGTCAATCGTGACGGCGTTGCCGGGACGGCATCGGTCGGCGGCGGGACAGATCGCCGCGATCCGGCCGCCGCGAACGATCACGGTGCGATTCTCGAGGACCGTGTCGGAGGTCATGGGAACCACCGTGACACCCTCGATCGCGTAGACACCGGCCTCCGCGGGTGCTTGGCCGGGGGCGGCAGGGGCGTGAACGAAGGAGAGAATGGCGGTGGTGAGGACGACGGGTGCCAATGGGCCGCGTTGCACGACTCCCTCCGGGTTCCTGGCTGCCGCTCGATGACCGGCCCGCTCCAATCTATCCTGATGGACCGCGTCAACCCGAGCCCGGCCCTTCGGTCGCGGAATTACCTTTCCTCGATGCGTCTTCATGTTGCCGCCACCAGGGGTCTCGCCACGTGACCGACCCGGCTCGAAGGCCCGACCTCGCGGCGATTCAGGCGGCCGCCGAGGTCTGGCGGCGCGGGGGTCTGGTGGCCTTTCCCACGGAAACCGTCTACGGTCTGGGGGCCGACGCGGCCAACGAGCGGGCCGTGGCTCGGATCTTTGCGGCCAAGGGTCGCCCCGCCGACCACCCGCTCATCGTGCATGTGGCCGCCGCCGCCGAGATCGAACGCTGGGCCCGGGAGATCCCGGAGGTGGCTTGGCTGCTGGCTGCGACGTTCTGGCCCGGCCCGCTCACCCTGATCCTCAAACGCCGCCCGGGCGTATCGGACCTGGTTACCGGCGGTCAGGATACGGTGGGTCTTCGGGTGCCGGGCCATCCGGTGGCGCTGGCGCTGCTCGAAGCGTTCGGGGGCGGCATCGCGGCCCCCTCGGCCAATCGGTTCGGCCGGGTCAGTCCCACGTCGGCTGCCCATGTCGTGGCGGAGTTCGGCACCGCGCTGGACTGCATTGTCGATGGCGGCTCCTGTCCGGTCGGCCTCGAATCCACCATTCTCGACCTGAGTGGGGAGTTGCCGCGGGTCTTGCGGCCGGGCGGCGTCACCCGGAGGACACTGGGTGAACTGCTCGGCGAGGTTCCGGAGATCGGCGGAGCCGAGGCGCCCCGAGCCCCGGGCCGGTTGGCGGCCCACTACGTGCCGGATACCCCGCTCCGCTTGGTAGCCGATGCCGCGGCCGAGCTGGCTAGCCAGTCACTGTGGTCCGATGGGAAGCCGGTCGCCGTGCTGGCCCGGCGGGCGCCGACGGCGCCTCTCGAACATGGGCGGTGGGTCATCATGCCCGACGATCCGGTGAGTTACGGCCGGGAGCTCTACGCCCGGCTCCGGGACGTCGATGCGTGGGGTTGCGAACTCCTTCTGGTTGAACAACCGCCATCGTCCGAAGGCTGGGAAGCGGTGCAAGACCGGCTGACGCGGGCTACCGGGGGTCGGGGGCAGAGCCCGCCTGAGTCGCCGGCTGGCGGGTGAGGAGGTAGGCCCGCCGATGCTGGCGCACCTTCGCCACGAGGCGCTGGCGTATCTGCTGCTCGGTCCCAAGGTCGAGGCGTTCGCGAGGGTTCTCGAGGCCCGGCTCGGGGCGGGCCAGTGGGGGGCCGGGTGGTCGCGGCCGGAGGCCCCGCTGCTGACACCCCGGTACGTCACCCCGTTTGGCGAGCTCGCGTTCTTCAGCATGTTTACGACGTTCGGAACGCCGCAGGACATCACCCTCGCCTCGCTCCGCGTGGAGCACATGTTCGCGGCGGATGAGGCGACTCGGGCTGCGGTGGTCTTGCAGGTCGGCGGCCCGAGCCCGACTCGCTGATCGGCCGGGTCACCGCGTCTATCAGTCAGTTCGCCGAGCGGTATGACGCGACGCTCCCCGCCGCCTTGACGAGGAAGCGGCGTGTGACCACACCGTCCGGCCGGGAGATCCAGGTCGACCGCATCGTCGCCCCGACCTGCGACCGGGTGGCGCGCGTATGTCGAACCGGGACGTGCCTCGCCGTTTCGCCACGAACACCATGGGTGGTGTGGCTCGATACCCTTCGAGTTGAAGACCGGCGTGGCGCATGACAGGGGTTTTCCAGCATGAACGGCGGGAGCGCAAGGCGCTACCGTTCGTGACCCTCGATCAGCCGCTGGTCGGCGCGTTGCGGCGCGAAGGGTTCGCGGTCCTGTCGGGCAGTTCCCGAGGTGAATCGCCCCAAGGAGGGGGAGCAGGGTCGGCCGGGGGTGCGCCAGGGATCTTGGGCGGGCCCAGCCCTTTCCCAATCCCAACACCCGC
>JANPEL010000442.1:0-3500 GCA_031431925.1 Gemmatimonadota bacterium | reverse complement strand
ATTGGGCATCGTCTGACCTGAAAGAGGGAGTGGCCGACCCCGTCGGATTCCAGGTTTCAACGCCCGGTTCGTGCCGTCGAGCGACGGAAATCTAACTCCTTGTCGGAGAATTGCTTACCTGAATGGCGCGGGTCGCCGATGGCTGGGTTTGGTCCGTTCCTGGGACCGGCAATCCCGGAATCGCGATTAGGGGTTCGGCCCGACGATCTCGAAGGCATGATCGAGCAACCGCTGGTAGATCTTGGCGCCAAGCGCGGGATCGGCCGGCCCGCCGACCGGAGCCGACCCGAGGGTCGGCGCGAGCCACGCGAGCACTGCGGTGTCAGGGTCTTGGCCTCCGGTCAGGTCATCGAGCTGGGGACCGTAGATGTCGATCAGGGTAATGTGACCGGCCGAACGAATCGTGCCCAAGGCCTCGTTGTGGGCCTCGCCGGCGTGGGCGGAGAGAATGACGATCTCCCGGATCTTTGCTTCGTTCTCCCACGCCGCAATAAGTTCGTTCAGCATGCGGTGGAGGGTCTTCCTGGTGAGGCCGGCGCTGCCCGGGTCATCGGGGTCGGCGGAGGAGTGGACCCCGAACGGGATGACGGGGGCCCGAACCGTGCGAGTGCGGGCCGAGAGATCGTCGGCCAGGCGATCGACGATCAGGGTGCCGACGCCCAGAGGTAGGTGGGAGCCGCGGACGAGCAGGGTGCCAACCGGTACGAGGAGGCGGGGATTCACGCTGAAGAGTCGTTGAGCCTGGAGCGAGGTCAGCTCGGTCAAGCGCAAGGGTCCTCGGGGTTCGGGGGTCTGATCCGGCGTCATGGCTGGCTGGTGCTCCTGGTCGTCGGGGAACTGCTCCTGGCGGAATGGATTCGCGCGCCTCGCCCGCTCGTGGCCATTCCGGCCGTTCTGCTGTGGCTGGTGGTGGCACTCAACCGGGCCGGGGGCCGGTTGGGGTCGGTGGTGCTGGCTCTGGTGTTGGTGGCCAAGGCGCTGCTCCTCGGGGTGGCTCAATACCAAATTGACCGGATCGACCGGGCGTGGAACTCGGTTCGCGAAACTCTGGTGGTGTCGGCGGCCGACCGGTGGCTTCGGGAACTCAAGTTCGCCCGGGCCCAGGTCGAACGGGTTTCAAGTTACGCCGCCACGCTCGACACCGTCGACCGCGAACAGGCCTTCGACTGGTTGGCTCGGGTGGTGTCCCGCGAGCCGCTGGAAATCGGCGCCGTCATCGTCGAAAGCGACGGCACGCCGGTGGTCTGGGCCGGCCGCTACCGTTTGACGCCCAAGGCCGAGGGCGACTCGATCAATTTCAACGCCTCAGCATACTACGCAGCCATTGAGTCCCGGCGCCATCTCCCGAACGGACGGACGGCCGTGGCCTCGTTGCTGTTGGCCGCGGACTCGACCGTGCCGGATCAAGCGCGGAGCTTGGCCCAGCGGTTTGCGGCGCGTTCGGGTGTCGGCGTCGAGATCCTCCCGACCGGGGTGGCCCCCGATACCTCCGACGTCTTCGACTACCTGGAGCCGATGGCCGATGGCGGGGCTCGGCTCTTGTTCAGTGTGCAGCTTCGGCCCCCGACGCAGTCGACTGCTTATCATCGGGCGTTTCGTTCGGCGGTGGTGCGGTTGGTGCTGGTGTCGGCGCTCGGTCTCGTGGTGGCGCTGGTGGTGACAGCGCCGGGGTGGCCGCGATTCCTGTTGGCTTTGTTGCCGGCGGCGGTGGTGGTGTGGGCGCCATTGGGGGACGCGCTCGACGTACCCGCGCTGTTCTCCTCGACCACATTTTTTCATCCGATGCTCGGGCCGATTTCGGCCGCTGCGGGGCCCCTGATCCTCTCGAGTCTGGTGCTGGTGTTGCTCGCCCTGGTGGGACTCGGCCGGGCTCGGATCCGGACCTGGTGGGGGGCGCCCTTCTCAGCGGTGCTCCTGCTGGCGGCACCTTTTGTCGTGAGCCGACTCGGTCGGGGGATTCAGATCCCGGCGGCCGGGGTCCCGATGGATCGTTGGGTCACGTGGCAGCTGGCCATTTTTCTCGCGGCCGCCGCGCTCGTCCTGGTCGCGGCCGCGCTGCTGCCCGAGCGGCGGGACGGGTCGTCGCGGTGGTGGCCAACGGTGGTCGGGTTGGTGGCCGCCGTGGCGACGGCCCTGCTTGGCCTGGTGATCTGGAACGCCCGGTTTGGGTGGCCCGATTGGTATCCGTTTCTCTGGATCGGGGCCCTGGCCCTCGTGGTGTGGCCCGGGCGGCGGTGGCTGACCGTGGCCGGGGTCGGGGTCGCCGTTGGCAGCGCCACCGCGCTGATGGTGTGGGGGGCGGAGGTGGAAGGACGGGTTCAAGCGGGGCGGGCCGATCTCGCGGGGTTGGGAGCCAAGGCCGATCCGATCGCGGTGCCGCTGCTGGAGTCCTTCGGGGCGCAGGTCGGTCTGGGCGCGGTGCCCCGGAACACGTCGGAGCTCTTCGCGCTGTGGCGGTCGTCACCGCTGGCCCGGCAAGCGTTCCCGGCGTCGCTCGGGCTCTGGACCACCACCGGCTTGCCGCTCGCGCTCCTCAAACTGGATGAACTGGATCTTCCGGATTCGCTGGTGAGTCGCTCGGTTCGCGATCTGTCGCCAACCCTCGACCGGGCCATCCTCCCGTTGCAGCGGATCCCCGCGGTGCATTACCTGGCGTTGCTCCGGGTTGACGCGGCGACGGTGATGTCGGTGGCGCTCGGGCCCCGAACGAGCCTGGTCCCTCAGGCCCGGTTAGGGCGGCTGCTCGATCCGACACCGTCCGCGCGGGCGCTGTACCGGCTGGCGATTGCCCCGACCGGCTCGACGGAAAAGCCCCGGGAGGGCGCCACGCTCTGGCGCCGGGAACGGTGGACCGCCCGGGGATCGCGGACGGTCGCGATGGGCGACGGGGCCCGCGACGTGAGCGGGGTGGTGGATCTAGGTGCGCCCGCCGGGCTGGTCGTGCGGGGCGCGCTCCTGGTCGGGGCGGATCTGCTGGTGCTCTTCGCCTTGGTGGGCTTGGCGAGTTGGCTGTTGACCGGCCGCCTGGACCGCCCGGCGTGGTGGCCCGAATGGCGGACGTTCCGGACCCGGATCGCGTTTGCGTTAGGCGGGTTTTTTCTGGTACCGGCCGGCGGGTTTGCTTTGCTCAACATCCTTCGCCTGGCCAATGACGGCCGAAGCCGGAGAGACCTCGTGATCGGACAGACCCTCCGTGATGCGGCGCCGGGCGCCACGCTGCCCTTGGCCGGCGGCGTCAACCTCGATGCGGCGCTCGAGGACTTGAGCGAGCGGGTCGATGCCAATCTGGTGCTGTACAAGGATGGCCGGTTGATCGCCTCGAACGGGGGCGGGGTGTTCGAAGACTTCGGGTTGATCGACCCGCTGGTCGATCCGGCGGTCTTTCACCAAATCCAGTTCGATGGCGAACCGACCGCGGTCGCCGACGGTCCTTCGGCAGCGACCCCGATCCGGCTTGGCGTTCGGCTGGTCCGGCTCCCGACCGGTGACGCGGCGATGTT
>JANPEL010000441.1:0-3622 GCA_031431925.1 Gemmatimonadota bacterium | reverse complement strand
GATGCCGACGACCGTGTCGCGGTCTGACACCCCATGCGTGTCGATGGCCGCGGCGCCCGCCGCCAGGTCATCCTCGGCGCCTTCCGCCGGGCTCACCAACGCCGCGGAGCCTCCTGCGATGATGCCGACCACCAGGGCCGGCACCGTCCCGAACGTCGGGGGACACTCCGAGGCGTCGAGCACGCCCAACCGGCCGCTGGTGCCGGCTCCGACGTAGAAGAGCCGGCCGCCCCGACGAAACGACGCCTCGATCAAGGTCACCGCCGCGGCAATGTCGTTCCGGCACGCGGCGACGAGCCCGGGCACGGTGGCGTCTTCCGCGTTGATAATGTCGACCAGGGTCAACGGATCGGCGATATCGATATCGGCCGAGCGGGGGTTGCGTCGCTCGGTGGGCCGGAGCGGCGGTGCTGACAGATCGGGTTCGGCCATGTCGTCGTTCGAACGGAGTTGGTTAATTTAGACTGGTCCCCAGCAGCCATGGCAACTCCCGCGAGGCTCCCGCAATGCGACTCGGCATCGTTTTGGTCGGTTTCTGGCTCTTCCGGGGCTCCAGCCTGCCCGCCCAGGAGGGTCTGAATCCCGGGTGGCCGCTCCGAGACTCGATCCGAACCGTCGTCGGCTCCCGCGCCATGGTCGTCTCCGGTTCGCTGCTCGCCAGCCAAGTCGGGCGAGACATCATAGAACAAGGCGGGAACGCGGTCGATGCGGCCGTGGCGGTCGGGTTTGCGCTGGCCGTGGTTCACCCCGAGGCCGGGAACATCGGGGGCGGCGGGTTCATGCTGATCCGACAACCGGACGGCTCGGTGTTCTCGCTCGATTACCGGGAAACCGCCCCGGCCCGCTCGACCCGGTTGATGTTCGTCGGGCCGGATGGCAATCCAACCGACCGGAGTTGGACCGGCCACCTGGCGTCGGGGGTACCCGGCGCCGTCGCGGGGCTCGTCGAAGCCCATCGGCGGTTCGGACAACTGCCGTGGGCCGCGCTGGTGGAACCGGCCATTCGGTTGGCGCAGAACGGGTTTCTGGTCGACGAGTACCGCCATCGATCGATCACGGGTGACTCGAGCCGGCTCTCCCGGTTCCCGGCGTCGGCAGCCCAGTTTCTTCCCGGTGGCCGGGCGCCGATGCCCGGAACGACCTGGGCCCAGCCCGACTTGGCCTCGACGCTCACCGCCATCCGGGACTCGGGGCGGCGGGGCTTCTACGGAGGCCGCGTGGCCGGCCTGATCGTGGCCGAGATGCGGCGCGGGAAGGGGATCATCACCGCGCGGGACTTGGCGGGCTACCGCGCGGTGTGGCGCGAACCACTCAAGTTCGAGTACCGGGGCCACACCGTCTACTCCATGCCGCCCGTGTCGTCCGGCGGCGTCACCCTCGCGCTGATCATGAACATCATGGAAGGCTTCGACCCGCTGCCGGCATTCGGGTCGCCGGCGCTCCTCCACCGCGAGGCCGAAGCGATGCGACGGGCGTTCATGGAACGGAACGCCTCGTTAGGCGACCCGGCGTTCGTCACAAACCCGATTGCCCGGATGACCAGCCAAGCCCACGCCGACCGGCGGCGGACCGAAATCGACCCGGCCCGCGCCACCCCGACCAGCGGGGTCCGGATGCTCAAGGACGGCCCCTCGACCACCCACTACTCCATCGTCGACACCGAGGGCGCGGCCGTCAGCGTCACGACCACCCTCAACAACAGCTTTGGCAGCGCCGTGACCGTTCTGGGCGCCGGCTTTCTCCTCAACGACGAGATGGACGACTTCACGACCGCGCCCGGCAAGCCCAACAATTATGGCCTGGTCCAAGGTGCGGCCAACGGAATCCGGCCCGGGAAGCGAATGCTCTCCGCCATGACACCAACCATCGTGCTGGATCGGGACGGGGGGCTCCTGATGGTGGTGGGCACCCCGGGCGGCCCGACGATCATCACCCAGGTGTATCACGTCATTTCCAATGTGATCGATCATGGCATGTCGCTGGCCCAAGCCCTTGCCATGCCCCGTCTGCACCACCAGTCGCTTCCGGACCAGATCAGTCTCGAGCGCGACGGCTTCTTGCCCGAGACGATCCAGGCCCTCGAATCGATGGGCCACAAAGTCTTGCTCCGAGGCTACATGGGAGACGTCGAGGCGATTATTCGAACGGCCGCCGGTTGGCTTGGCGCGAGCGACCCCCGCCGCGGAGGCGGCGGGGCCGGGAGCCACTAAGCGGACGCCCTAGCTCTTGGCTTCGAACAGCGATCCGAGCTTGAGGATGATCTTCGACCCGACCGAGACGACGACGTCGCGATCGGCGGAGTTGACGGCCACGGCGGTGCCCGCGGCGGCACCGATAACGCCACCGACGACCGTTCCCTTCTTCTTGCCACCGAGGATCCTTCCTACAATAGCACCCGCCGCTGCGCCGGCGCCGACCTTGGCGGCATCACCGGCCTGAACCCCGCGACCCTTGAGGGTATGCTCAACCTCGGTGGTCACCCCGTCGAGATCATAGCTCGCGCCGCCGAACGACACCGAGGTGGCGTTGAGGACCACTTTGCCTTGGTCGTCCTTGTTCTCCGACACCACCAACTCGGCGATCGTCATGGTCACCGTCGCACCGGCCGGGATGACGACCCGGCCGGCGGCGTCGGTCACATCGGCCGATACGGTCGCCGCCACCTTCTGGCCGACCTTGTGGGTCTTGGTCGAGAACTCGATCGCGGCACTCATCGCCAGGTTGGTCCCCGCGGCGAGCGCCGGGGCCGGCGGGGGAACTGGCGCGGGGGCTGGAGCCGGCGGGGGGGCGGGATCCGGTGCCGGGCTCGGGGCCGGCGGCGGGGTCGACGCCGGTTTGGCTGGTGACGCATTGGGCGGCCGGTTGGGCGGAGGCGGCGGAGGGGGCGCCTGGGGCGGAGCGACGGGCGGCGGCGTCACCGCGGCACTCTCGGCCGGCGCCGCGGCCACATCGTTCAACGGCGCTCCGGAGTCGACCGGCGCGAGCGAGAGATCCCGGCCGGCCGAGTCTTGCACGGCGGCCCCTGCCCCGTCTTTCTTGCCGCAACCGGCCAGCCACACTGCCACGGCCGCCACCAGCAACAGAATCGGTCTCATGCCTCACTCCTCCTCTAGATGCGTGAACTGAAGGCCCTTGGCCCCTACCTCAGAAAATACACCGGCACCTACGCCGCCGGGCTAGCTTGCGTTGTCGGGTCCAACCTGCTGAATACCCTGGCCCCCAAATTCCTGGCTCAGGGCATCGATGCGTTGGACGGGCCCGACCCGGTCCGGCAGGCCCGGCAGGCCGCCCTCCTGCTGGTCGGGGCCGCGGTGCTCGGCGGCCTCCTTCGATACGGCATGCGTCAATTGCTCAACAGCGTGAGCCGCCGGGTCGAGTTCGACCTTCGGAACGATCTGTTTTCGAAACTGATGGCCCTCCCGGCGTCGTACTACGATCGCACCCCGATGGGCGATCTCATCGCCCGGTCGACCAACGACCTCTTGGCCGCCCGGATGGTGGCCGGTCCCGCGCTCATGTACGTGATCGACACGATCACCCGCGCCATCATTCTGCTTCCGGCCATGTTTGCCGTCAATCCAACCCTGGCCGGCCTGGCGCTGGTCCCGCTGCTGGCGCTCCC
>JANPEL010000440.1:0-9975 GCA_031431925.1 Gemmatimonadota bacterium | reverse complement strand
CCCGCCCCGCTCGGCATCGGCTGCCGGGTGAGCCCGAGGGATGCGGCGCTCGCGTCGATCCACTGCATGACCCGCGGATCGGCGATTGCGGGTTCACTGTCCACCAGGTGCTTGAAGGCGAACGTCGTACCGGTGGCGGCGCCGATGTCGCGGCCGAGCTGCTCAAAGGCGGCGAAGAACCGGGAGAGCCGGGCGGGGTCGAGGTCCCGGAGGTCGACGGTCAGGACCACCCGCCCCGGAATCACGTTGGTGGTGTTCGGTGAAGCCGTGAGGCGCCCCACCGTGGCCACTTGGCGGCCGGGTTCGGCGGTGACGGCGTCGTTGACGGCCACCGTGAACTTGGCGGCCGCGAGCATGGCGTCGTGGCGCTGGTCCATTGGCGTAGCGCCGGCGTGGTTGGCAAACCCGTCGATGGTCACCTCGATCCAGCGGAGGCCGACGATGCCCTGAACGACGCCGATCTGGAGTCCGGCCTTCTCGAGCAAGCCGCCCTGCTCGATGTGCAGTTCGAGGTAGCAGGCCACGCTCCCCGGAGCCCGGACGGCCTCCGCCAACTTCGACAGCTGCCCGCCAATGATCCCGATCCCGTCGCGGATGGTCTTGCCGGAACGGGCCACTTTGTCGAGGTCGGCCGCCGCCAAAGCCCCGATGGCGAGCTTGCTCCCGATGGTGCCGCCCTCTTCGTTTTGCCAGACCACCACTTCGAGCGGATGCCGGAGCCGGACCGCTTGCTCGCGGAGACTCCGAGCCACTTCGACGGCGCCAAACGATCCGACCGGGCCGTCGTAGTTGCCTCCGTCGGTAACCGAATCGACATGCGACCCGATCAGAATCGGCGGGAGTGACCGATCACTGCCCTCGATCCGGGCGAGGATGTTGCCCGCCGCATCGAGCCGGGGGGTGAGTCCCGCTTGCCGGAAGAGATCGAGGGTGAACGCCCGTCCGGCCAGATCGGCCTCGGAGTAGGCCACGCGGTTCATACCGCCCGCGGTCCGGCCGATGGCGTCGAACCGAGCCAGCGCGTCGTTCAGCCGGGCCCCGTTCACGTGGAGCGGGGCGATCCGCCGGCCAAAGCGGGACCGCGGGAGGGCGGCGAGCATCGCCGTGTGGCCCAGGAACCGGCGGCGGTTCACGCCGGTGTGCCGTTCGGCGCGGTGGATCCGAGTTCGCTCCGGAGCGTGAGGTAGGTCCAGACGGCGCCGGCGAGATCAACGCCGCCGAATAGCAACAACGACGACGGAGCCCATCCCAGCGCGACGAAGGCGCCGAAGAAGAGTGGTACCGCCACTCGGACCCGGACCGACGCCTCGAGCATGGGCAGGAAGTTGGCCCGGGCGGCGCTTACGTAATAGACCCCGAGAAACAGCACCAACATCCCGACGACCCGGATCCAGACCTCGGTGGTTGGGGGGATATCGAACAGCCCGAGGAGCCAGTTGGGCGCGCCGAGGAGAATGGCGCCGAGGCCGAACAGATACAGCGCGAAGAAGAACAGGGATTGGGCGGACTTGGTCATGGGTCGGCTCCTTACCAGTCGGTCGGGACGTAGTCTTTCAGAAACTTACCCCAAATGTGTTCACCCGTGTTGATTCCGGAAATGATCGGGTCGACGATCCGGGCCGCGCCGTCGACGATGTCGAGCGGGGGATGGAACCGGTGCTCGGCCACCTTCCGGGCCGCGAGTTCCTCGGGGTCTTCGTCGGTCACCCACCCGGTGTCGACGCTGTTCATGTGGATCCCGTCGGCCTGGTAATCGGTGGCCGAGGTCCGGGTCATCATGTTGAGCGCGGCCTTGGCCATGTTCGTATGGGGGTGCCGGGTGGTCTTGAACCGCCGGTAGAACTGGCCTTCAACCGCTGACACGTTGACGATGTGCTTGTCGCGGTTGGCGGTCCGGAGCATCAGCGGCTTGAGCCGGGCGTTCAGAATGAACGGCGCCACGGCGTTGACCAACTGGACCTCGAGCAACTCGACCGAGGGCACCTCCGCCATGAGCAGGCGCCAGGAGTTCCGATCGCGAAGGTCGACCTGCTGGAGGTCTTGGTCGAGGCGGCCGACCGGGAACAGCGCCTGCTGGGCCGCCTGTTCCTCGGGCAAGAGGCGGACCTGGGAGAGCTCCGCCGAATGGGTCAGACCCGCGATCCCGGCCAGGGGCCGGCCGAGCGGCGCCGGCACCGCGCTCGCCTCGGGCAGCATGTGATAACCACGGAGGCCTTCGTAGGCGCCTAACAGCTTGCGAGCCGGTTCGGGCATGCCGGCCAGCGAGGCGGCCTCGCCCTCCATCATGTGCTCGTAGAACTCGGGCGGGCGCCGCACGGTTTGGCAGGCGTTGTTGATGATGAAATCGAGCCGGTCCTCGGTGGTGATCAGTTGATGGCAGAACGCCTCGACGCTCGGCGTGTGCCGGAGATCGAGCCCGTAGATCTGGAGCCGGTGTCCCCATTCCCCGAAATCCGGTTCGCGGGCGTACCGGGCGGCCGAGTCCCGCGGGAAGCGGGTGGTAACGATCAGCCGGGCGCCGCAGCGAAGCAACTTGATGCCGGCTTGGTAGCCGATCTTGACCCGCCCGCCGGTCAACAGGGCCACCCGCCCGGTGAGGTCGGCCAGTTCGGTGCGTTTCCGGAAGTTCATCTCGGCGCACTCGGGGCACATCTGATCGTAGAAGTGGTGGATGGCCGAGAAATCCTGCTTGCAGATGTAGCAGTGCTGGGGCTCGGACGCTTCGCGGAACTCGGGCTCGGGAACGTCCTGCTGTTCGAAGTCGGACGGTGGAAAGACGTTCGGGGTGGTGAACACGGTTTCGCGGCGGAGTTTCCGAATGCCGGTTTCAGCCAGGACGCTCTCGATCCGGTGCACCTTCGCGGCCCGGCGGTCGACCCGGGCGGCCTTGACCACCCGGCGGCGGGCGAGGGCGTCGGGCCGGGAAACCATCCCGGCTGCCTTGAGGAGGCGGACCCGCTCCTCGACCGGCACCTCGGCCAGCAGGGCTCGGTTGTCGATGATGGCTTCGAGGAATTCGGTGGCGGCGATCGTCCGCTCCAGGAGGGTTGCGGCTTCATTCATGGGCGGCAAAATACCCGGCGGGGCGGTCCTGGCCTAGGGTAGCAGGTGTTCCGGCCCGTAGGGTGCGGGCTCGGTGATATCGCCGCCGGCCACCCTGGTTCGGACCCCGTTCCAGAACTCGGCGGTGAACAGATCGCGATGGTGGCGGCGGAAGATCCGGTGCAGCGGCTCGGGGAACCGGATGAACCGTTCGAATTCCTCGGGGAACACGTCGCTCTCGCGAACGCTGAACCAGGGTTCGGCGGCCATTTCGTCCTCGAACCTGGTGGCTTCAGGGATGCGCCGGAAGCTACAGTCGGTCAGCGAGCAGATCTCGTCGTAGTCATAAAAAATGACCCGGCCGTGGCGGGTCACGCCGAAGTTCTTGGCCAACATGTCGCCCGGGAAGATGTTGATGCCCGCCAGCTCTTTGATGGCCCGGCCGAAATCGACAATGGCCGCTTCTGCCGCCTCGGACGGCGCGGTCCGGAGAAACACGTCGAGCGGGGTCATCCGCCGTTCGGTATAGAGGTGTTTGAATACCCACCGATCGCCCACCGGCTTGACCGTCTCCCGGGCGGTGGTGAGATCGCGCCGGACGCTGTCGGTGAAGGCCTGGTCGGGGAGTGAGAGGCCGGTGAACTCCTGGGTGTCGGCGAGCCGGCCGCCGTGCTCGGTGAGGAACACGAACTGGTACTTGGTCATGACCTCCCGGCGGCTGACCTGCTTGGGCGGTTCCGGCCGGTCCTTGATGATCTTGAAGACGGCATTCATCGGTTTGAGGACGAAGGCCAGCATGACCATGCCGGGCACACCCTCGATTGGTTCGAACCGGACCTCCGGATCCCGGAGCAGGCCGTAGAGGCCCTGATAGAACTCGCGTTTGCCGTGACGATGGTAGCCGATGACCGTGTAGATCTCGTCGAGTCGTTTGGTCGGCAGGAGTGACTGCAGAAAGGCCACGGCCGCCCGCGGGTCCGGGAGGTCGGCCAGGAAATGGCTTCGGGAAAAGCCGAACACGATGCTGGCTTCATCCGGGGTCAGGACCAGCGCCTCGACGGCGAGTCCCGCCATCCCCGCCACAGCCGCCGCGACGAGGGGGCCCTCGTGGCCCGCAGTGCGGATCCGGCCGATCAGGAAGGCTCGGCGATTGCGGATGAACGGGCTCGGGAGCCAGGTCAACGTGCCCCCGGCGGCCAGGCCCGGCACCTCCTTGCGAAGTCGGGCGGCCATCCGGGTCGCGTCGCGGCGGAGGTCGGCCCAGCCCGAGAGGCCAAGCGACTCGATCATCCGCATCAAACCCGCCACCAACTCGGCCGCGTCGCTGAACTGGATGGTCTGGGTAGCGGAGGCCTCCGGAAACTCTGGTGGCCCAAGGTCCAGGAACTCGGCCGCCTCGTCGACACCGGTGGTGCCGTGGAGCCGGCGGATGGCGGAATTGTAGAACGTTTCGGCGATCTCGCGGTCGGGCCGCTGGTGGACCAGGCTAGCGTACCGGAGTCGGACCGCCTGCAGGGGGAGCGACTGCCAGAGGGAGAGACGGCCGAGCGCGGCGACCAACGGGGCCACGCTGTCGGGGTAGAGGAGGAGCCGGGCTTCAGCGTCCGCTTGAAGTCCGGTCCAGTCACGGGCTTCAAACCGGCTGATGGCGCTCCGGGTTCGGCGGGCGAAGGCATCGGCGTACGCCTCGAACGCCTCGAGGAGTAGTTCGGACGCCATGCGGGAAACCGGATGGGTGTCGATATTCGTTCCCCGGGTTGGTCAGATCCCGCCGAGGGAGTAGTCAAGAGTGTAGGAGTGCTGCTTCCCTTCGATGATGATGTTCATTTGGCCGGTGAGCCCCACCAACTGGCCGGTGCCGGAATCGGGGACTACGGTCACCGACAGCGTCGGGGTTCCGCGCGTCATGGTGCCGCTGTGTTGGAGCGCGAAGGTGCCGGTGCGGCCGTTCAGGGTGCCGGTGACCCGCTCAATCGCGACGTAACCAGCCGACCCTTGGGTGGCGGTGCCGGCCGCCAGCATTTCGCCTTTGCTGGTGCCCTCGAGATCGCCGCGGAACACCTTGTCGATCGTCATCCGGCTCAGCAGCTCACCATCGATGGGCTGAGGGGTCAGTTTCACCTCGAAGGTGCCGGTGGCGTGCGTGGTCATGACAGGGTCCTTTGCCGCGGAGCAAACGGCCAGGCAGAGCGCCAGGATCAGGCTGCTCATTTCGGCTGCTTGACGGTACGCAAGTACGGCTTGTGGGTCTTGAATCCTTCGGGATACTTCGCCTTGGCAGCGTCATCCGAAACCGAGATCGGGATGATGACATCGCCGCCCGGGGTCCAATTGGCCGGCGTGGCCACCGTGTGTTTGGCCGTGAGCTGGAGTGAATCAAGGAGCCGGAGCACTTCATTGAAGTTTCGCCCGGTGCTCATCGGGTAGACGATCATCGCCTTGACCTTCTTGTCCGGACCGATCACGAAGACGGAGCGAACCGGGGCGTTGTCGGCCGCGGTTCGGGTGCCGCCGGTGGCATTGGGATGGATCATGTCGTAGAGCTTGGCCACGGTCAGATCGGGGTCGCCGATCAGGGGGTAGGTGACGGCGTGCCCCTGGGTTTCCTGAATGTCGCCGACCCACCGGGTGTGGTCGGCGACGGGATCGGCGCTCAATCCCAAGATCTTGCAGCCCCGCTTATCGAACTCCGGCTTGAGGCCGGCCATGGAGCCGAGTTCGGTGGTGCAGACCGGGGTGAAATCTTTCGGGTGTGAGAACAGGATGGCCCATTGGTCGCCGATCCACTCATGAAAGTGGATGGTGCCGGCGGTGGTGTCGGCGGTAAAGTCGGGGGCGTCGTCGCCAATCCGGATCGTCATGAGGGGTCGCAGGAAAGAGTCGGGTTATACAGTAACCCACCCCGGCGGCCCTGGAAAGTCGCGGCGCCCCCGGGCTACCGGATTACGGTTGCCGGCCCACGGACCGGAGGCGACCAATGGCTTCCTCGTTCTTTGGGTCACGCTTGATGGCTTCCCGAAAGGCCGCGGCTGCGGCCGTGGTATCGCCCCGCATCAGCTGGATATTGCCCCGAAAGACCTCCATCGCTGAGGAGTTGGGGAACAGTTCGGCGTTGAGGCCGAGGAGGCGGAGCGCTTCGTCGAACCGCTTGGCGCGGCCCAGCCGGAAGGCTGCGATGTTGAGCGAGGGCTCAGTGAAGTCATAGGCGTCGCCGCCATAGTAGCGCTGTCGCAACGCCCGGTAGGTCGCGATCGCGGAGTCCGCACCGGAGGTCTGGGCTACGTCGGTCAGGAGCGTGGACAGGGGAACGGGGCGGCTGACCCCTCGGTGACAGGTGCCGCAGGTCACCGTGAGGCCCGGCGTTGAGCGTCCCGGCAACGAGTCCAGTCGACGATTGATCTCCGCGACCATTCGCATCATCTGGCGGGCAACCAGTTTGGTGCGCTTGGCGTCGGAGGCGAAGTCGAAGCTGGTCAAGGGCTGGCCCTCTTCGCCCTCGTGACAGAACGGGCAGCGGACGCCGAGGTTGCTGGTGAAGTTCCGCATGGTGCCGATCACTTGGGTGACCGGCGTGTCGTGCGGGATCACCAGGGTGTTGACTAAGGAGTCGGGCGGGAACTTGCGGGGGGACTGGGCCGCGCCGGTGGCGGCCAGGAGGGTCGTGACGAGGACGCCACCGAAGCAGCGAGCGGGGGCGGCGGAGGGGTAGCTCATGGGGTGGCCTTTCCTTGGGAGGACAGCGCGACCCAGCGCCAGGCTCTAGCGCTGGTGTTGGAGGGATCGAGCGCGAGGGCGGCCCCCAAGACGGGACGAGCCTCGGCCGCCCGGCCGAGACGGACGAGCAGCTCGCCTTTGCGGCCCTGAAGGTTCGAGCGCCCGGAGCGGGCCCATCGCCTCTCGGCGGTCGGCTCCACCATCGCGGCGACCGTCAACGCCTCGAGCAGCTTCCCCTGTTGGATCAGGCGTCCGGTGACCACCTCGATTTCCCAGTTGGTTGGCAGCCGGGTCGAGTCCCGTTCTTCGGCGATGGCCCGGCGAATCGTGGGGACGGCGGTGTCGAACCGGCCCGAGTCCGCGGCCGCGACGATCATGGGGCCGTAAACAGCGGCTTCCCGAAACCCCACCGTGGCGTAATTCCATGGGCGGGCGGCCAGTTCGATGTCGATGACGACCGAGTCGGCGATCGCTTGGTTCCAGAACCGAGGCCCCACGACCCCGAAGTCGCGGCGGTTGATGGTGACTTTGGCGGTGAACACGGTCCGTTGACTGCCCCAAGGGTCGCGGCTTTCGGGCGTCGTCCGCTCGGCGGGGAAGCGGATCCGCCGAGTGCTGTCGCGGATCGTCAGGTCGCCCTCGACGATGAGTTGATTGCCGGAACCGGACTGGGTCAGGCCCTCGAAGGTGATCCGGGGAAAGCGGGCGGCGTCGAAGAAATCGGGGGTTCGAAGGTGTTGATCCCGTTCTTCCTCCCGGGTGGCGATCGAGCCGACGTCGGCGGCGAAGGCCACGAAGCCATCGGCTGGGTCGAGCGGGTTGACGGCGATGTCGGCCCGCCAGTCGCGAAAGGTTCCTCGAATCCGGCTGAACCCAACCAAGCGAACCGTAAAATCGAGCAGGGAGTGAGCCGGGTCCGCGCTGGCCACGGTGCGGAGGGGCGCCTGGGCCGCGAGGTCGATGGCCGCGCTGAGGCAGGCAAGAACGGTGACGAAGCGAAAAGAATGCATGGGTACCATGATACCGCGAGCGACCCGGGTTCGGTTGGGGTTTTCGCAAGGCTTCTGTCAGGAAATGGTCAAGCCGGCCGCGACCGGCCAGCCGGGGTGATTAGCTTCGACCGATGGAGTTCCGGACCCGATTCGTTGCCGCCGCGCTGTTTGGGATTGCCGGGTTGGCCACCTTACTTGCCGGCGAAGCCTATCTCACCGCCCGGGATCACCGCGCCGCCGCAGAGCGGGTGTTGACCGACTATGCCAGCCTTGGCGCCGAGGGCATCGCCACCCGGCTCGGGACCGCGTTGGCGGGCCGGCTCTACCCGCCCCTCGGGGCCATCGCCGAACGGCCGTTCCGCACCCGGGATCGAATCGCGGCGGAGCTGACCGGCCCGGCCCGCGAGGCGGTCGGGTGGACCACGTGGGCCATTCGGATCGCGCCGGACGGCCAGGCAGAGGATGCTTGGCGTGAGTCCGCGAACCAGGACGTGGGGGTGATGGACGCCCTCAGGGTCGCCAGCCTCGGGTTGCCGGAATCGGCCTATTTCGGCACCGTCGTGCGCGGCGGGGAGCTGATCGTCTTCACACCGCTCCGCTCGTCGCGCCGCGACGGCGCGGCGTTTGGCGTCCCGATCGAGCGACTGTCGCCGGCGGTCGAGGCGTTTCTGGCCCGAGATCCCCTCCTTCCCAAGTCGCTGTCGCGGGGCGCGAGTCTCGACTCGGGGGTGGCCGTCAGGTTGGTGTCGGGGGCCACTATGATTGGAGCGCGAGGGCGGCCGGACCCCGATGGTTTTCGGGCCACTCAATCCCTTGGGGCGCTCTATGGCGATCTCACCGTTGAAATCACCGTGGCCCGGGCCCTGGCGCCGGGCCTCCTGATCGGCGGCCTGCCCGGCTCGCGATTTCCGCTCTTCCTCGGTGTCCTTGGCTTGACGCTCATCCTCGCCGTGGCCGGGGTGGGGCAATTGAGACAGGAACGCCGGCTGGCCCGATTGCGTGAGGATTTCGTGGCGGGCGCGTCGCATGAACTCCGGACGCCGTTGGCCCAGATCCGGCTCTTTGCGGAGACGCTTCGGTTGGGGCGAATCCGTTCTTCGGACGAGGGAGAACGGTCGCTGATGGTGATTGAACGAGAGGCCCGGCGTCTGGAGCATCTGGTCGAGAACCTCCTCCACTTCTCGCGGGCCGAGCGGGCGTTACTGCACCTGACGCTCGAACCCGTCGACCTGGCGACGCTCACGCAAGAGATCGTCGGAGATTTCCAGTCGCTCGCCGCGAAGGGCGGGGTTCGTCTGTCGGCCGAGACGGCCACGGGCTTAGTGGCAGCCGTTGACGTCAGCGGGTACCGCCAGATCCTGATCAACTTGCTCGACAACGCCGTCAAGTATGGGGGGCGGGGATCGACCGTGTCGGTGCGGCTGACGGAGGCTCCCGAGGCGATCGAACTCGCGGTGCTGGATCAAGGCGACGGGGTGCCGCCGGACGAGCGGGAACGGGTCTGGCACCGATTCTGGCGCGGGGCGGCGGCCCGGCGCGGTGGCGTGGCCGGGACCGGGATCGGCCTCGCCACGGTGCGGGACCTGGTCACCTTGCACCATGGGTCGTGTTGGGTCGAACCGGTGGAGCCTCGGGGGGCGCGGTTCGTCGTTAGGCTTCCCCGATGATCGCGAGCATTCTGGTCGTCGAAGACGATGCCGACCTCGCCTTTGGGCTCGGCAACAACCTGGAGATCGAGGGGTATCAGGTGCGGGTGGTCGGCGATGGGCCGGCGGCCCTGGCAACACTCGCGGACAGCCGGTTCGATCTCGTGATTCTCGATCTGATGATTCCCGGGCTCGACGGGCTCAAGGTGCTCCGGATGCTTCGGGCTCGCCACGATCCGACCCCAGTCTTGATCCTGACCGCCCGGGGCCAAGAGGAGGACAAGGTCCGGGGCTTGCGGCTCGGGGCCGACGACTACGTCACCAAGCCCTTCGGGGTGCTCGAACTGTTGGCGCGGGTCGAGGCCCTGCTGCACCGTGCCCGTCCCGCGCGGGCGGGAGGCCCGTTGGTCACGTTTGGCCGGATCGAGATCGACGCGGCAGTCCGCCGGGTGCGGCGCGGGTTTGAGGAGGTGGCGTTGAGCCCGAAGGAATTCGACTTGCTGTGGGCGTTGGCCGAGGCCGAAGGTGCGGTGCTCAGCCGGCACGATCTGATGCAGCGGGTTTGGGGTTACGGGGCCAGC
>JANPEL010000439.1:0-45096 GCA_031431925.1 Gemmatimonadota bacterium | reverse complement strand
CCCGCCACTCCGATCGGCCAAGCGAACCAATGGCCGATTTGGGCGACGGCAAACGCGACCCAGCCCAACAGGATCGCGGCAGCCGCCAGCGGAAACGGTTCGAACCCCCGGTCCAGCAGGCCACGCTCAGGGATTGGACGGTCGGATTTCGAGTTCACTGACCATGGCCCGCCGAGGCAACTGGAGCGCGGCCAGCACCGTGGCCGCCACGTCCTCGGGTTTGAGAATGCGGTCGAAGTTCACTTTGAACGCCGATTGTTCCCGCATCAACGGCGTGTCGACGCTGCCCGGACAGATCGTGATCACCCGGACACCGAATTGCCGGACCTCGAGCATCAATGACCGGCTGAATCCCATCATGGCATGTTTGGACGCTGAATAGGCCGCGGCGTTGGCCACCCCGTTCTTGCCGGCCAGACTCGCCACGTTGATGATGTCACCTTCACCCCGGGTCTTCATGCCGGGGAGCACCGCATGGGTCAGGAGGTAGAGACTCCGGACGTTGGTTTGGAAAGTCCGATCCCAATCTTCGAGAGTTGTCTCGACGAACGGCTTGGCGATCGCAATCCCGGCGTTGTTGACCAGGACGTCGATCGGCCCCAACCCCTCGGTAACCACTAGAATGACCCGATCGACCTGGGCCGGGTCGCCGACATCGGCCGGCACCCCGACGGACCGGATCCCCGCCGCGTTCAGCTCGGCCACCAGCGCCGCCACCTTGGCCTCGGTCCGCGCGGTCACGCCAACCGCATAGCCCGAGCGGCCAAGCAGCGTCGCAATCGCCCGCCCGATCCCCTCCGTTGCCCCCGTCACCAGCGCTACTTTAGTTGTCATGCCCCAATCTGCCCCGCCAATGACCCCCGCGCAAACCGATCTTCGGCGGGCATTCCTCCTCGAACTCGCCAAGGCGCTCCATGCGTCGGGCACCGCCACCCATCGACTGGAGGGTGCGCTCGAAGATGCCGCCGGCCGCCTCGGGGTGGTGGCTCAATACTTCGCCACGCCAACGTCGATCTTCGCTTCGTTCGGGAGCGGCGCCAGCCAACAGACCTTCATGATCCGAACGGTGCCGCAGCCCACCAACCTCGGCCGGTGGGTTCGAGTCACTGAAATCGCCCGGGCGGTTTTGGGGGGGACCCTCGACCCGGCCCAAGGCGCCGAACAGCTCAGTCGCCTGTTGACACCGCCAGCGCCAACGCCGGTGACAACGGCCCTGGGCTACATGCTGGCCTCGGCCGCCGGCGCGCGATTCCTTGGCGGCGGGGGCCGGGAGTGCCTGATGGCCGCGGCGGCAGGACTGGCTATTGGGGTTCTGTCGGTCGTTGCCCAACGACTTCCGAACATCGGGCGGGTCTTCGAGCTCGCGGCGGCCACGCTCTGCTCGTTCGGCGTGGCCGCGCTCGGCGTGGCACTCGGTGGTTTCTCGGTCCCGATCACGACGTTGGCCGGGATGATTGTCCTGGTGCCTGGTTTGACGCTGACCACCGCCATCGCCGAGCTGGCCTACGGCCACCTGACAGCCGGAACCACCCGAATGGCGGGCGCCTTCATGACCTTCATTAGCATGGGGTTTGGCGTTGCCCTTGGCGGCAAGGTGGCCGGCGCGCTGTTCGGGCCGATTCCAACGACCGCCCCGATGGCCGCCCCACCGTGGACCAATTGGCTGGCGTTGATCGCGAGCGCGTTTGCTTTTTCGATTCTGCTCCGGGCCGACCGGCGGGATCTCGCGTGGATCGTGGGGGCCGGGGCGGTGGCGTTCGTTGCTACCCGGCTCGGAAGCGACCTCCTCGGTCCGGCCATCGGGGTCTTCGTCGGGGCCCTGGCCATCGGGCTCGGCAGCAACCTGTTCAACCGGATCTCGCTCCGCCCCGCGGCCGTTACGCTGGTGCCCGGACTCTTGACGCTGGTTCCTGGAAGTATCGGATTTCGCAGTATCGCCGCATTGCTCGAAAGCCAGGTGGTGGCCGGAATCGATACCGCCTTCACCATGATGCTGACGGCGGTGTCGCTGGTTGCCGGGCTCTTGGCGGCGGCGGCCATCTATCCGGAACGACCCCTCTCATAGACCTAATAGAATAGGACGGGCGGGGTCGACCGGGGCTCAAATCCGTGGTGAAACCCCGGTTGGTGCAATAAATTGCATATCGCGAGACTGGCACTCTGATTGCCACTTCCTCCCACTATGATCGCCCTAACCCTCGGTTTTCTGCTGCAAACGGCCGCCGCGAACGTGGCTTTCGACCTCGAGCCCCGGGCCTACCTCGAGCCCCCTCGCTGGGAGATGACGAAGCTGTACGAAGCCATGGCCGACACCGGCCGGCGGCGGCGGGCGCCCAGCATCGAGTACAGCGACGTGTACCACACGAGGGTGGCGATTCACCGGGCGTTGAGTTGGGCCATGGTCCCGCTCTTCATCGGGTCCGGCTACACCGGCTTCCAGCTCCGGAACAAGAAGGAGCAAGCCCCGAAATGGACTCGCGACATTCACGGCCCGTTGGCCGGAGCCACGGTTGTCGTCTTTGGGATGAACACCCTGACCGGGGTCTGGAACTTGGTAGAGGGTCGCAAAGACCCTGAGGGACGCACCAAGAAACTGGTCCATGGCGCCCTGTTCTTGGCCGCCGCCGCCGGCTTCACCTATGTAACAGCCGCCGGCGACAATATCCGCGCCTACGGCAAACCCAACCATTGGCACCGCGACATCGCCCTTGCCTCGATGAGCGTCTCTCTCGTCAGCTGGTCCCTCATGCTCTTCCGCTGACTCGGCGCTCGGCGCTGCGGGGGGGCCAAACGGCCCTCTTGCTGGTCGCCACAGAAGCGATACTCTCTCAGCCCTTTCTCCTCTTCGGGCTGGGCCATGACGTCGAACGGTGTCACCATTCTCGAGCCACCCTACCGCGACCTCGTGGCGTTGATCGGGAGACTGCCGGCCCCTGGCTCGATTGCGGTGGTGCGGATCGACGGCCAGCAGGGGTTATCGCCGCAGCTCGCCGAGCTGTTGGAGCGAGCGCCGTGGACCGTTCCATGTATCGCGATCGCGCCGGCCGCGGTGTCGGCGGCCGTGCTCCAATCGATCTGGTCGCTGCCGGTCCAGCCGGCGGTGCTCGTGGCCTCCGATCCGTCGAGCCGGATCACCCCGGCGGCGGCCGCGAAAGCGGCGGCCAACCGATCCCGGCCGACGGCGGCGCACTTCGTGGCCTACGTGGTCCGGCGTACCAACTCAGTGGTCCTAGGCCAGACCCTCGACCAGATTTGGAGCCCGCGCCACGGTCAAACCGGCGGGAACGCGGAGCGGACCGTCCGGTACCGGCTGCGACGCCAAGGCAACTACAGCCGACACGACTGGATTCGGATCCATGGCCTGTTACGGGCCAAGACCGAAACCGCGGCGTTGACCGTGGAGCAGATGGCCCATATGGTGGGAACGGAGGCGCGGACGCTTCGCAGTTGGGTGGCCCGCTACCTCGGGATGACGATGAAGACGTTCCGCGCCACGATCGGTTGGGAGTGGATTCTCGAACTGGCGCTTGGCCGGGGCGGCGTCCACGTCGAGCACGGCGCTACTCGCCCCTGGTCCGCCGAACCCACCAAGCGACGAGGGCCACCAGTCCCGACATCGCGATGATCGTCGGACCGGTTGGGAGGTCCAAGGGAATCGAGAGTGAAAATCCGACCACCGACGCGAGGACCGCCGACGCGATCGAATAGCCGAATGCCCCGTGCATCGACCGGGCCAGCAGCAGCCCGGTAACCGCCGGCAGGACCAGAAAGTTGAACACCAACAGGACGCCCGCCGACTGCATCGCGAACGCAATCACCACGCCGATCGTCAGATAGAGCAACAGATTCCACCGAGTCACCCGATAACCCAACGTTTGGGCCGTTTCCGGATCGAAGGAAACGAAGGTGAACTCCTTGGCCAGCGCGAAGTGCAGCAGCAGGACCGGGCCGATGACGGCCAGCAGCTCGATGGTTTCGTGGCGGGTAATGCCGAGAATATTTCCCTGGAGGAAGATGTCGTGGGCTTCGCCGCTCGCGGCCTTGGCGATCAGGAGAATGCCCAAGGCGGCCGCCACCGCGTAGGTCACCCCGATCCCGGCTTCGTGGTGCAAGAACCGCCGCCCGCCCCCAACGCCGAAGAAGAGGGCACCCCCCAGCGTTACCACCAGCGACATCCCAATGGTATAGGCGTGGTTGGTACCGAACAGACCGAGGCCGCCGAGCCAGATGGCCAAGGCAATGCCGGCGGAAGACAACTGGGCGAGCGCGGCACCCACGAACACGATCCGGCGTAGCACGACGTAGACGCCGAGCACCGCGCACCCGACTCCGATAATCAGAGCGCCGTACAATGCCTCCCGAAACAGCGCGATGGTCTCAAACATGGCTGGGTGGCCCCGCGGGCCGGCGGGCGACGACGACCCGGTGCCCGTCAAATGTGTGGACCTCGACGGGGAGCCCGTAGACCTGGCTCAAGACCTCCTCATTGATGATCTCGGAGACCGTCCCGAGCCGGAGTTTCTGCTCGAACACCAATCCGATCCGGTGGACGTAGTTGGCCACCTCGTTCAAGGCATGGCTGACCATCACCACGGTCAAGCCGCGTTGGTCGTGCAGATCCCGCACCAATCCGAGAATCTGGGTCGTGGATACCAGATCCATCCCGTTGGTTGGCTCATCCAAGACCAGCACGTTGGGATCGCCGACCAGGGCCCGGGCGATGAGCACCCGTTGCTTCTGCCCTCCTGAAAGCCGGGACAGGTTCCGGTCGGCCAAGTGCGGAACCCCGACTTGCTCGAGGGCCTGACGCGCCGCCCGGCGGTCGTCGGGACCGGGCCGGCGCCCAAGCGGGATCCGGTCGTACCGGCCCATGATGACGACATCGTTGACCGACAGCGGGAAGAGCGAGTCGACTTGGTCGCGCTGGGGGACGTAGCCGAACCGGAGGCCCGCGGTCTTGGTAACCGTGCCCGCCAGTGGCAGGAGAGTACCCAACATCGCCCGAATGATCGTGGTCTTCCCCGACCCATTCGGCCCGACGACACCTAGAAAATCCCCCTCGGGCACCGCGAAGGTCACGCCGGTCAGCACCGGACTCCGCCCGTAACCGAGACTGACGCCGTCGAACCGAACCAGGTCGCTCATTGCACCACTTTCGCCAGCGTCCGGATGTTGTACGTCATGACAGCCAGGTAGTCGTCGAGACCCTTCTGTCCGCCGACCGATGGCGGCAGAACGACGACCGTTGCACCGGTTTTGGAGGCCAGGAAATCGGCCGTTTTCCGATCGTAGTACGGCTCCAAGACGATGGCCTTGGCCCCGGTCCGCTTGATGGTCTGAATCAGACCGGTGAGATGCGAGGGCGAAGGCGGAACCCCCGGCTTCGGTTCGACAAACCCGACGATGTTGACGCCGGTATATTCGGCAAAATAGCGCCAGCTGGTGTGCCAGGCGACGATCGGCCGGGCCTTGAGGCTCGCGAGATCGGCGGCCCACCCCTTGGCCGCCGCGTCAATCGCGCCCTCGAACCTGAGAAGATTGGCGGCGTAACCAGCCGCCCCGGCGGGGTCGAGTTCCGAGAACTTATCCCGGAACAGCCCGGCAATTCGCCGTCCGTTGATGGGGTCGAGCCAATAATGGGGATTCCCCAACGCATGGACGTCCCCCTGGCTTCGATCGACCGACCCGCTCGGCAGGTCCAGCACGGCAATGGCCTTGGACACGTCGAGGTAACCAGTCCCGCCCAAACGAATTTTCGGGTTGCGAGCTCCATCGAGCAGGATGGGCATCCACCCGATTTCCAAATCCAGGCCAACAAAGGCCCACACATCGGCTTTTTGCAGGTCGAGCACGAAACTCGGCTTGGCTTCGACGAAGTGGGGGTCTTGGTAGCCTTCGCTGATGTGTTTGATCTTGATCCGAGCGCCGCCAATCTGGCGGGCGATGTCGTACAGGTCGGACGTACTGGTCACCACTTTGAGTTGCGCTGCCGCCGGAACGGTCAGCTCCAGCAGCAGCAGCGGAACAGTCAGCAGGAGTCGTCGCATGGCCAGGGCCCTCAGAACGGGTGCGGCTTGTGGGGACCCATGGCGAACGTGGCCTGGACCATGATGCGTCCGTAGGCCGATTCGCCGGGAGGGGTCACCCGCTCATAGCCGATCAGGATTTTCGAGAATTCGCTGGGGAAAAATTGCCAATACCCGGATGCCGCCCGAAGCCGCTCACCGGCGGCCTCCGGATCGGCAACCCAGTCATAGCGGGCGCCGAGGAACGTCCGGCGAGTGAGCTGATACCGGCTGTACAGGTAGCCGCCGGTGAAGTTCGCGGTCGGGCCCAGGTAACGGGCCGCCGGCAACCCCGCCGGGATGTCGCCCCCGCCGTTCAGCTGGCGGAGGATCTCCGCCTGGAGGATGAACGACCGGTAGAGGCCTTGTTTCAGCGGGCGCCAACGAAAGGTGGCATCGATGCCGATGAGGCTTTGGCGGGCGGTCACGGCGTTGACCCCAGGAACACCGACCGCTTCACCGGGCCGCTTGCCGGTGATCGCACTGGCGGAAACCTCGAGGTTGGCGTGGTTGGTCAGATCGACATAGTTCCGAAGCCGGGCCGAAAAGCCGAGGTTGGCGAGTTTGGTGTTGACCGGCTCCGTGGTTTGGAGTGACTCGTCGAATTCCCCGAACCGGTCGGTTGCCGTCACCTGGAGTTCCTGATAGAAGCCAAGTGGCGAGAACACCTTGCTGAGGTAGATCCCGGTACCCTTGAGACCCTCGGGCCCGAGGAACCGCTGGAGGACCCAGGGATACTCGATGGTGTGGAGGTCGTGCCGGTGGGTCAGATTCTGCTTGCCAAACGGCATCAGGAACCGGCCGAACCGAGCTTCGAGGCCGCCCGGAAGTGCAGTGGCCGTGAGGTACGCCTGCTCGATCGAAATCTTTTCCTCGTCGTTGATGCCGAGGAACACATCGCCACGGAAATAGGGATCAACGGCGGATTGGATGGCGAGTTCCACCTCTCGCACCGAAAACCGCTGGCCGCCCTCCTGAGTCGAGCCCCGGCGGGAAAAGTCTCCAATCAAGTCGCCGACCATGCTGACGTCAGGCAACAACCGGGGATTGGTGGCACTCCGCGCCGGAATCGGCGGGGGAGCGGTCTTGGTCGTGTCTTGGCCGTACGCCGGGGTCACGACGGTGGCCAGTATCAATAGACTGTAGGCCCGCACGTCCATGGGGGCTCCTTCCTGTGATCTCGAGGATAGCGACCCAGCCGGACGGCTGGGCTTGGATCAATCGCTAGATGGCGACCCGAGCAGGGGGGGCTCGGCACGAAGGGAGGAGCAACGGCCGGGCATCGAACGGCTGGTCAACGCCGGTCGGATGCGGCGCGGATTCGGGACCAACCGTGTAGATCGGCGGCGGCGGAACCCGCAACGGGGTCTGGTCGCTGACGGCGGCAGTTCCGAGGCACTGATCGGAGTGGTGCTGGAAATCCTTGGCTTCGACGTGGGCAACGCCGCGCTGGCCCTGATCTTGGTGATGCAGGCGCAACTCGAACGAGACCGGCAGCACCATTGCTACCAGCAGGCCCAGTGCGATCAGGCGAACCCAGAGCGCCGATACCCGGTTCATGGGATAAATGTACTCTGACCCCTGCCTGGCCGCTCCCCGGGTCAGTTTGCATAGGTTTTCGAGAACCTCACCAGGTCATCCCCCGGACCGTAGTGCCCGGCTTCCACCGCCACCTGCCGGAAGCCATGGCGTTCGTAGAAGGCGCGGGTGGGCGCGTAGTCCGACCGGCCGGAGGTCTCCACCAGGAATGTCCGGGCCCGGCCGGTGGTCCGTCGTTCCATCTCTTCAAGAAGCAAAGACCCAAGCCCCGAACCCTGTTGCCCCCGATCCACGACGATCCAATAGAGATCGAAGGTGCCCTCACTGGCCGGCGTCGGGCCCCAACAAGCCCAGCCCACAAGCACCCCATCGACCTCCACTCCGGCCGACTCGTAGTCGGGGTCGCCGAACGAATCGTCGAAGACCTCAAGCGCTACCGGGATCTCATGGTCGTAGAACAGGCCGACGGCCCGGGTCATCGCCTCGACCCGGGTCCGATCGTCGGGGGTCAAGGCGCGAAGGCGTGGCAGAGCCACGGAACGGCTCAGGCTGGGACTTTGAGGTACTGCGCTTCGGCAACCCGCCGACGCTCGGCGCGATCGAGGGCTTCGTCGACGACTTTTTGAATCAGCGTGTTGTAGTCCCAGCCGCGAACCCGGGCCATCCGGGCCAGGCCGGCATCGACCGAGATATCGGGATTGGGATTGACCTCGAGCACATAGGGCTCGCCGTCCGGCGCAATCCGAATGTCGACCCGGCCATAACCCATTTCCGAACCGATGACCTGCCAGGCCAACCGGGCCACCGACGCGACCTTCTCGGCTAACACGGGGCCTAAGGGCGCCGGACACATCGGGATGGTCCCGAGATCTTCTGGGCTCCCGTCATCCCACTTGGCCGCGTAGGTCACGATCGGCCAACTCCCCGGCGGCATCTTCTGGAAGTTGATCTCCGAAATCGGGAGTATTTCGGACCCGACGAAACCAACATTGACCTCCCGGCCCGGCACATACTCCTGGACCAGGGTGTCCTCCCAAAGGCCCGCCACCTTGGCCAACCGCTCCTTGAGAGCCTTCTTGGTGGTGCAGACCGACCCCGAGTCGATCCCGACGCTGGCGTCCTCACCCGACGGCTTGACGATGACCGGGAACATCAGCCCGTCCGGCACGGTGCCCCGCTTGGCCAGTACGAACGGCGGGACCGGCACCCCGGAGGCGGCGAACAGGGTGTTCGCAATGTGTTTCCGGTGGGCGATCGTGACGGTCCACGAGTTACAGCCGGTGAACGGAACCCGGGTCAGATCAAGCGCGGCAACGGCATAGTCCTCATACCGGGCAATCCCGTTGACCCCTTCGCAGAGATTGAAGATGGCATCGCAGCGCTGGACCCTCTGGAGCCAGCGGACGTCGCCGAGGGTAACCGGGATCAAGGTGGTGACATGGCCGCCGGCCCGGAGCGCCTTCTGCACGGTCCGGACATTGAGAAGCACCGCGGCGACATCTTTCGGATCCCAGTCGCCGCTGCCGGCGTCGTAGACTACTCCAATCCTCAAGCAGCCACCTTGGCCAAGAGAGACTTGCCGCTGATCCGGCGCCAGGCGATATCGGCCACGGTCTGGATCAGCGTATCATAGGACATCCCGGCGGCCCGGGCGGCCTTCGGGAAGCACGAGTTATCGGCCGGGTTCGGCAGAATCCCGGGCAGCGGATTCACCTCGACGACCATCGGGCGCCCGGCGGCATCGCACCGGACGTCGACCCGGGCCCAATCACGGCAGCCCAAGATCCGGTAGGTCGAGAGGGCCACGCTCCGGATGTCCCGGGCCAGCTCCTTGTCGACCCGAGCCGGGCACTCGAACAGTTCGAGCGGCCGATCCGGGGTATCCCAGAGCCACTTGGCTTCGTAGCCATAGATCGGCGGGGCATTGAGCGGCAGTTCATCGAACTTCATCCCGACGATCGGGAGGCAGCGGGCTTCGCGGCCGTTCCCGATGATCGCCACCGTGAACTCTTGCCCCGGCAAGTAGGTCTCGATCAGGACCGGTTCCTCGTAGACATCGAGGAGGTCGCCGACCACCGAGACCAGCTTGGCCCGATTGGCACAGAGGCTCCGGGTGGTGATCCCCTTACTCGACCCCTCCAGCGCCGGCTTGGCGAAGAGCGGGAACGGGAGGGTGACGTTCCGGGCGTCAGCCCGGGAGTTGGCCACGATGAACGGAGCCGTCGGCACGCCATGATACGCCAGCACCTCTTTGGCCCGGCCCTTATGCAAAGACAGGCTCAAGGTCAGCGGATCGGAGGCGTGGTAGGGAATCCCGAGGAACTCGCAGATCGACGGGACGTGCGCCTCGCGATTCACCCCGTAGAGGCCTTCGGCGATATTGAAGACGAAGTCCGGGCGAGCCGCCATCACCTTCCGAGGGAAATCAGCGTCGGCCTCGAGCCGAATGACCTTCCCCAGGCCTGACAGGGCCTTTTCGACCGCATCGATGGTCTCGGGCTCGTCCCACTCAGCGTAGAGATCGGGCTGCGGGAGGTCGGAGCGGAGCGAACGGGCCGAGAACTTGGCCGGCGCTGGGGGAACTGCCGGAGACGGAGAAGCAGGAGCTTCGACGCTCGGGGTGGAAGGCTTGAGATTGAACGCGAACCCAATTCGGACCGCCAAAAGTTCTCCTTGCAAAAGGGCTTTCGTGGTGTGGCAAGCGACTACGCACTACTAAAGTAAGAAACATGCTATCATCGCACAATACATTTTTCCCGAATTCGTCGACCAAAGTCGAGATTCAACATCGAGTTGCGGAGGATTGGATGCCTGCAAAACGCCAGAGTATCACGGTGAGAGGACTGATCGCGGCACTCTTTTCGGTTTTGAGCGCCGCCACACCGGCGACGGCGCAGCGATCAGCGGATCGAGTGATCGTCGTCACACTCGATGGCATGCGGTGGCAAGAGATCTTCGGCGGAGCCGATCGACGCCTGATGACCGGCGCCGACGGCGGCGTGGCCGACACCGGGTTGACCGTTCGGCGGTTCTGGCGCGACGATCCTGCCAGCCGGCGACGAGCCGTGATGCCGTTCCTCAGCTCGATGGTTGCCGAACGGGGCCTCCTCCTCGGTGACTCGGCCAGCGGGAGCGGTTTCCGAGTGGCCAACGACCAGCGGTTCTCGTACCCCGGATACAACGAGCTCTTCACGGGGGCACCGGACCCGCGAATCACCAGCAACGACAAGACCCCAAACCCCAACGTCACGGTGCTCGAGTGGCTGGCGGGGCGCCCCGGGTTTCGCGGATCGGTCGAGGCCTACGGCTCGTGGGATGTGTTCCCGTTCATCTTCAACACCGCGCGAAGCCGGCTGCCCGTCAATGGAGACGGCCCGCCGTTCAAGACTCCGACCACCGACCACCAACGGGCCACGAACCGGTTCGCCGAGTGGCTGCCGAATTTCTGGGGCGGGGTCCGGCTCGACGCCCCGACCATGGCGGCGGCCCTCGACGCGCTCGTCACGCGACAGCCCCGGGTCCTGGTGGTTCTCCTTGGTGAAACCGACGAGTGGGCCCATGAACGGCGGTACGATCGGTACCTCGATGCGGCCCTGCGAGCCGATCATTTCATTCGACAACTCTGGGAAGCGGCTCAGGCGCTGCCCGGCGCTCGAGGGCGGACGAGTTTGTTGATCTCAACCGATCACGGTCGGGGTCCGGGGCGGGATTGGACCGATCACGGCGTGGACGTGCTGCCCGCGGATCGGATCTGGATGGCGGTGATGGGGCCGAAAATTCTTCCGAACGACGACCTCAGACGTCAGAGCGGAACCCAAAGTCAGTTTGCGGCAACCATCGCGATGCTGGTCGGCGAATCATGGCAAAGTGCAAGACCGGGTGCAGCGGCACCCCTTCGCATCAAGTAGCCGAACCGACGCGGGAGTAGGTTCGGAAGGAAAAACTCATCGGGTGGCGCTCGTCGGCGGGGTGGAAGACCTCATCGTCGAGCGTCCAAGCCGTCCGATCGAAGTCCGGGAAGTACGTATCACCTTCGACCGAGGCGTGAACGACCGTGAGATAGAGCCGGTCGGCTCCCGGCAGCGCTAACCGATAGATCTCGCCTCCGCCAATCACGAAGACCTCGTCCTCAGTTGCCCCCAATGCCAAGGCTTCCTCGAGACTCGGCACTACCGTCACGCCGTCCGGGCGAAACGAGGGGTCCCGAGAGATCACCACATTCCGGCGGTTCGGCAGCGGCCGCTTCACCTCGTCAAAGGTCTTTCGCCCCATGATGACCGTGTGGCCGGTCGTGAGCTGCTTGAAGAACTTGAGATCATCGGGCAGGCGCCAGGGTAGTCCGCCGGCCCGGCCGATCACTCGATTTTCGGCGACGGCAGCGACGAGGGATGTTCTCGGGGCTCGGGGCTCGGCGCTCGGCGCTCGGCGCTCGGCGGTCATATGGCGATCGGGGCGGGGATGGCGGGGTGGGGGGTGTAGGCTTCGATGGCGATGTCTTCGAAGGAGAAGTCGAAGATCGAGGTGATGTTTGGGTTGAGCCGGAGGGTGGGGAGGGGGCGAGGGTCGCGGGTGAGTTGGAGCCGTGCTTGGTCGACGTGGTTGCTGTAGAGGTGGGCGTCGCCGAAGGTATGGATGAACTCCCCGGGCACGAGGCCGGTGACCTGGGCCATCATGGCGGTGAGCAGGGCATAGGAGGCGATGTTGAACGGAACGCCCAGGAAGACGTCGGCGCTCCGCTGGTAGAGTTGGCAACTGAGCCGGCCATCGACCACATAGAATTGGAACAATGCGTGGCAGGGGGCGAGCGCCATCTTCGGGATGTCGGCCGGGTTCCAGGCGCTCACGATGATCCGGCGGGAATCCGGGGTTTCCCGAACCTGGCGGACAGCCTCGGCAATCTGATCGAGGGTGCCGCCCCCGGCTGCCGGCCAGGAGCGCCACTGATACCCATATATAGGACCCAGATTGCCCTCGGGATCGGCCCACTCATCCCAAATCGAAACGCCATGGTCCTTCAGATACTTGGTATTGGTGTCCCCGCGCAGGAACCACAACAGCTCATGGATGATCGACTTGGTGTGGACCTTCTTCGTGGTCAGCAGCGGAAACCCGGCCGCCAGGTCAAACCGCATCTGGTGGCCGAACACGCTCAGCGTACCGGTGCCAGTGCGGTCGGTTTTGGGCCGACCGCGCTCGAGCAGTAGCGTCAGGAGATCAAGGTAAGCCCGCATAACTCAGATCAGGGGGCCTTGGTGCCGGTGAAGCGGAATCGAAGTAGAACGGAGTCGGGCCGTTCCGCCAGCATGTACATTCCGGTTCCCATCATTTTGCCGGGTCCCGTCAGACGGGTCACCCATTGCTCGGTCACCTTGATTCCCGGAAAACCCGGGTTGCTCATGGCCCCCACGGCACCGACGGCGCTGTCGGCCGACAGGGTATAGTTCGACAGCACGGTATCCGGCTGACCAACGACCGTACCGCGGCACGTCCCTCCCGCACAGACCTGGGTCCACTGGCCCAACAACGAATCGCTGGCTGAATAGAACTCCCCAGACCAGGTTCCCGCGATATCCGCCTCGGCCATGGCGGCAGGCGCCGCAGTGGCGGCTTCGTCCTTCGGGACCTCAGCTTTGGCACAGCCAATCACTAACGGCAATAGCAGGGCGAGACGGCGCATCGGCAACTCCTTGGTGGGACAGTAGGGGGAGGAACAGGGATCGGGACGAAAGATCAGTTCAAAGCGGATCGTCCGCCAGGTCAAGGCGGGACGAACCATACCCGGCCCCCTGTTCCAGGCGCCGGAGACCAGCCGCGATGTCGGCTGGTATCGGCGCGGCGCCGCTGCCCACTTTGAGGGAGCGGATCGGGGGTTCGCCGGCGCCGAAATCGAGCTTGACCCCCGGATTCAGAATCCCGCTCGGATCGAAGGCCCGCTTGATCTGCCGGAAGACCTGGGTCATTTCGAACCCATAGACCCGTTCCACTAGTCCGACGCGAAGCCGGCCATCGCCATGCTCGCCGCTGGGGCTCCCGCCGAGCGCCAGGACCAAGCGGGCCACATCTTCGAACACCGCCTGGAGCACCGCTTCGAACCCGGGCACCGTGACGTCGGGCAGGAGGTTGGCGTGGACGTTGCCATCGCCGGCGTGACCGAACATTACCACGGGCAGATTCCGCTGGGACGCAATGGCATCGACGGCGGCCAGATAATCACCGAGCCGGGCGATCGGCACCGACCCATCCTCGATGACTTGGAGCGAGCGGCGGGTCGGGCCGAGCGACGCAAGTCGCGGACTGGCGGCGTGGCGGATCTCCCAGAGGGCATCAAGCTCCTTGGCGTCCTGCCCCACGGCCACCTCGAGGCACTCGGGCCGGAGGATTCCGACCGCCCGTTCGAGGTCGCCGGCCAGCGCCGCCGCATCCGACCCCTCGAACTCGACCATCAGCACCGCGCCCGCATCGACCAGACGTTCGCCGCGGGGCAAGGCCCGAATGGAGTCGGCCGCGAAACGGAGGAACGACCCGTCGAGAAACTCGACGCGACTCGGGCCCAATTCGAGGAGGGCCGGGACACAATGGGAGAGGCGGCGCGCCTCGCGGAGCCCGGCGCGGAGGCCGAGTCGGTACTGGGGAATTGGCTCGAGTCGCCACCGGACCTCGGTGACGATGCCGAGGGTCCCTTCCGATCCGATGATCAGATCGAGAAGGTCCGCGGATTCGAGATAGGCATCGAGGGCGTAGCCGGCGGTGTTCTTGCGAACCTTGGGAAAGGTCGAGGCGACCCGCCATCGCGCCAATCGGAGGGTGTCGGCCAGCGCCGCGTCGAGGCGCCGGGCCATGGCGGAGTCGGCTGGTTTGACGCCCCGATCGAGCCGGACGACTTCGGCATCGGCGGTGACCATGGTCAGGCCCTCGACCCAGCGACGGACTGATCCGTATTTCACCGTCCGGGCACCGGCGGCGTTCGTCCCGACTACCCCGCCCACGGTGGCCCATCGGGCACTCGACGGATCGACCGGCATCCGAAGCCCAACCCGTCCCGCCGCCTCGGCCAAGACGCCGAGCGAGACCGCCGCCCCAGTCGTGGCGAGCAGGGCGACTTGGTCGACGGCAACCGGGGCCCCGTCGAGCGCCGTCAAGTCGACCACCACACCGTCACCCACGTTGCCCCCGGGCATTCCGCTGCCCGCGCCGCGCGGGACGAGGGGCACCTGATGTTCCCCGGCCCATCGAACCAGGTCGACCAGCGCCTGGGTGGTGGAAGGAACCGCCACGGCCCGGGGCACGATGCGGTAAATCCCCGCCCCTTCCGAATAGGCCGCCCGGGCTCGCGGATCGTCGCGCCAGATCCCTCGGAATACCGGAGCCCGCATGGTCAGCGGCGGGAGGTCGTGTCGGGCTTACTTGGTTCGATGACGGCGGAGTCGGGCTTCACCGGTACAGCCTGGATTGGGGGTCCGCCGGGCGCGGCCTTCCGGGCGGCTTTCTCTTTTTCCTCGTCCGGGACACCGTATTTTTCATTGAGACGCTTCAGCGACTCCGCCACCCGGCGGTTCACCGGATGGGTCAGCGGCACCGCCACCTCAGTGTCCCGTTCGCGGAGGGAGGGATCGGCCGCCGGCACATAGACGGTTTCGATCTCGACGCGGGCAAACCCTGGTTTGCTGGCATCGACCCAGGCACGAACCCGGACCACGTCCTCGCCGAGCGGCCTGGCGGTGGTGGGCCGGAGCGACTTGGCGTCAAACCAGGGAGTCTCGAGGTAGCCGGCAACCCGATGCACCAGGCTTACCGGAATGCTGTCCGCCTCGAGGTAGGCCACGACCGAATCGGTGATCCCCGCGATGCTCGAGTCTTTGTTGAGCAGGCCGAACCCGATTTCGGCATGCTCGGCCTCGGGCAGCGGAACGAACCACGGCCGCTTGGTCGTGGCCCGGCAGCCGGCCAGCAGCGCGAGGGCCGTGAGGGCCCGACGGGGGTACCCGGCTGTCATGGTTTCAAGACTCGCCGAACTTCGTTGGCCAAGAGGTCGATCAGACCGGGGCCGCGGTTCGGAAGTTCATGCCCCGGCTTGACCCCGCCCCGCTCGAGGAAATCGAGGGCCCGCTCGAGGCCGAGTTGGACCCGATCGGCAATGGGCCGAACCCCGCGGAGCCAGGTCGCCGAGATCAGGGCGCCCAGCGCCACCGGAGCGATCGCCACCGCGAAGAGGCCGAATCCAGCCAAGACGGCGGCACTCCCAACTCCGAGACCTCCGAACACAGCGGCCCCGATCAGATGCTCGCCCCGGGTCCGGCGTAACGTGCCGATCAGCGTGACATGGCTGTACCCGCTTTCGAGCTGGGTCACGGTCGCCACCACGAGTTCGGCCCGTGACAGCATGAACTTGGGTTTCGAGGTATCGAGCGAGGCGGTGCCCCGCCGGATGGCGGCCTGCATCCCCCGCAGCGGCTCCCAGCTGATCCAGCCAGCCTGTTGGCGCTGCACCACCATCAACTCGTTCTTGTCCATCCACCCCACCAGCGACCGGATCACGTCCTCCGCGGCCCCTTGCACGACGCGTTGGGCCCGAACCTCGGCCGGACCAACGATGCGACCGACGAAGGTCTGATCGGGCGTGGCGGTCACTGCGGTCTGGTGCTCGAGCATGGCCTGTTGGAGATAGCGGCCGGGAATCCCGACGTCTTTGCCGAGCGCCAGCACTTCGTCCGGGGTCAGGCTGTCGCCGACATCGCGTTCGCCGGTTTGGAGTTCGGCCGCGCGCTGAATGATCCGGTCGAGCGCCGCTCGATCGATCTTGGGAGCCTCAGGCGAGGTCATCCGCCACCCGCAGTGGCGCCGCAGCTGATACAGTGACTCCAATCGGCTTCGATGTCTTCACCGCAGCGCCCGCACCGAAGCCGCCGGAGCCGGATCCCGCAATACGGGCAGAAGGTGACTTCCCGATGAGTGGGCAGCGGGCGGTGGCAGGTGATGCATTCGGCACTCGGCACTCGGCGCTCGGCACTCGGCGTTGGGGGCTCGGCAATCGGCGGGGGTGGAGGTGGCTCGGGGGGCGGGGGCTCGGGGGCGAGTGCCGCGTGCCGCGTGCCGAGTGCCGAGAGCGTTGCTGCGCCGAACTGGATCGTCGTGTCGCTGAGGTCTTCGACGATGTCCAGATCGGGGTTCGGGGAGTTGACCTCTTCGCGGCACCGGGCGGCGGATTCGGCTGGGTTGGTCCGGGCAAAGCCGCTCTCCTCGGCCACGAGGCGGAGGACCAGAAGTTCGTACTCCTCGTGACTCGACAGCTCCAGGGCCGACCGGTTCAGGCGGTAGGGCATGATGGAGGCGCGGAGATCGCCGACGTTGACGGGGCGATAGAGGCCGGTTGGATCGCGAGCTTCGAGCCGCTCGACCAAGCGTTTGACGAATCGTTCCAGGTCGGTCATCATCGCTTCTCTTCGAGTCCGAGCGGGAGTGATTCACCGCCGGCCACCCGGCTTTCGAGCGCGGTGAAGGTGGCGTCGGGGTCGTATCCAAGGTAGCGGCCCTTGGCCCGCTGGGCTCCGAGCCACGGGTCGAAGGTGGCGACGGCGATCCCTTCCGACGTGATCTGCTCCTTGGCGGCCCGAACCGCCAGGTCGTTGGCAAATTCGTTCTTCACTTGGCCCGCGTGGCCCCGAACCCAGACCAATTGGGTGGCATGACGGGCCAGCGAGGCGTGGAGGGCTCGCCACAATTCGAGATTCTCGATGGCGCCGCTTTTTCGCTTCCAGCCCCGGCTGACCCAGCCGGGCAGCCATTCGCGGACCCCGCGAACCAGATACTCCGAGTCCGACACGATCAGGACCCGGAGCCGCTTGCCCTTGGCCGACAGCAGTTGGAGCAGGGCGATGGCACCGGCGAGCGCCATCCGGTTGTTGGTGGTGGCCGGGGAGTGTTGGTAGAACTCGCGCCGCTCGATGCCTTTCGGGGTCCGGATCTCGATCAGGCCGCCGGTGCCCCCCGGGTTGTCTCCCTCCCGGCCGTTGCCAAGGCAGCTCTCGTCCAGATGGGCCACGACGATCATCCGAGCACCTCGAAGGATTCGATGTGGCGGAGCTCGAAGACGATTTCCCGGCCGGTCATCGAGAGGAACCCGACGAATTTTTCGCCTTTGCCGGACAGTTCGAGCCGGCGGGCCACCACCACGAATTCGGTGCCCCGGCGTGACAGGGCAACGCGCCGGCCTTCACGGGCGGCGCGTTCGAGTTGATCCATCCGGGCGGGAGTCCAGTGAAAGGCCACCCTGGAATAATAAGAGGTTTTGGCTACAGACCGCTGCCCCGGCCCACCTTGATGACTCCGGACCGGGCGGTGATATGCCCGATGACCCGGTGGGTCGGGGTCCGAGCGGCCCGGAGTGCCTCCATCAGCCCTCGAATCCGGTCCTCGGGAATCGTGATTAGGAGACCTCCCGAGGTTTGGGCGTCGGCCATGAGGAGCTGTTCCATCGGTGACACGTCGTCGCCCCACTCGACCGCGACGGTCTCGAGGTTCCGCCGGGTGCCCCCGGGCACCGCGCCCTGCGCGGCCAATTCGACAGCCCCGGCCAAAAGCGGAAGCCGGGCCACGTCCAGTTGAGCGCCGACCTGACTGGCTTCGAGGATATTCCGGAGATGGCCGAGCAATCCGAACCCAGTGACGTCGGTGGCGGCCGTGGCGCCGTGGGCCACGGCCGCTTTGGCCGCGCTGTCGTTGAGGGTGGTCATGACGCCGATGGCTTCGGCGAGTTCGGATTCCTCGACGATCCCGCGTTTGAGCGCCGTGGTGAGGATGCCGGTGCCGAGGGGCTTGGTGAGGACGATCAGGTCGCCGGGCCGGGCGCCGGTGTTGGTCAGCATCCGGTCGGGGTGGACGTCGCCGACGACGACCATCCCGAACTTGGGCTCGGGATCATCGATCGAGTGCCCGCCGAGAATCAGGCAGCCGGCCTGCTTGGCGATCCGGGCGGCGCCGTCGAGGACCTCGCCCAACATGCTGAAGGGCAGGATGTCCCGGGGCCACCCCACTAGATTCAGGGCGAAAATCGGGGTGGCCCCCATCGCGTAGATGTCGCTCAAGGCGTTGGCCGCGCCAATGGCGCCCCACGTCGCCGGATCGTCGACGATGGGCGTGAAGAAATCGACCGTCACCACGAGGGCGCGATCATCGGCAATGCGATAGACCGCGGCGTCGTCCTTGGAGGCGGCGTCGACCAATACGTTGGGATCGGTGATCCCGGGAACGTGGCGCAGCACCTGCGCCAACTCGGACGGTCCGAGTTTACAGGCTCAACCCGCGCCGTGCGATAACGACGTGAGTCGGATCCTCGGGCGCTGATCGCGTGATGCATCACTCATGGTAGATCTCCTTCCGATTGCTACGGCCTTCGTGCTGGGGCTGGCCCACGCGGTCGACGCGGATCACGCCATGGCGGTTTCCACCTTCGTCAGCGGCCGGCCGGCGTGGCCGCTGGCGGTCCGGTTCGGACTCCGGTGGGGCATCGGCCATTCGATCGCGGTGTTGGCCGTCGGCCTGGTCCTGCTATGGTCCGGGCTCAAGATCCCCGCGGCTTTCGATCATTGGGCCGAGCGCCTCGTTGGCGTGATGCTGATCGGGATCGGGGGCTGGGCGCTTTGGAGCCGCCGCAACTTACACGTACATCAACCCGGATCCCACGGCGACCACGCCCATATTCACCTCCACCGGGACGGGCCGCCGCCGCACGAGCACCACCACGACCGGCCGGCACCGGGACCCCACCAACATGGCCCTCGGGGCGTCACCGTCGTCGGCCTTCTCCACGGACTCGCGGGCACCAGCGGCGCGATGGCTCTGATTCCCGTCACCCTGGTGAACGACTGGCGGGTTGGGGCGGCCTACCTGATCGCTTTCTGTGCCGGGGTGATGGTCGGGATGGCGAGCTTCGCGTTGATGCTCGCCGTGGCGATCACGAAGGCCACCGATCAATCGGTGCAATGGGGACGACGGATCGCGTCGGGTATCGCACTCGGGTCGGTCGCTACGGGAGTGTTTTGGCTGGTGCGGCCGGGGGGTTGACCACCCGTTCCAACACCCGGAGCCCGATCAAGGACCGCTCATCGGCCGCCACGTTGCCGAACGATCCGTCGTCCCGTTGGCGCTGCAACAATCCGGGCAGGGCTTGATCGAGGATCGGTCCGACTAGGGGATGATCGACCCGGCAGAGCCCGTCGAGGGCGTTGAAGAAATCGGCCTTGGGCCAGGTCCCGTCCCGGAGTTGCTGATTCCCAACTAACCGCACCATCGCCTCAAGGGTCGGGCGCCATCGCTCCGGAGCCGCCGCCAGGGCCGCCAGCGCGTTGAACGCCAGATCAGGCACCAAGAAATCGCCCCAGGTATCCCATTCAAGCTGGAGGTTCGAGAAGCTGTCGAGGTGGCGCTGGGCGGCCGGTTCGTGCGCCCGCCCGCCTCGAAGCACGGCGGTCAAGGCCAAGCAACTGACCGCAAACCGGGCTTGCGACTCAACCCGGTACACCTTGCCGTTAGGCATCGACGCGGGGGCGGCCCGCTCGGACGGCGGGGCGGGGCTGAAGAATCCACTCACGAAATGCTCGCACACCCGATGGGCATGGCGAGCCGCCGTGCACCCTTCGCCAAACCCACCGGGGCGGTTGGCCTGCGCCATGATCCAGGTCAGGGGGGGGTCGAGCCGGGACGGCGGCGCGTCGAGATCGACCAAATCGAGCACGGCAAGGGCCGTGGCGGGAAAGTCGGCGGCTTTCCCGTCCGGGCGGATGCCGGCGGCGATCGATCCGATCAGTTGATCGCGAAGCACCGTGTCCGACGGGAACGCCCGGCCAAACGCCCGGCGAGCGACGAAGGCATGACGGGAGCTTCGCCGGCCGAAGTACTCGACAGTCCGGGCGAGCGCAGTGTTCGGATCCAGGGTCTACCGCTTCTTGCCGCCTTTTTTGCCCTTCTTCGTCGCTTTCTTGGCCTTGGCTTTCTTGGCTTTTTTGCCCTTGGCTTTCTTGGCGACCTTCTTGGCAACCTTCTTCGCGGCCTTCTTGGGCTTCGACTTCTTCGCCGCCTTGGCCTTCTTGGCTGGTTTGGCCGATTTGGCCTTTTTCACAGCTTTCTTGGCTTTTTTGGCCTTCTTGGCGACTTTTTTGGCTTTTTTAGCCGTTTTGGTAGGTTTTGCAGGCTTCGCCTTTTTGGCCTTGGCGGCCGGCTTCGCTGCCACCTTGGGGGCTCGGGCCTTCGGACTTGAAGCGCTCGGAGGCATCGCCGGGGGTGGGGTCGGCGCAGCCATTGGCTGGGGAGCAACCGGCGGTGGCGACGACGGCATCGGTTCCATCCAACCCGAGCCGGTCCAACCCATCTCCATGTCACGGAAAACCATGCGATTCCTCCCCAACGACGGATGCCTGCTGGATTTCTGCGGAACGAGAACTCCCCGCAGCACGGTGACGCCTTATATCTTGCACCACTTCCCAACCTTGTGCAAGCTATGAGAGCGCTGACGCTAGTCGAACATGGCGGCATGGACCGTCTCCTGGTCCAAGACGTCCCCACTCCTTCGGTCGATGGTCCTGACCAAATCCGAATTTCCGTTAAGGCCGCTGCCCTTAACAGATTGGATTTATTCATCTTAGGAGGCCTCCCCGGGATCACCCTTGGCTTCCCCCACGTGGTCGGCACCGACGCCGCTGGCGTGGTGGACCAAGTCGGGTCGGGCGTTTCGGGCCTTGCCCCGGGCGACCGGGTCGTCGTCAACCCGGGGCTTTCCTGCGGGGTGTGCCCGATGTGTCAATCGGGTGAAGACCCATTTTGCCGGAATTTCCAGATTCTCGGCGAGCACCGGGCCGGAACGGTGGCCGAGTATTTGGTGGTGCCGGCGCGAAATGTGGTCAAGGTGAGCGACCGGCTGAATTGGGCCGAGGCGGCCGCGCTGCCGCTGGCGGCGTTGACCGCGTGGCGGATGATCGTCTCCCGGGCCCGGGTCGAGGCGGGCGAAACCGTGTTGATCTGGGGCATCGGCGGCGGCGTGTCGCTCGCCGCGCTCCAAATCGCGAAGCACCGGGGCGCCCGAGTGGTGGTCACCAGCTCCTCGGATGCCAAGCTTGCCGCGGCCAAGGCGTTAGGCGCCGACCTGACCCTCAACCATGGAACCCAGGACGTGGCCAAGGAGGTTCGCGCCTGGACCAAGCGGGGCGCCGATGTGGTCGTCGATTCGGTCGGCGAGAAAACCTGGGACAAGTCGCTCAAGGCGCTCCGCCCGGGCGGGCGTTTGGTTACCTGTGGCGCCACGACCGGCCCCCACGTCCAGATCGACATCCGGAAGCTGTTCTGGTTCCAGTGGACCATCATGGGGTCCACCATGGGCTCGGTGCCGGAGTTCCAGGCGATGATGGCGGCGGCCAACGATGGAGCGATCGTCCCGGTGGTGGATTTGGTGGTGCCGATGGATCAGGGCCTCAAAGCCTATCAACGCATGGACAGCGGCGAGCAGATGGGGAAGGTCGTCATCGAGGTCTCCCCGTGAATCCAATCGTCGAACGGCTCCGCGCCGGGTTCGATCAATTGGCGGCGGTCGTACCGGCGTTCTTTGGCTCGCTGCTGATCTTGGTGGCGGGCTATTTCATCGCCAAGATGGTTGAGCGGTGGACGGACTCGCTCCTCAAGCGGCTCAACTTCAACAAGATGGCGGAGGCGGGCGGGATTTCCGAGGCGGTGGGCCGGACCGGCACCCGTCTCGACCCGATTCACGCGGTCGGGAACTTGTTGTTCTGGCTGATGATGCTGGTGGTCATTCTGCTCTCGAGCGCGGCGCTCGGTCTCAGCAGTATCAACCAGATGTTCGGGACGATGCTGTCCTACATCCCCACCCTCTTTGCCGCCGTCATCATCGTGATCCTCGGCATGATCCTCGGGGAGTTCGTCCGGGCCATCGTACTCGCTTCGGCCGGCGGAGTGGAGGGGGTGCCGACCCTGGCCAAGCTCGCCAAGGCGGCGGTGGTCCTGATCGCGGTGTTCATGGCCATGCAGCAAATGGGCGTGGCGGCCGAGATCATCACCGCGGCGTTTACCCTGATTCTCGGCGCCATTGCCCTGGGCGCGGGCTTGGCGTTCGGGCTTGGGAACACCGGCCTGGCCGGTGAGATTACCCGCCGGTGGTACGAGGAACGGCGGGACGAACGCCGGGAGCAAGAGCGGCGCAGCGCCGAGATCGAGACCCGCGAAGCCAATGAAGAGGACCAGCCCTAAAATGAAATTCCTATTCTGTTGCTGGGCCTTGCTGGCCCCCGTTGCGCTGACCGCCCAAACAACCGACACCCTGCCGGCCCGGGTGGCCACCAAGCAAATCGACGCGTTCAACCAGCGCGACCTCGACGGCTTCATGGCATTGTACGCCGAGGATGCCGTGGTGGCCGAGTTCCCGTCCGGAAAGATCCTCTGGACGGGCAAGGCAGCGATCCGGGAACGCTACGCCGCGATGTTCAAGGCCAACACCACGCCGCCGGTGCGGGTCCCGACGCGGGTGGTCGACGGCGCGTTCGTGGTGGACTATGAGGAGTGGGACGCCAAAACGGGCGAACGGAACCACGCGACGTGGATGTACGAAATTCGAGGCGGGTTGATTCGAAGGGGCTGGACCGTCCGAATGTAGGAGCGGGCGATCGCCCGCCCCAGGCATTCGGATTCCCTGGAAGATTCAGACGGCGAGCGGCGCTTTTCGGATCGGTTTCCCGGTCAGGGCAAACAAGGCGTTGGCCACCGCCGGACCAATCGGTGGGGTGCCGGGTTCGCCGACGCCGGTCGGGGCTTCGGTCGAGGCGATCATGTGGACTTCGACCACCGGCATTTCCCGCTGCCGGAGGACCCGGTATTTGTCGAAATTGGTCGACACGACCCGACCCTTGTCGATTTGAATCTGGCCATAGAGCGCAGCGCCCAGTCCGAAGGCAATCCCTCCCTCCATCTGGGCCCGCACCACATCCGGATTGACCACGATCCCGCAGTCGACGGCGCACACCACCCGGTGGACCCGCGGCTTGCCCCCTTCGAGCGACACTTCGGCCACTTCGGCCACATAGGTATTGAACGACTTGTGGACCGCGATCCCGCGGGCCCGGCCCGCGGGAAGGGGCGTGCCCCAGCCGGCCTTTTCGGCCGCGAGGTTGAGGACCGCCAACCGCCGGGGTTCCTTGGCCAAGAGGCCGCGGCGGAATTCGACCGGATCCTTGCCGGCCGCCTTGGCCAACTCGTCGATGAACATTTCGACGGCAAAGGCGGTGTGGGTGTGCCCGACCGACCGCCACCACTGGACCGGAATCCCGCTCTTCGGGAAATGGGTGTCGACGAACACATTGGCGACCGCATAGGGATGATCCGCCGCGCCTTCGAACGATGACGGGTCCTTGCCATCCGGCGGCATGAACGGGGTGCCGTCCATGAGTGCCGGACCGACGATCCGGTGCCACCAGGCTACCGGATTGCCGGCGGCGTCAATGCCGCCCTTGATCCGATGCAGGAACGCGGGGCGGAAGTACCCCGCGCCGGTGTCGTCCTCTCGGGTCCAAACCATCTTGACCGGGGCCCGGCCCTCGATGGCCTTGGCGATGGTGGCCGCCTCGACCACGTAGTCGGACTTGGCGTTGGCTCGCCGGCCGAAGCTGCCCCCGGAGTAGAGGGTGTTGATCGTGACCTGCTCCGGCTTCATGCCAAAGACCCCGGCCACGGCGCCTTGATCGGCGGTTTGGAACTGATCGCCGTTCCAGACTTCGGCGCCATCCTTCCGGAGATGGACCACGCAGTTGAGCGGCTCCATCGAGGCATGGGCCAGGAACGGAAACTCGTAGGTGGCCTCGATGGTCTTGGCCGCCGTACCGATGGCCGCCTCGGCGTCGCCGTCCTTGCGGAGCTCGATGCCGGGCTGGCCCGCCAACTCACGGAACTCGGCCATCACTTCGGTGGTGCCCCGCTTGTTGGCCGCCGAGGTATCCCACTCGACCGTGAGAGCGGCACGCCCTTGCCGGGCGGCCCAGAAGTGCTCGCCGAGCACCGCCACACCGGTCGGAATCTGCACGACGTCGACCACGCCGGGGACCGCTTTGGCCTTGGTAGCGTCGAATGACTTGACCGTGGCACCGAACAGGGGCGGATGGGCCACGACCGCCGTCAACATGCCGGGTAGTTTGACGTCTTGGGTGTAGGTAGCCGTGCCCGTGCTTTTGGGCTTGGCATCGACCCGCGGGGTACCCTTCTCCTTCCCGATGTAACGGAAGTCCTTGGGATCCTTGAGGGTGACAGTCTCCGGTACCGGTAACTTGGCCGCGGCAGCCACCAAGGTCCCGTACTCGGCGCGCCGATTGCTCTTGGCGTGGACCACAACGCCGGGTTCCGTCGTGAGTTCGGTGGCGGGGACACCCCATTGCTTGGCGGCCGCGGCCACCAGAACCGCCCGGGCCGTTGCGCCGGCCTTCCGATGCTGGTCAAACGAGGTCGCGATGGCGTTCGACCCGCCGGTGCCCTGCATGCCGCCGAAGCCGGCGTTGCCGTACTTCTTCGCGTCCGCCGAAGCGCCTTCGACCCGAACCCGGCTCCAATCCGCGTCCAACTCGTCGGCAATGAGGGTGGCTAACCCGGTGTAGGTACCCTGCCCCATTTCGAGGTGCTTGGAGAGCACGAGGACGTTGCCGCTCCCGTCGATCTGCACGAAGGCATTGGGCTCGAAGAGGCCCGCGGCACCGGCCACCGGCGTGGCAGCATCCTTCGGTCCGCAGCCATACACCGTGACCAACAGGCCGCCGCCAACCGCCACCCCGACGCGGACGAAGTCCCGCCGGCTTACCGTCGTTGGTTTCGGAGTCATATTAGGCCTGCTTCGTTTCGGCGGCGCGGTGGATGGCGGCGCGGACCCGTTGATAGGTCCCGCAGCGACAGATGTTCCCGTTCATGGCCTGGTCGATGTCGGCGTCGGTCGGCTGGGGCTTGGATTCGAGCAACGCCACGGCCGACATGATCTGACCGCTCTGGCAGTAGCCGCACTGGGGCACCTGCAGTTCGACCCAGGCCTGCTGGACCGGGTGACTCCCATCGGGCGAGAGCCCTTCGATCGTGGTGACTTTCTTGGCGCCAACCGCCGAGAGCGGGATCGAGCAGGAACGGACCGGAACGCCATCGAGATGGACGGTGCAGGCGCCGCACTGGGCAATCCCGCACCCGTACTTGGTGCCGGTCATGCCCAGGACGTCGCGGATGACCCAGAGCAGCGGGGTCGTGGGGTCGGCGGCGACTTCCTGCGCTTGGCCGTTCACGGTAATGGTGGCCATGAGTTCTCCTTGGGGAAGGGAGGAGATTACTCGGCCAGCGGACTTTCCGAAAGAGCCTAGCGCGCCTCGGGCCGGCCCCGGCCCCGGAGGTAGCGATCGAAGAACCGAATGGCCCGCTTCGACTGGTCCAACCGACTGGCCTCGGTCTGGACGGTGTGGGGCTCCGAGGGGTAGTACATCACTTCGAAGTCCTTGCCGAGTTCGACCAGCCGTTGCACCAGCCGGGCCGCGTCCTGAAAGTGGACGTTGTCATCGACCAGTCCGTGTTCGATCAGGAGGTGGTCCTTGAGGCCTTCGGCATAGTAGATCGGGCTCGAACGGCGGTAGGCGGCCGTGTCTCGCTGCGGTAGGCCGAGAATCCGGCTGGTCCATTCGTCACTGTAGTGGGCGTAGTCGGTAACCGAGGCCCGGGCGATCCCGGCCGCGAAGATGCCTGGGTAACGAAACTGGCTCATCAGGGTCATGAACCCGCCGTACGACACGCCATAGACCCCGATTCGAGTCGAGTCGATCCCTTGGGTCCGGACCAGGTAGCGAGCGGCGGCCACGGCGCCGTCGACGTCCTTGATGCCCATCGCCTTGGTCACATCGGTTCGATAGGCCTTCCCGAAGCCGGCGCCGCCCCGATAGTCGAAATCGAGGACGGTATAGCCGGACTGGAGCAGGTAGTGGAGGAACCCCACGTGGAGACCCCAGCCATAGACCGACCAGCCCCGATGGGCGAACTGGCGATACCCGCCGCCGTGGAAGTGAATGACCGCCGCCCGCTCCCGGTTCGGCTGGGCCGGCCGGTAGAGCGCGGCCCACACCGGTTTGCCGTCGGGATGGGCGAACGACACGATCTCGGGATCGACCAAACGGCGCCGGGTGAATTCGTCGGTGCCGCTCATGGTCACTCGCCGGGCCGGGTCCGATCCGGCCGACGCGCGGAGGAAAAGGTCGGGCAGTTGTGAGGTGGTGGAATTGGTGATGGCAACGCGAGTGCCGTCCGGCGACAGGACAGCCCCGTTCCGGCCGGCGCCACGGGTGAGCGGGCGAAGTGGGCCGCCGGCCGCGGGCATGACCGCGAGCTGATCATCCGAGGGATGCTCTTGGCTGGTCTGGAGCAGCCACTGGGTTCGATCGCGGGAGAGCGACGCCTCCCGGACCTCCCACTCACCGGTCGTCAGCGGGCGAATCGCACCATCGGGTTCGGCCAGGTAGAGGTGGCTCCAGCCGCTCCGCTCCGAGGCGAACACGAAGCGATTGCCCGGCAACCATTCCAGCAGGGCCGCCTGAACGTAGTTGCTCTGGATCGGCGGGCCGCCGAGCCACCCGTCGTCGTGATCATGGGTGAGTACTTTGGTCTTGGCCGAGGCCAGGTCGATCTCGGCGATCCAGAGGTCGTGATCGTGCTCGCCGACGAACTGGGCCACCGCTCGGGTGCCTTCGAGGTTCCAGTACAGCCCAGCAGGTTCGGCTCGCTCGTCGCCGGCTTCCGGGAGGGTGATCCACCGGACTTCGAGACTATCGGCCGGGACGGTTCGGACCGCGGCCACCACGCCGAGCCGGATGAGATCGCGGGGTTCACCGGTCTTGGGCCTGGCATCGAGGACTTTGCTGTACCCGCTCTGATCAACGAAGTCGATGTATTTGGTCAGGGGCCGCCGCAGGTCGGTCGTTGTGGCACGGAAGGTCAGGAACCGGCCATCGGGGGAGAGCTCGATCCGGTCGACCTTGGTGCCCGCCGGCACTGGAATGGCAAACGGCGTGTCCGGCTTGCCGCGAGCCAAGGCGGCCCGGAGCTCCCGGTCGCGATCAGCCAGCCTAACGCTCGGGAACAGATCTCGTTGTTGCCGCGCCAGTTGCCGGGCGGCATCGGTCGGGGCCGGGTGGTCCGCGACGACCCGGATCGCCACCAGGTCGATGCCCCCGGCGACGACGTCATAGCGGTAGAGACCCTCACCCATCTCGAACTCGATGGCCCGGTCGGCGTGGGCAAACCGGGGCCGGGCGATCGGAGTGGTGAGGGTCGCGATCCGCCGGGATGTTTGCCCGTCGAACAGATACAGCGACGATCCCTCCGCCCAGGTCGCCAGGCGACCGGAACGGCTCCACACCGTCGACGCCCCGGGGATCAACTCACCGTCGCGGGCGGGAACCGGCTCGGCCCATTGGCCGGCGGCATCGGTCCGGAACCAGGGATCGGCTTCGGGCAGGTCCGCGGACTTGGGGTTGCTGTTCCAGCGGAAGTAGACCCCCGATCCGTCGGGGGCCCAGCGGACGTCGCGAACCCCGAGACCGAGCCAGCGGTCATTCCGGGAGACATCTTCAATCGTGAGGGGAACCCGGGCGACACCGGCCCCGGACGACTGGCGGATCGGGGTCGGCATCCGGCCCTCCTGTTGGAACGACACCAGCAGGACGGCCAGGGCAAGCGTGATCATACGGCGGGGCTCATTTCGGTGGCGCGAGCCACCCGTCAGGGTCGTACACCGGACGGCCGCCAACCAGCGTCAACACGCTGACGGTCTTCGGCAGTTCCGGCGGAGGGATCGTGAAAATATCCTGAGATAGCACCGCCAGATCGGCCAGCATCCCCGGCACCAGGCGGCCCTTGTCCCGGTCGCGGCGCTCGGCGTACGCCGATCCGAGCGTAAAGGCCCGAACCGCCTGCTCCATGGTCAACGCCTCGGCGGGGTTGTTGGGATGGATGACCGCGAGCATCAGATTCACAAAGGGATTGACGGGTCCGTCGGAGCCTAACGCCAGCATGATCCCGTTGCTCAAGACGCTCTTGACTGGCTGGAGGGTCGGAAGCCGGGCGGCGCCGTAGCGGGCCGCGGCCATGGGGCCGAGGGCAAGGTGAGCCGGGTTCTGGACGATGACGACGCCGAAGGCCTTGGCCGCGGAGTACTGATCGGGCGAGAGGCCGTCGCCATGTTCGATCCGGGGGCGGAGCTCGCGCCAGACCGAGTCGGGCGCCAGGCTCGCCATGGCGGACAGCACCACCCCGACGGCACTATCGCCGACCGCGTGGACCATCGGCTGGATCTTCGCAGCCAGGGCCTCGGCCAAGAACGCCTTGACGGTATCGGCGGGAAAATTGAGCCGGCCATACCAGCCGCGCCGATCACTGTACGGTTTCCGGAAAGTGGCCAGGCGTTCGATCGGGGTCCCGTCGAGAATCCACTTGACCCCGTCGGCCTTGAGCACCTGCCACGGGGCGACGATTCGGCCGGTCGAATTGGTGAGCGGGACCGGGATCATCCGGAGCCGAATCGGCAGCTCGAGTGAGTCGAGCACCCGGACCAGCGTCGCGGGATCGAGCCCTGTCGCCATGGACTGGATGCTGGTCGTACCCCACCGAACCGCGGCCGCGGCGCGGAGCTCAAAGCCGGCCCGCACCGCGCTCTCAGTGCCGGGCGTGAGCGCGGTATAGAGGGCGTAGTTGGCATACTCGTTGGCCAGCCCGGTCAGCTTGCCTTGGCTCCGCTCGAGCCACCCGCCAAGGGGGTCCGGGGTCGAGTCGTTGAGGCCGGCCAGGACCAACGCCGCGGAATTCAGGATCACCCCATGCCCGGACCAGGCCTGCAACTCGACCGGGTGATTCGGTGCAATCCGGTCGAGGGCCGCGCGCCGGGCCCGGGGGTCGGTCAAGATCCGCTCGCCGATCGCGGTTCTGAGCCAGGTGCCGGCCGGCGCGCGCGCAACGAGGGCCGCGAGGCTGTCGGCAACCGGGCCGAAGCCCGGGTCGGGAGTTGGACTTGGGCCGGTCGAGAATTCGACGCCCGGCCGGGCCGGATTGATATGGTCGTGGGCATCGTTGAAGCCGGGAACCACCGCCCGGCCGCCGAGGTCGATTGACCGGGCGGCCGGGCCGGCGGCCGCCTTGAGGTCGGCTGTGGACCCCACCCGGGTGATCCGGTCGCCCTTGATCAGCAGCGCTTCGGCCCAGGGCGTCCCCTCCAGCGCCGCCGTGAAGATCTTGCCGTTATAGAGGAGGATTTCTGCTTCGGGGGCCGGAGCGGCGCTACAGCCGGCCCCCACCCAGAGGACCACCAAGAGCCTGGCGGTCGTTTGGACCAGACGCATGGATGAGCCTAACGTGGATCGGTCGGCGGCGGCGCGGCCGGCACTTGGATTTCCATCAAGCGGATGCCACCCTTGAACTGCTCGGCCAGGAGCACCGTTTCCCGGCCGGCGGCGATGATCAGGCCGTTGCCGAACGTGGTAAACACCCGGCTGAGAGCCCTGGTGGTGTCGACGAGGTGATACCGGCGGATCGAATCGACGGCCATCTTGGACTTTCGAAGCCAGACGGCCCCATCGACCCCGGGAAACCCGCGCTCGAAGGGAGGCCGGAGGGGTGCAAACGGCAGTTTCTCGGCCATGCTCCGGAGCTCGTCCGGAAACGCCTGAATGTACTGTTCGCGATCGGGGCGTTTGACCTCGAGAACCGGATCGGGGAGCCGCTCCCCGCGGCGCTCTTTCCTGCCCTCGAACACCGACACCTCGTTCCGGCGGACCCGGGCAACCCAGAGCCGGCCATCGGGGCGGATGCCCCACCAGTCGGTGCCGCTGAAGACGATTCGTTCGTACCGCCGGCCCCGCTGCTCGGCGATTTCGGCAATGTCGAGCGGGGCCAGGTTGGCGACGGTATCGAACACCGTGAGGGTCGGATTGCCGCGGACGACGGCAGCGGAGTCCTTCAGACCACTGCCATCGGGACCGGCAATCGGCGGCACTTCGAAATAGTATTGGCCGGCAGCATCGCGGGCCTTGGGCATATTGCCCCGGGTGCCTGCCGGAGCCGGGATCGATCCCACCAGGGTACCGTCGCTGGTCCACAAGGTGGTTCGCTGCATCCCCCAGTCGGCGATGAAGGCGGTATCGCCGATCGAGAAGACCCCGAAGGGCTTGGCGAGCTCCGTCGGCTTCGGGCCCCCGATCCGGGTGGCCGACCGGGTGGCAAAGTCGACGATGGATGCGGCCTCGTGATCGGCGCCGACCACGGCCCAGCGGCGGCCCCCGAGCCAGGCGGCTTCGGGCACGTTGGTCCAGGGCACGACCACGGTGTCCGCCCCGATTGGGAGCGGTTCGACGGCCACCGTTTCCGCCCGGCGCGAGGACCCCGGGGTGTCGCACCCGATGAGCGCCAGCCCCAAAAGGGCCCCGCCGCGGCGGATCATTGCGGAAGGTCCGGCCCGGGAATTTCCTCGGTGCTCGGAACCACTTTGTCGAGGCCGAGCCGGGTCAACTCGGCATTGACGCCGTCGAGGCCGGCTCCGAGCAGCGCCGTGAGCTTGCCCAATTCGGCATCGAGCGCCGCCGCCAAGATCTTGTAGACCTCGTATGACTGGGCCGTTGGCTTGGCTTCGGTGCTGGCAACGACCCCGGAAAGGGCCGCGATCTGGTTGTTGAGCTTGATCGGGTAGTTGAGCGGATCTTGGCCGCTCTTGTTCTTGACCTGATAAATCTCCGCTTCGACGGCGCTGATTTGCTCGGTCAGGGTGGTGACACTCCGCTGGAGCACGGCCGCGCGTCCCGCGGGCGCGGCTTTGATCCGGGCGGCCAAGTGGGTCTTGAGGTTCCGAATCGTCCGGACCGCGTTGTTGGCCTCGGTGGTCTTGTCGCGGATCTGGATCAGGAACCGGAATTGTTCATCGAGGTCGGCCTGACTCGCGCCGGAGCGCGGGTCAATCAGCAGCTTGAACGTTTGGGTGTCGGTTTTGTCGCCCGCGGTGAGCTTGGCGGTGTAGCTGCCCGATGGCGCCTGGGGGCCGAAAATACCGGCGGCCCACATGATCAGCCCCTTGAAGGCGGCCGGCTCGGGATACCGCATATTCCAGGTAAAGCTGTTGGCGCCCATCCGGTTGGGCGCCCGGTTCGAGCCTCCGAAACCAAACCGGCCCCGCCGGCCCCCGGCGGCGTCACCGGTCCGGGCCTCCGCACTCGCCGACATCACGCCCAACGCCGCCAGACTGTCGAGCCGGGCCCGTTCGATCTTCTCGGCGGCGGTTTCGGCGGAGTCGGGATCACTGGTGAACTTCTTGATCAACTGGCCTTTGCCGTCCAGGAACTCGAGCGTCACCTTCTGGTCGGCTTTCTTGAGCCAGTACTGGATGGTGGCGCCACCGAACGTCCGGTAGGCGTCGGCCGGCTGGAACAAGTGGGCGTCCTTAGCCATGACCTCGGCCGAGAGCTGCCGGAGCGAGGCAATGTCATCCATGATCCAGAAGGCCCGGCCGTGGGTCCCGAGCACGACGTCGGCGTTCTTGATCGCGATGTCGTGCACCGGCACCGGCGGAAGATTCCGGCGGAGGGTCTGCCAGTTGGCCCCGTCATCGAGCGAGACCCACACCCCCCGCTCGGTGCCGGCAAACAGGAGGCCCTTGCGGACCGGATCTTCCCGAATGACCCGGGTGAATTCCGAGGCCGTGATGCCTTTGATGATCTTGGTCCAGGTCTTCCCGTAGTCGGTGGTCTTGTAGAGATACGGCGCAAAATCGTTGAGCTGGAACCGGTTGGCGGCGACGTAGGCGGTGCCTTTGGCGTGGGACGAGGCCTCGATGATCGAGACCCGGGCCCATTGGGGAAGATCCGGCGGGGTGACCCGGTCCCAACTCTGGCCGCCGTTCTTGGTCACCGCAATGATCCCGTCATCCGATCCGGTCCAGATGACCCCCTTCTCCACCGGCGACTCCGAAATCGTGAAGACCGTGGCGTAGTACTCAACCGAGGTCTGGTCCCGGGTAATCGGGCCGCCGGACGGACCTAACGTCTTCGGGTCATTTCGGGTCAAATCCGGACTGATCGGCGTAAAGCTGTTGCCTTCGTCGGTCGACTTGAACACCACGCTCGACCCGACGTACATGGTGTTCGGATCGTGGGGTGAAATAACGATCGGAAAGGTCCATTGCATCCGGTACTTGGAGTCGACCGCGGAATGGCCCATCGGGTTGAGCGGCCAGGGGTTGATGTCCCGTTCGAATCCGCTCTTGATGTCCTTCCGGGTCAAGTACCCGCCGTAGCTTCCGGCAAAAATGATATCGGGGTTGTCCGGCCGGGCGGCGATGTAACCGGACTCGCCCCCGCCCACATCGTAGAACTCGGCATACTGAGTGCCGCGCGGGCCCTGGCTCGAGCCGCAGAGGGTGCTGTTGTCCTGCTGCGCGCCGCAGACCCGGTAGGGGAAGTGGTTGGTGGTGGCAACGTGATAGAACTGGGCGGTCGGATAGTCGACGTCGGTCCAACTCCGGCCCCCGTTGATGGAGACTTCGGCGCCGCCGTCGTCTCCCAACACCATCCGGTTGGGGTCGTTCGGGGCGATCCAGAGATCGTGGTTGTCGCCGTGGTGGTTGTTGAACGAGCGCGGAAAGGTCACGCCGCCGTCGTCGGAGCGGAACCACTCCACATTGAGGACGTAGACCGCGTTCTCGTTCTTGGGATCGGCAAAAACCCGGGAGTAGTACCAGGCCCGCTGGCGGAGTTTCCGCTCGTCATTGGTCTTGGTCCAGGTGGCCCCGGCGTCGTCGGAGCGAAACACCCCGCCGGAATCGGCCTCGACGACCGCCCAGACCCGCTTGGGGTTCGCCGGCGACACGGCAATGCCGATGTTGCCGATCAGGCCCTTCGGAAGCCCCGGATTCCTGGTCAGTTCCTTCCAAGTAGCTCCGCCGTCGGTGGTCTTGAAGATGCCGCTGCCGGGGCCGCCACTGTTCATCAGCCACGGTTTCCGATAGGCCTCCCAAAGCCCGGCGTAGAGCACCTCCGGATCGCTCGGGTCCATGACCAACTCGACGACGCCGGTCGAGTCATTGCCCGGCCGGTTCAAGATCTTCTTCCAGGTCTTGCCGCCGTCGATCGACTTATAGACACCGCGGTTCGGATCCGAGGTGCTGAATACCGGTCCGAGCGCCCCGACGTACACGATGTCGGGGTTTTTGGGATGAATCTTGATCTTGGAAATGTGACGGGTCTCGACCAGGCCGAGATAGCTCCAGGTCCGGCCGCCATCGGTGGTCTTGTAGACGCCGTCGCCGTGGGAGGTGTTGCCGCGGATCGGGTACTCTCCGCCGCCGACGTAGACGATATCCGGGTTGGACTCGGCCACCGCAATGGCGCCGATCGTGCCGCCGAAGTACCGGTCGGACATCGGGGCCCAGGTGTCACCCCCGTCGGTGGTCTTGAACACCCCGCCGCCGGTGGTGCCCATCCAATACTCCTGGGTCCGCACCGCCGAGCCGGCCACCGCCACCGACCGGCCGCCGCGCTGGGGGCCCAAGTTCCGCCACGACAGCGCGCCAAACGCACTGGTGTCGACCGTCGATTGCGCGGTGAGTGTCGCCGGCAACCCGGCCGCCAAGGCCACCACTGCCATACCCAGAATTCGAGCCATTTCAGTACCCTGTTTCAGGAAAGCTTTGGGGAAGAACAACGATAGATGTTGCCCCGTTCCGGCCTGGATGGCAAGGTCACGGGGGGCTCACGGTCAGAATCGTCCGCATGGACTCGAACGAGGGTGCGACGAGCGACAATTGGTCGGGGTCCTCGAACAGGGCGGCGCCGTCGCCGGGGCGGAGGCCACGGGCCAGCCGGGCCGCGAAAGTATCCCGGAGCACCCTCAAATAGTGCTCGACATCGTAGTCGCGCCGGTCCGGGAGGTCGGGGTCGCCCACGACGGCGGACCCGGTTCGGGTTCGATAGACCCGAATCCGCTCGCCGGCTTTCCACTCGGTCCGGCCGCTTGCCACCAGGGCCTCGTAGGGGAGTTCGCGCCGCCGGGTTCGGGTCTCGAAATACTTGGCGGGCGTCTTGGTGAGGCGGACCCGGGAGGACACCTCGTGGGTCGAGAGGTCGCGGCGACGGAGGGCGCGGACGGTGTCGAGGAACGCATCGCGGACCCCGACCAGGTCGCCCACCAGCAAGCGGCGAATCGAGCGCCGCAAAAACGCCTCGCCGAACGGCTCGGCCCGGCTCGATCGAAAGGCCACTCCGCGGAGCACCAGGGTGCCGTCGTATTTGAGGAGGGCATAGTTCTTCGGCTCATGCGAGAGCATGGCTTGGTAACGGCCTTCGAACTCGAGTTGCACCAGCGGCGGCAGGAGTGCGGCCACCTCCGCCACCACCCGCCGCTCGTCGACCTCGGTCCACCCGGCGGGCACGGCGAAGTAGACCCCATCCGTGTCGGCCTCGAGCAGGGTGACGCCGCGGGCCGCGAACTCGCGGCACATCGTTTGGAGCAACTCGCGGCCCCGACGGGTGACCTCGTTGGCCGCCTCGACGTCAGCGAACCGGGTCAGGCCCCCGCCCGCCGCCAGGTATCCATAGGCTGAGTTGACGACCAGCTTCATGGCGGCGGAGGTGGCTTCGTGGGTGTAGCGCTCCGCCGATCCGGGCGGTGCGGCTTTCGCGCTCGCTTTGGCTTCGAGCCGCTGCTCGACCAGCCGGTCGACCATCGAGAGCAGCGCGCCGAGGGTGTCGCGAGCGGGGCCAATCCGATAGGCGCGCATCAAGGACGGATAGAGGCTCGCGACATCGGCTTTTACCACCCGCTCCGCCACGCCCGAGGCGAAGAGGTGCAGGGCGGCGCCGCTGTGCTCGATGTCCCGGCCGGGCTGATGGGCTGGTAGGGCCTGACCGGCCCGAAGATAGGCTCGCACCAACAACGGATCGATGACCCCGGTGGCCGCCCCGGCATCGGCCAGCCGCTCGTACCGCCGGGGCGCCATCCGAGCCAGGGCAAAGGCCGCCCCGCCCAGCATTCGAGCCAACCCGGCAACTTCTTCGACGTCGGCGGTGGCGTACCGGCGGACCCGGTCGGGATCGGTCCGATAGACCTCGGAAATCTGGTCGCCCCGGATCAGCTCGCGGTCTTCCTTGGCGAGCCCTAAATGGCGGGCCACCGCCTTCAGTCCGTGCCCGGGCAACTCCCGGGTGGCGAAGTCATAGCGCTGCACGGCATCCAGGGTGTCGATCAACTCGCGGCCGGGGACCACCATCCGGACTCGGCGGCGGGGGTCGGATTCATTTTCGACCCCGCGCCGCGCTGCCCGCTGGCGGAGGCCGGGCCCCAGACGGCCGAGCCGAAGCGGAACCCGGAGAATCCGGGCCCGGCGGTCCAGAAAGGGCAGGTCGAATCCGTGGAGATTGTGATTTTCGATTACGTCGGGATCGGCCGCCTGCACCACCGCCACCAGCCGGGCAATCAAGTCAGCCTCGGCGACATCACCCGGCCCGTGAACCTCGAGGACTTCGGTGGTGCCATCGGGGTGGCCAACGGCCACCATGAAGATCCGATGCCGGCGGGCATCGAGGCCTTGGGTTTCGAGATCGAATTGGAGCCGCCGCAGTTGGTCGAACGGCAGGTCACGGAAGTAGGTCCGCCCGGTGGTCACCAGGTACTGTTCTTCCGGTGGCAACACCAGCACCGATTCTTGGCCGAGCTCGCGGAGGTGGGTGACGGTTCGGCCGAGCCGCCGGGAGGCGCCTTGAAGCACGGCCGTGGCCAGGGCCCGGCTATCGGCGGCGGTCACGAGGTAGCGGAGCGCGCCGTTGCCCTCGAGCTCGCGGACGCTGACCTCGGGTGCAGCCCGGACGATGTCATCGGCCCGATCGAGCAGCAGCCACGGGCGGAACTGTTCCTCTTCGCGGACAAGGAGGCCGGTGGCCGGGATCCGGCGCCAGACGGTGGCGCGTCCGTCCGGATCAGCCCAGACCGAGACGATCCCCGGCGTGGGGTCCCAGCCCCAGAGCCATTCATCCTGATTCGTCCGACCGGTTTCGATCGTGTCCGCCAAACCCAAAACCTACTCTCGGTGCGAGATACCTGGCGTCCGTGGGCAACTCGGAATCATATTGGATTGGTTCGGTTGCCCCTACCCCCCAGGATCCGATGAGCGTTGCCGCCGATCCGTTCGAAGGCTTGCTGCTGCCCTTGCTGGGGGGCGCCTACCGTACCGCGCTTCGGTTGACCCGGAACCCGGCCGATGCCGAAGACTTGGTGCAGGAAGCGGCGCTACTCGCGTCCCGTGGCTTCCGGTCGTTCCAGGCCGGCACCAACTTCAAGGCTTGGTTTTTTCGGATCCTGACCAACGCGTACTTCAGCAAATACCGGCAAGAACGCCGGCGGGGCGTCTCCGTCTCGTTGGAGGACGCCCCCGAGTTATACCTTTATACCCAAGCCACCGCACGCGGACTGCTCGGTCAGTCGGACGACCCGGTCGGTGATTTGATCGGCAATCTCGACTCGGAGCAGATCATCGCGGCCGTGGACAGCCTGCCCGAAGAATACCGGGTGGCGGCCACGCTGTACTTTGTGAACGATCTGACCTACGAGGATATCGCGGGATCACTGGGCATTCCAATCGGGACGGTTCGCTCCCGGCTTCACCGAGGAAGACGCATGCTTCAGCGCGCGTTAGGGCAACTGGCCCAAGACCACGGGATCGGCCAATGACGGCCCCTCATCTGTTCACCTGCGAGGAAGTCTTCCGGCGCCTCGACGACTATCTCGATCGAGAACTCTCGGCCGCCGAAATGGAATTGGTCGCGGCGCATCTCGACACCTGTGCCGTCTGCGCGCAAGAGTATCGTTTCGAAGGCCGGGTTCTCGAGATGATCCGCGACAAGCTCGGCAAGATCCAGGCGCCGGATCGTCTCCTCCAACGAGTCCGCCAGCTCCTCGACGAGGAGCGAAGGAACCCCGGCTAAGAGGGCATTATCTTCCGGGCTATGGCGACCATCCGGCAAGACGACTTCATCCAGTCCATCGCTGACGCGCTTCAGCACATTTCGTACTACCACCCACTCGACTACATCCACGCGCTCGGCGAGGCGTACGAACGGGAGCAAGGTCCGGCGGCCAAGGATGCGATCGCCCAGATCCTGACCAACTCCCGGATGTGCGCCGAGGGACATCGCCCGATCTGCCAGGACACCGGCATCGTCGTGGTGTTCCTCAAGGTCGGCATGGACGTCCGGTGGGACGCCACGCTCTCGGTGCAGCAGATGGTGGACGAAGGGGTGCGGCGGGCCTACCTCCTTCCCGAAAACGTTCTCCGCGCTTCGATCGTCGCCGACCCGGCCTTTACCCGCCGGAACACCCGCGACAACACGCCGGCGGTGGTCCACACCGAGATCGTGCCCGGTAGCGTGGTCGAGGTCAAGCTCGCGGCCAAGGGTGGGGGATCGGAGAACAAATCCAAATTCGCGATGCTCAACCCGAGTGATTCGATCGTGGACTGGGTCATGAATACGGTCCCGTTGATGGGCGCCGGCTGGTGCCCGCCCGGGATGCTCGGTATCGGCATCGGCGGCACGGCCGAGAAGGCGATGCTGATGGCCAAAGAATCGCTGATGGAGCCGATCGACATGGCGCAGCTCAAGCAGCGGGGGCCCGCCAGCACGATCGAGGCACTTCGGATCGAGTTGCATGACAAGGTCAACGGGCTCGGCATCGGGGCCCAGGGACTGGGCGGCCTCGCCACGGTCCTCGACGTCAAGATTTTCGACTATCCGACCCATGCGGCGTCGAAGCCGATCGCGATGATTCCGAACTGTGCCGCCACCCGGCATGCGCACTTCACCTTGGATGGCTCCGGCGTGGCCGCGATGCCGGTGCCGAAGCTATCCGACTGGCCGGCCGTAACCTGGCGGCCCGACGCCAACGCGAAGCGGGTGGATCTCGACACGCTCACTCCGGAGGTCGTGCGCACCTGGAAGGCGGGCGACCGTTTGTTGCTCAACGGAAAACTCCTGACGGGACGCGATGCGGCTCACAAGCGGATTGCCGACCTGCTCGCGAGCGGCCAGGGGCTTCCGGCCGGCGTGGACTTCACCAACCGGGTGATCTACTACGTCGGGCCGGTCGATCCGGTCCGCGACGAGGCGGTCGGGCCCGCCGGACCGACCACGGCCACCCGGATGGACCAGTTTACCGAGATGATGCTTGCCCGGACCGGGCTGATCGCGATGGTCGGCAAAGCCGAACGCGGGCCGACCGGACTCGAGGCCATCCGCAAGCACCAGGCGGCGTATCTCATGGCCGTGGGCGGCGCGGCGTATCTGGTATCGAAGGCCATTCGCGCGTCGCGAGTCGTGGCGTTCGAGGACCTGGGCATGGAGGCGATCTACGAGTTCACCGTGGAGGAGATGCCGGTCACGGTCGCGGTTGATGCCGCGGGCAATAACGTCCATGAGACGGGCCCGCGGGAATGGCAGGAGAAGATCAGGCGGTTGCCGGTCCTGGCCTGACTCAGATCGGCGCGAGCACCACGCAATCGCCGCCGCGGCTCTTGGCCTCGACCAAGGCCGCTTCGGCGGCGACCAGGAGTTGGCGGTGGCTGCTCCCTTCCTGCGGCACGATGACGGCCACGCCGACCCCCATGGTGACCGTAGGGAGTGACTCGGACCCGGTGTGGGCGATGACCAACTCCGCCACATCGGCTCGGATCGAATCGCAGAACGTCACCGCGTCGGTCGGGGTAAACCGGCCCGCCAGCATTTGGGCAAATTTCTGCCCGGCCACCCGGACGGCCATGTCACCCGCCCGCCGCGCGTGGTCGGCCAGCACCCCGCTCACGGCCACCAGAAACCGGTCGCCGGTCTCATACCCGTATTGGGCGTTGAGCTTTTCGAAGCGATCGAGGTCGAACAAGGCCAACGTGAGCGGAACCCCCAGGCGTCGGGCCCGGCTCCACTCCTGCGGCAGCATCTGCTCGAAGGCCCGGAGGGTGGCCAGGCCGGTCAGGGTATCCCGCTGGTCCTGGCGGCGCTTCAGTTCAGTCACATCGTGAGCCACCGCGTACAGCAGACCGGTGGCGGCCTCCGGGAACGAGGTCCATTGGAGATCGCGGTAACTCCCGTCCTTGCACCGGTACCGGTTCTCGAAGGCGAGGGTCGTGGCGCCATTGGCCAGCTTGCTGACTTCGGCCACGGTATCGTACCGGTCATCGGGGTGGACGAGTTCGGCAAACGGCTGCCGGAGCAGCTCTTCGGCCGTGTAGCCCAGGGTCCTGGTAAAGGCGGGGTTGACCCGTTTGAAGTAGCCGTCGGTGCCCGCGATGCAGAGCAGATCCACGGCATAGTTGAAGAACCGCTCGAGGTCGTAGGCCGCATACTCGCCGGTGGCGGCCGCCGTGACGGCCACTCCGCACGCGGGGCAATAATTGGCATCGGACGGACGGGGTGCGGAACAGCGCAAGCAGACGGGATCGGTTCGTCCCATGAGATCTCCTCGGTCGAGGACCCCGCTAGGCGGCGGGAAGGTCGCTAATGACCAGACGGGCAATTCGCCACGCGCCGTCGGAGCCCAGCCGCCAATCGGTGACGATCCGGCCCCGTTCGCTGACCGGGGCGCCACCGTGAGGCAGTTTGGTTTCGTCGAACCAGGCGAACTCGATGGCCCGGGTCCCGAGCACGATCAGTTCTTCCCGGTGCACCGCATGGAAGGTCACGGTCCGAACCTGATTGCCGCGCGCCAGAAATCCGGCAATCGCGGCCCGGCCCACCACATCGGCCAGGCCCGACTCGCCCAAGACGGCATCGGCGGTGAAGAGACTGGCGGCCTCCTCGGGAGCCCCGTGCACCAAGGCCCGGTCGAGGGCGGCGTTCGCGGCCGCCACTGCCTGGCCCACTTGGTCGGGGTCTGCCTGGCGTGGGTGACTGGTATTGGGCATGGAGAATCTCGGAATCGCAGGGCCCCTGAAGTAAGCCACTCCATCGGGCCCGGGCAACGCCCGGCGGATCGGACGGGCTAGATTCCGGCCGTTCATCCGCCGGCCCCGGGGCGGCCATCGAGCATCGATTAGCAGTCCTAACCAAGTCGGAAGGTCCCATGCGATTTCGATTCAGCCTCTTGGTATTCGCGCTCGCTCCGTCCGCGGCCCCCGCCCAGACTCCGTTCTCGGCGGAGATCAGAACCACATCGTTCGGTGTACCGCACGTGCTGGCGAGCGAGATCGCCGGGGCCGGGTTCGGCCTCGGCTACGCCTTCGCCAAAGCCGACCTGTGCACGGTGGCCGACCGGTGGGTGACCGTCCGCGGCGAACGGTCCAAGTATTTCGGCGTCGAGGGCGTCCGGGACGGCCGCCAGACGGCCACCAACCTCCAGAGCGACTTCTATTGGAAACGGATCCTCGACCTCGATGTCGTCGGGAGTGAGTTGCGGCAACCGGCGCCCCTTGGACCGACGCCGCTGGTCCGCGACTTGGTCCGCGGGTACGTCGCCGGGTACAACCGGTACCTGGCCGACGTCGGCGTGGGCGGGATTCCAGACCGGCGGTGCCGGGGCAAGCCGTGGGTTAGTCCGATCACCGAACAGGACGTGTACCTCCGGGCGCTCCACTGGAACACCTACACCAGCACCCGATGGATCGGGCCGATGAATGATGCCCTGCCCCCGTCGGCGGGCTCGCGGGGATCGGCGCCGAGCCCGGGATTCGGGGCGCTCGAAGGCGCCCCACCGCAAGTCACGATGAGCAACCTGATCGCACTCGGCAGAGACGCCACCGACAACGGCCGGGGCATGCTGTTCGCCAACCCGCACTGGCGGTGGCATGAGCCGGAACGGTGGTTCGAGGCCCAACTCACGGTTCCAGGTAAGCTCAACGTTTATGGCGCGGTCCTCGAAGGGCTGCCATTCGTTCTGTTCGGGTTCAACGAGCACGTGGCCTGGACCCACACTGCGAGCGTCCCGAAGCGCGAGACGGTGTATCAGCTTCGACTCGCCCCGGGAGCGGCCACGTCCTACGAATACGAGGGCCAGGTCCGGCCGATGACGCCCCGGACGGTGACGGTCGAGGTCAAAGAGACCGACGGGCGGCTCACCACCCGGCGGCACACGTTCTTTGAGACCCACTACGGGCCGGTCATCGCCGACGCCGCCTTCGAGTGGACTCCGGTTGCGGCCTACGCGGTCCGGAGCGTCACCATGAGTTTCCGGTGGCTCAACCAGCAAATGGAGATGATGGTGGCCCGCTCGGCCCAGGAACTCGACGAAGCCGGGAAACGGTACCAGGCCTTGGGCTGGCTCAACACCGCGGCCGCCGATGACTCGGGCCGAGTCGTGTACGGCGACCGATCGGCGGTGCCGAACGTGACCGACGCGAAAATCAACCAATGCGTCACGTCGGAAGCGGGCCAGCGGCTCTGGGCCCAGCAACAACTGGCCGTACTCGACGGCTGGCGGGCGGACTGTGAATGGGCCACCGACCCGGACGCGGCCGTCCCCGGCATCATGGGCCCCGGCCGCCTCCCGTCGTTGGCCCGGACCGACTACGTCACCAACTCCAACGACAGTCACTGGGCCAACAACCCGGCCCAGCCGCTCGAGGGGTTTGCCAGGATCATCGGAGACGAGCGAACGCCCCGAAGCCTCCGGACTCGGAACGGGCTTCTGAAGATCGGGCGGCGGCTCGCCGGCACCGACGGCAACCCGGGCCGGGGCTTCAGCCTCGAACAACTCGAGCGGATCACGATGGACAACAAGGTTTACTCGGGCGACCTCTGGCGGGACTCCTTGGTGGCGCACTGCCGGCGGATGCCGAACCAGAAGGGCATCCCCGAGGCCTGCGACGTGCTGGCGGGATGGGATCTCACCGACGATCTCGACAGCCCGGGGGCCGTGCTCTGGCGGCGATTCATGGAGAACCTTACCGGCGCCCCCGCACCGGACGCCGAGTTGTTCACGGTGCCGTTCGACCCGAAGGAGCCGACGACGACGCCGCGCGGCCTCAACACCGCCAACCCCCGGGTGAGCCGGTCCTTGACCGCCGCGATCTCCGACCTTCGAGATTCCGGGGTGCCGTTAGGCGGCATGCTCCGGACTTACCAGATCGAAGAACGGGCCGGGAAGCGGATTCCGATTCACGGCGGGCCGGGGCAAACCGGGCAGTACAACCTGATGCTGTCCCAGTCGGGCTGGGCCCCAGGCAAGGGCTGGAATACACCGGTCCACGGGTCGAGCTATATCCTGTGGGTGCAATTCACCGACCGCGGACCGGTGGCCCGCTCGGTATTGGCGCCGTCGCAGTCGGACAACCCGGATTCGCCGAACCACGCCGACCAAACGCTGTTGTTCTCGGAAAAGAAATCGAAACCGGTGCTGTTCGAGGAGGCCGCGATCCGGGCGGATCGGCATCTGACCACGATGAAGCTCTGCTCGGCGCCCAAGAGCCGGGCCTGCCGATAGCGGGCGGGCTAGAGCGCTCGCACCACGAGGATGACCGCGATGGCCAAGCCCAGCCCGGTCTTGGCCACGGTCGCGGCGGTCTTCCCCACCAGCGATCCCCAGGCGGCCCGGCCCGCTTGGCCGTGATCGCGGGCCACCGAATACTCGGCCACGAGCGCCCCCACGAACGAACCCGCGAACGCCCCGATGACCGAGCCTAGAATAGGAATCGGCACCCCCATGAACGCCCCGGCCAAGCCACCGAACAACGCACCCCAGCCGGCCCGGGACGAGCCACCGTACTTCTTGGTATAGCGGGCCGTGAGGGTAAACTCGAGAATCTCGGCGACCGTGGCGAGGCCGGCGGCGATCCCAATCGCGGCCCAGCCGATTGGGGGTGGAACGATGACCAACTGGTGGACGATGCCCGCCGCGAGCATCAGCCAGAGCCCGGGCAACCCCAGCGGGATCAGCAGCAACCCCACCAGTTGGGCCCCGATCAGCAGCGCTATTGCCACTGCTCGAACAACGCCCGGAACTCGGGCGGCCAGGGCTCCGGCTTCCGCGACTCGTTGCCGATCAGCACTTCCACGAACTCGGCAATCGCGACACACCGCCCGCTCGCGAACACGGCCTGGCCGATGACGACCGACGCGCCGCCGATCCGCTGGACCCGGGTCCCGACCTTCACCTCGTCACCGAGCCGGGTTTCGTCGAGATACTGAATGTGGGCATCGACCAACACGATGACCGGACCGCGATAGTCGCTCGACAACGGCTGGATCGGCAACTCCAGCGACACCCGGCCGTCTTCGAGCCATCCGGCCAGGTTCACGTTGTTGACGTGGCCGAGGAGATCGAGATCCCGAAACCGGATCAGGACTGGCGTCCAGTGTCGGAATGACGCCGGATCTTTGAGGGTAGGGTCGAGGCGGTCTGCCATGGCCGGGAAAGGTATCGGGGATTCCCGCAGCTAACAACTCTCATTCCGACAAGCACTTAGCCAAGGCAAACGGAAGATGAGACCCAGGTGAGACTCCGGTGACCGGTCGGCGTAGTTTGACTGTGTCCTCGTTGCCCCAACCTTCGACCGGAGTCTTCCGATGCGCCCGACCCAACTGGTTCTGCTCGCCCTTCTTGTTGCCCCGGCTGTCCAGGCCCAAACCCGGTTGAGCTTTGCCCCCCAGGTCGGCTTCTATATCCCGACCGAAAAGCTCCAGAGCGTTGCCACCACCGGCGTCGTCGACTCGCTCGAGGGCGGCTTTGCCTTCGGCGCCCGAATCGGGGCCACCTTCGGGAAGCACCTCGGCGTGTCGTTCAGCGGCAACTACGTGCCGACGACCTATCAGATCGGGTCGGGCAGCAGCCTCCAGAAGCGCGATGCCAAGTTGTTTACGGGAGCGGGCCAGCTGGTGGTCTTCATCCTGCCGATTACCAGCCCGCTGACCCTCTTCGTCAACGGCGGGGTCGGCGTCATCAGCCGCGGCGGCGTGGCGTTCACGAATGCGTCCAAATCCAGCTACGTCACCGGAATCCTCGGGGCCGGGGCGGGCCTTCGGCTCGGCGGGATCGGCTTGAGTGTCGGCGCGGACCTCTACAATTACAACGCGGAGTATCTCGGCGCGACCCAGACCACGAGCAAGCTCAAACAGAAAGACATCCACCTCAAGTTCGGATTTGGGGTACCTTTTGGGGTCAGTGCCAAGTGAACCTGGACGGGGACGGATGGTCCATCGAGAATTTCATCGCACGGCGCAGATCGGGTGGCTTCGGGCCGCCGTGCTCGGGGCCAATGACGGTCTGATCAGCACCAGTAGCCTGGTGGTGGGTGTCGCATCGGCCCAGCCGAGCCGGGAGGCCATTCTCCTGACCGCGGTGGCTGGGCTGGTGGCCGGGGCGCTGTCGATGGCGGCGGGCGAATACGTCTCGGTCAGTTCGCAATCTGATACCGAGCGGGCCGACCTCGACCGCGAACGCCTTGAACTTGCCCACGATGCCGTGCACGAGTTAACCGAGCTCACCG
>JANPEL010000438.1:0-5341 GCA_031431925.1 Gemmatimonadota bacterium | reverse complement strand
CTCCCGACTTTCGCCCCCGGCCGATCTCGCCATGGCGGCCCAAAGCTGGTGGGCGCTGGAGGGGGAAACGTTCACGATCGACCCGGTATTGCGGCAGTCGCTCGGCCCAGCACTCCGACGACGCTCCGGCCAGGCCGCCGTCCATCAGATTCGGATTCGACTCCGGAACCTCCGCTACGGGCTCGAATGGTGGAGCGATCTCGGCCTGGTCGTTTCCCCGCCGGTGGTTGCCTTCCTCCGGGACGCCCAAGAGACCCTGGGCCGGATTCGGGACTATCAACGAACGGCAACCGCGCTGGCCGGCCCGGGACTCCGCCGATTTCGCTCGGCGGTGGTGGCGGCACGGCGGATCGAGATCGCCCACTGGCCATCGGTGGCAGAACGGGGCGATCTTCTGGGAGTTTCGCCCTTCGAAGGAATCCCGTGATGACCGCCCGGATCCCAGCCGTCTGCCACCTTTCCTACGCGTTCGAGGTCGGATTGGGCATCGACCTCGATGCCTGCGACCGGCAACTCGAGCAGTCGTCCCGCCAGACGATCCGGAAGAGCCGCCGAGTGCCGCCTCATTTCGACTACCGGCCCAGGCCCTTGAGGATCGCCGAGCCGACGGCGGGGCTCTCGCACGGTGAGTTCATCGTGACCCGAGTCGAGATCGTTCTCCACGACTTCGGCGCCGCCGCGGTCACCTACCAGATACCGGTCGAATGCAGCCCGGCGGAATTGGCCCGGCTCTCCGAAGGCCTTCAGTCCAATGAGACGTTCGAGCCGGACGCCCGCCGCCGGCTTGCCGCGCTCATCCCGAGCCTGGGGTCTGCGGTCACCCGTCCCCGGTTGGCGGAGGCGTCCGAGGACTATCTGGTGGTGACCATCGACCCGGCCGGCATCGGCTCCGGCATCGAAGCCCTGGTCAGGGACCGCGCCCCGGAGCTTGCCGCGATCCTCAGGGGCACCGGTGGCGCGCTCGCCGGCGAGGAAATCGCGGAAGCCGTCAGCAAGCGACTATCGTTCAGCCCGGACGATCTGACCGTCATCGACTGGAACGCCGCGTTGATCGTCGACCGGGAGCCCGATGACACCCGTCTCCTGCTCGAGTTCGCGAACGTCCAACTGCTCGAGCTCCGCCACCTCGACGCCGAACTCGACCGGGCCGTCGACCAGGCCTACACGATGCTGGCGCAGACGGACCGCGGTTGGTTCCGAAGCCTCCGGCCCCCGGGCACCGCCTTGCGGCATCTGGGCGAGCTTCAGATGGACGCCGCGACCCTGTTTGAGCGCGTCTCGAGCGCGGTGAAGCTGTTCGGTGATCAGTTCTTTGGCCGGGTCTATTTGGCCGTGTCCCAGCGCTTTCACTTCGGGGCATGGGACCGGGCCATTACCCGGAAACTCGACGTGCTCGACGGGATCTACCAGAAGGTCGGCGACCGGGCAACCGCCCGGCGACTGGAGGTGCTCGAGTGGATCGTCATCATCCTGATCGCCACGGAATTGCTGCTGGCATTGGCCTAGGGACACTCCGGCCCATTTCACCGCTCCTTCACACCGGGCCGGGTAACGTACCGGTAACCCGAGGCCGGACCATCAGATGCCCACCCAGCCATCCAAACCCACCGCCAGCGACCAGCTGATCGAACGATTGAGCCGGCTCGAGAGCGGCACGCCCACTGTCGTCTCGTGTTACCTCAGACTCGACCCACCGGCGCGCCGCAACCGCGCCTATCTCGTCGATCTTCTCAACCGGGTCCGAGATCTCGAGAGCACGGTCAGCCTCCTCGAGCTCGACCGGACCGACCGAAAACGAGTGGCAGCCGACATCGAACGGATCGTTCGTTGGCTTGCACTCCCGAAGAACCTGCCCCCCTTGGCCGGCGTGGCGGTGTTTGCCTCGAAAGCCCTGGGACTGTTCGAGACGGTTCCGCTCCCCCGGGTCCATCGGAACCGGATCGCGGTCGACACCCGCCCCCTGCTCCACGAACTGCTCGACGCCCGGGAGACGCTCGGTCACTACCTGGGCGTCGCCGTCGACCGAAGCCGAGCCCGGTTTTTCCACGTGGCGGCGATCGGCACCCAAGAATTGAGCGCCCTGGTGCCGGTCAGTCGCCGCGGCGGGAAATTCCATAGCGACCGGGCCGACGCACCGGGCCAGGGCGAGTTTCGCTATCACCAACAAATCACCGCCGAGCAGAACCGGCACTACGCGGCCACGGCCCGCGAGATCGCCCGGCTGCTTCAGGCCCGGCCCTATCGTGGTCTCGCGATTTTCGGCCCGGACACCCGGACCTCCGCCCTGTTGTCGTTCCTGCCCCCACGGCTGGCGGCGCTTTGCCTCGGCACCGGCCGCCTCAATCCAACGGCCGTCAGCGAGGCCGAGGTGGCCCGAGCCGTTTGGGACCTCGAATCGAAGGCCGAGCGCCGTGACGAAGCGGCCCTGCTCGATCGGGTTTCGAAAGCCGTCCCCACGGGTTGGGCGGTCAACGGCGCTCGCGAAACCCTTCGGGCGCTGGGACGCGGGCAGGTCCGCGAGTTGATCGTTCCGGAGGGCGCCTCGGGCACCGGCTTCCGGTGCCTCGACAGTGGCCAGTTGGTGCTGGCCGCCGCTGATTGCCGGGGCGCCGGTGCCCCGGTCCCGGTTCCCCATCTGGTCGACCATGTGATCGAGGATGCGTTGCGCCAAGGTTCTCAGGTCGTGGTCATCGACGACGCCGATGTCGCCGCCCGGATCGACGGGTTGGCCGCCACGTTCCGATTTCGTTCCCGCTGACCCATCCACCGGAGGCATCATGCCCACTTCACGCGAAACCCGTCGTCCCAAGATCGTCCGGGACCTGATGACGACCAAGGTGATTACGGTCGAACCCGACGTGCCGGTCGCCCAAGCGGTCGAGCTCCTGGCGGACAGTCACGTCTCCGGCCTGGCGGTCGTTGACCATCAGGGCCACCTCATCGGGGTGATCTCCACCACGGACATCGTCAACGCCGAGGCGGAAATGGCGGGCGAGCCGGTGCGCGACCGCCTCTGGTCGGTGGCGACGGTTCGCGACATCATGACCCGCAAGGCGCTTCCCGTGAGCCCGGACCTGGAGCTCCGGGAGGCGGCGCTCCAGATGGACTACGCTGACGTCCACCGGCTCTTCGTCATGGAGAACGACCGGTTGATCGGCGTGATCTCCCGGAGCGACATCAATCGGGCGTTCGCGGCCGGGACCCTCGGCTGACGGAATGAAGTGGACCTACGGCATTGGCCGGCTCGCGGGCCTCGACATCAGGGTCCATGTCACCTTTCCCATCCTGATCGGGTGGGTCGCCGTCAGCGCCTGGGCGGCCGAGCCGTCGGCGGTCAATGTGTTGGCCGAGGTCAGCGCCGTGCTGCTCCTCTTCGCCGGTGTGGTCCTCCACGAGATGGGGCATGCCTTGACCGCCCGCCGACGGGGGATCGGAACCCGCGACATCACCTTGCTTCCGATCGGCGGAGTCGCGCGCCTGGAGCGGATGCCCGAGCGGCCCCGCGACGAAATCGTCATCGCCATCGCGGGGCCGGCGGTGAGCTTCGGCATTGCGGGTCTCCTCGGCGCCCTCGTCGTGGCCCAAGGTGGATCCCTGAGTCCCGCCGTCGCCTTCGGGCCCGAGGGGTCGATCCTTCAGCGGGTCGCCGCCCAGAACCTCATGCTCGGCTTGTTCAACCTGCTGCCCGCCTTCCCGATGGATGGCGGCCGCGTCCTTCGCGCCGCGTTAGGCTCCCGGATCGGGCTGCTCCGGGCGACCCGGATCGCGGCCGGGATTGGCCGCGTGCTGGCGGTGGCGCTCGCGGTCCTGGGGCTGGCCGGGAATCCGTTCCTCATGATCCTGGCGCTGTTCCTGTGGATCGGCGGCGGGCTGGAGTTAGCGGACTTGGAGACCCGACAACTGATCGGCGATCTGCCGGCCTCGGCCGCCATGATCACCACCTTCGCCTCCTTGAGCCGGAGTGACCCGCTGGAGCGGGCGGTGGCACTGACGCTGGCCGGGTCCCAGCGGCACTACCCAGTGATGGACGGTGGCCGCCTGATCGGCATCCTCACGCAGGCCGGCTTGCTCGGTGGACTCACCGCTCGCGGAGGCCACTCCGCCGTGGCCGACTCGATGGTCGAGCCCCCTCAACTCATCCGTCCCGATGAATCGCTGGCCGGCGTGTTCGCCCGGCTCCAAGCGCTCCCGGAGGGGGTAGCCCCCGTGGGTTACGGCGACGGAATCGTCGGCCTGATCGATCGCGACAACCTGATCGACCTGCTCCGGATCCGGAGCGCCGTTGCCCGTCGCGCCGCCGGGAGCGTTACCGGGGCGCCACGCCCCCATCCCTGACCAGGCCGCTTTCGAAGGCCTGGGCAATGTGGAGCTCCCGAAGCATCGCCGACTTCTTCGATTGATGGGCCGCCATCCGGCCCAAAATATCGGCGAGGACCTGGACGGCCTGGACGACGTGCGGCCCCTTGTTGAGCATCACGCATTCCGCCCGGTTCCCCATGGCCGCGTCCGTGATCTCGGCCCGCGACGGGGTGCCGCTCTTGGCCAGGGTCTCGAGCACCTGCGTCGCCCAGATGACCGGAACGTGGGCGGCCTCGGAGATCCAGAGAATTTCTTCCTGGACTTCCGCCAGCCGTTCGAACCCGCACTCGACGGCCAGGTCACCGCGAGCGATCATCACGCCGCAGCAGGGGCCATTCATGGCCGCGAGGAGCATGGCCGGCAAATTGTCGAAGCCGCGCCGAGTTTCGATCTTGAGCACAATCCCCGGAACCCGGTCGCCGGCTTGGGCGGCGAGAGCGCGGCGAAGCGCATCGACATCGGCGGCTTCCTGGGCAAACGACAGGGCGACCATATCAGCGTGCCGGGCCGCGAACGCCAGGTCCTGCCGGTCCTTGTCGGTCAGCGCGGGGATGGTGATCCGGCTGTCGGGCAAATTGATGCCCTTGTCGGCCAGCAGCCGGTCGCCGCCGGCTTTCACCTGCCCGATCCGGACCTCGAGATGAGACGGTAAGACCCGCTCGACGACGCCGCCGATCCGGCCGTCATCGAACCAGATCGGCTCGCCCACTTTGACGTGTTCGAACGCTTCGGGTAGGGTACAGCCGATCGACGCCGGCGTGAGCACCCGACCGGCGCTGTCGCGGACGGCGGCGAGGCCGAGCGCGCCATCACGCCGCAGGACCAGAATATCGTCGGCGGCCACGGGAATCCTCCCCGGCGACGGCTCGATCCTCCCGACCGCTACGCTACCCGCCCATTCTCGTTCCGCCCGAAAGGTCGTCCCGGGGACGACGTAGGCGGTCTTGAGGCACTCAGCCCACACCCCGGTGTCGCCCCGGTG
>JANPEL010000437.1:0-12969 GCA_031431925.1 Gemmatimonadota bacterium | reverse complement strand
CGGGATCGCCTCGGGGTCGGCCGGCCGGCCTAGTGGCGCGGGGGCCCGGCGCACTCGACCACGGTCCCATTGCCGAGCCCGAGATCCGTACCACCCTCGCACTTAACGTTGAACCCGAGTGGTAGCGGTATCCCAATATTGATGGTCTGGACGTCGGAGCTCACAACTTTCGGGAAGAAGAAGCTGCTCGGCGCGAAGCCTTGGACGTTGTACTGTTGGATGAAAGAGCCACCCACGAACGCGGACGGTGTGCCGCCCATGTCGAGGATCAACGAGCTGTTGGTGGCCAGGGTGGCCCGGAGGTCAAGCCCGAAGTTCTTGGACTGGATCACCGATCCGTCGAGCCCGAGTTCGATGCCGCGGTTCCGGGTCTTCCCAATGTTGAGGAACTGGTTGCCCGGAAATCCGCGCGACGGCCGGAGCGGCAGAGAGAGGATCGCGTCCTTGACGTCTTTGTTATAGTAGGTGAACTCGATCCCGATCCGCTGATTGAAGAGACCAGCGTCAAACCCTGCCTCATACTCTTCGCCGATTTCCGGCTTGAGGTCCGGGTTTCCGAAGTTCTGCGGCGAAATCCCCCCGAGGCCCCTACTTCCGACCTTGGCCTGGTAGGTCTGGATTGCCGAGAACACGTCCGGCTGCTGGCCGGCCCGGCCCCAGGCGCCCCGCAGTTTAAGCTGCGAGAAGATCTTGGAATCCCGGAGGAATGGCTCTTCCGAAGCAACCCAGGACGCGCTGAACTTGGGATAGTAGACCAGGTCGAAGTTGTTACCGAAGGCGCTGTTGTCGTCAGCCCGGACGGCACCGGTGATGAACAACCGGTTCTTAAAGGCCAACTGTTCTTGCGCGTAAACGCCTACGGTCTTGTTCTGCTGGAACCCTTCCGAGGCCCCGATCTGCGCCGCACTCGAGATGTTGCCGCCGCCCGGAATCGAGAAGTTCTCGCCGGTGCCGCGGACGAAATCGAACTCCTTGGTGTAGTACTGCGCCCCAACCGCCGTCGTGGAGACCAGGTTCTTGCTGATGTTCCAGTCGCCGGACAGCGAGTAATCAAGGGTGACGAAGGTCGACCGCTGCTGGGTGGCGAGTTTGATGCCGTTGCTGAAGCTGAAGAACGGCCGCCGGGGCTCGCTGTTCAACTCCACCTCGAGCGAGGACTTGTTGTTCACAAAGTCCGGGCCGACGGTCAGGGACTGACGGAGCCAGGAGTACGGCCGGTGGGTGAACTTGAGGCTCAGCGTGGTCCGGTCGATGTTATCGAACCCGCGGACCATGCTGTAGTCCTCCGGCCGATAGAACTGGTAACCGTGGCCCGCGTCGTTGAACCCGGTGTTGTTCGGGTCGGACGGGTTAGGCTCGCACCCCGGGAAGTTACAGGCCCAGAGGATCGAGGTGGTGATCGGCTGGAAGCCCGAGGCGCCCTGCAACTTCGAGCGCACCTGGCCCATGCTGAAGTCTACTTTGAACTTGTCGTTCGACGAAGTGTAGCTGACGTTGGCCCGGGCCGAGTACTTGTTCTGCCAGTTGTAATCGACCATCCCCTCGTCGCGATTGAAATCGGTCGAGAAGAAGTAGCGCAGCTGGTCGGTCCCGCCAGAGAGCGAGGCGCCGGCGGCCAACGGCGTACCATTAGAGAACGGGGTGCCGAATCCCTTGTCGATGTTGTGCTGGAGAACGTTGAACTCTTTGACCTTCTTTTCGACCTGGCTGTAGTAGTAATTCGACGCGTAGCGGCCAACCGGGTTCTGCAACCAGTTGACGCCGGCATCGGCGTGGAAGTCGACGGTCGGCCGGCCCGCCCGGCCCCGCTTGGTGATGACCTGGATCACCCCGTTCGACGCCTCAGTACCGTAGATCGTCGCCGCCGAGGGGCCTTTCAGCACCTCGATCGACTCGATCTCTTCGGGGTTCAAGTCGTTGATCCGCGACGGCGATTCCTGACCGCCGAAGGCGTCGCTGAACGCCGCATCCGCGTTGTTGACCCGGACCCCGTCGACGTAGATCAGCGGCTGGTTCGCCAAGCTCAAGCTGCCCGAGCCGCGGATCCGGGTGGTGCCGCCGGCGCCAATCGCCCCGGAAGCCCGAATGATTCGGACCCCCGGCACGTTGACCGACAGCATGTCCTGGAGCTTCGAGGGCGGAGCGATCTTGGTGACCTCGGCCACCGACACCCGGCCGATGGCATTGCCGAGGGAGCGCTGCTGCGCATCACCGACCGTACCCGTGACGATCAACTCGTCGAGTTTCACGATCAACTCGATGAGCTCGACCCGAATGGCCTCCCCGCCGACCGTGGCCTGGGCCGTTGTCGGCTTGAAGCCGATCCGGGTGATGTTGAGCGTGACGGTACCGGTCGCCGTGGTGGCCAAACGGAACTCGCCCCGGGTGCCGGTCCGGGCGCTCCCGGGCGTCCCCTGCACCGCGACCAGGGCGTCAGCGAGCGGCCGACCGGACTTGCTGTCGGTGACCGTGCCGGTGACCGCGCCGGCAGCCTGGGACAGCACCGGCCGAGCGAATGCCGCGGCAACCACGGCAAGCCCAACGAAGCAAGACGCTACTCGACGTAGCGCTTGCGCGAAGCGATTACCCATAACGGGCGTCCTCCGAACGAGGTGGAACTGAGAATCGAAGACATAGTGTTAAAAGAGAGTTAGCACACAGTGCTGTATACAATACTGGTGCTCGCGCGGCAAATGCGCAAGGGCCCTGCAGATAAGGCGGCCTGGCGGCCGCGAACTTTGACGACGAAGTGCCCGAGGCGAGAGTCGAACTCGCACGGGGTTGCCCCCGGTGGATTTTGAGTCCACTGCGTCTGCCATTCCGCCACTCGGGCAACGGCCCCGAATATGGGGCTCCCCCGTGGACCAGGCAAGCCGCGCGGTGTGCCGTAACCGCTAGCCGTCCTCAGGGCGCCGGAGAGCCACCGGTTTTCCGAGCACCTCTTGCCAAACAATCATCCGGCGGAGTGCTGCCGCCCGGTCCGGACCGGCGGGCAGCACCGGCTCCACCGCCCGGATCTTCGCATCGAACGCCCGGTGGTCGGCCTTAGTGTGGGATCGGGACCGGGTCTCGGCCCATTCGGCTCGTTTCGCGGTGAGCGCCTCGATCGCGTCGTCTTGAACGACGGTGACCCGGGCCGGCCGGGGAGCCACATCATCGAGGTTCCGAACTTCGGATTCGACTTCACGAGTGACGGCCTCCACCTCGTCCTCTTCCAGGCTGTCGAAGGTGGCCGCCTCATTCGCTCGTTTCATCTCTTCGAGCGCCTTCTGGATCTCCGCCAGCATTCCGCCCGACTCCCGTGACGGCTCCAGCCCAGTCGGCGGCAAGGTCGGCCCCTCGGCACCCTGACGCCGTCGCTTGCCGGCGGCCTGGAGCAGGCCGCCGACCACGAACAAGACGACCAGAAGAAGAATCTCGCCCATCGACTAGATCGACCCGGCCGGGCCCGCGTCCTGAGGGCCCGCGATTGAATGCCGCATCTGGGTATCGGCCTCCATGTTCCGGTACCGCTGGTAGTCCATGACGCCGAGGTTACCCTTCCGAAGCGCATCGGCCATGGCGAGCGGAATCTGCGCCTCGGCAGCGACCAAGTTGGCCCGCTCCTTTTGCACCAAGGCCTTGTACTCTTGCTCCATCGCCACTGCCAAGGTGCGGCGCTCCTCGGCCTTGGCTTGCGCAATCCGCTTATCGGCCTCGGCTTGGTCGGTCTGCAACTCGGCGCCGATGTTCTTACCGACGTCGACGTCGGCGATGTCGATCGACAGGATTTCAAACGCCGTTCCGGCGTCGAGCCCCTTGGCCAGCACGGTTTTCGAAATCATGTCGGGCTGCTCGAGCACCGCCTTGTGGCTGGCCGCGGAGCCGATCGTGCTGACGATCCCCTCGCCGACCCGGGCCAAGATGGTCTCTTCACCGGCACCACCGACCAGCCGGTTGATGTTGGCCCGGACCGTTACCCTCGCAATCGCCAGCAACTGAATGCCGTCTTTGGCCATCGCCGCCACCTTCGGCGTCGTGATGACTTTCGGGTTGACACTCACCTGCACCGCCTCGAACACGTCACGACCCGCGAGGTCGATGGCGGTTGCCTGTTTGAAATCGAGCGCGATGCCGGCTTTTTCAGCCGAGATCAAGGCGTTGACCACCCGGGTCACGTTCCCGCCCGAGAGATAGTGCGACTCCAGCTGGTCGGCCGTCAGGACTAGCCCCGCCTTGTGGGAATTGACCAAGGGATTCACGATCGAAGCGGGGTCGACTTTCCGAAACCGCATGAAAAACAGCTGCAGAAAGGAAATCTTGACCCCGGACACCAAAGCCTGGAACCAGAGTCCGATCGGAACGAACCGGAAGAAGATCGACAAGACGATCATGCCGCCGACCAACAGCGCCACGACCAGCCCGAGTTGGAGATTATCGGTATTCACTCATGCCCCCGCAAAGTTGAGATAAAGGCTGGATCAATTCGTCAAAACCTTGACTGCGCGTACGATGTGCCGATAGCCGTCCGAGCGAAGCACCGTGACCGATGCCCCAGCGGCGACATACTCCCCCTCGGTGACGACATCGAGCCGCTCGTCGCCAATCACGGCGGCGCCCGACGGCCGAAGGTCGGTCACCGCGGTACCGGATTGCCCCACCAAGTCGCCCCGGGTCGGGGCCGCGACATACCCATCGACCGCGGCATGTCCGTCGCGCCGCATGACCTTCCGGTATCGGGTACGGTGGGGGAGGTGGCGGATCCAGGCAAAGAGCACCGACGCCGTGATGACCAGGGCCGTCACGAGAATGGCCCCGGCCTGCACCAAGTCGCCCCCGGTCGGCGCGGTGCCGACCAACGCCAGGATGATCGATGTCGACACCAACCCGAGCCCGATGATCCCCGCCACGCCGAAGCCCGGCAGGATCAGGGCCTCGACCCCGAGCGCCACGAAACCGAGGGCCAGCAGAATGACTTCCTCCCAACCGGCCAGTCCGAGGATCATCCCGCTCCCGAAGAACAGCCCGAGTGAGGTCAAGCTCGCCACCGCGCCGAGTCCGAAATGCCCGGCCTTGATCGAGAAGATCAGGCCCAGCATCCCTAACGACAGCAGCAGCGGGGAGACCAGTGGGCTGGTCAGGAATCGAACCGCCAGCTCCGCCCAATTGAGCTCCAGTGAGGTGACCCGGGCCCCCGGGAGGCCCACCGCCGCGAGCATGGCGGGCACGTCCGTCACAACGCCCTTGGCGTAGCCCAACCGGACGGCCTCATCCGTCGTCAGCGTCAGGAGCTTTCCCGCCGGCTTGACGCCGGGAATCTCGATCGACTCGTCGACCATGGCTTCGGCCACCTTCGGGTCGAGTTGCCGGGCTTCCGCGAGCGCCCGGAACTCCCCGCGCATGGCACTCACGATCTTCTCCGAGGCCTTCGTCCCCTGCCCATCGACCGGTGTCGCCGCCCCGATGACCCCGCCCGGGGCCATATAGATCGCCTCGGCGGCAAGCGCGACCATGGCCCCCGCGCTATAGGCCCGGGGATTGACGAAGGCATACACCGGAAGCCCGGCGCCTCGCACGGCGTCAACGATTCGTTGGGCCGCATCGATCCTCCCGCCGGGCGTGTCGATGTCCAACACCGCCGCCTTGGCGCCGGCCGCCTTGGCCGCAGCCAACACCCTCGCCACATACGGCGCGAGTCCATTTTCGATCGTCCCGGTGATCGGAATCCGATACACCAGCTGTTCCTGGGTTAACCCCGATCGGGCGGAAGGAACCGCCAGCAGCAACCCGATCAGAAGGACAGACCGCACCGTTCACTCCATTGAAGTGGACGGCACCAATCTAATGGTCTCCCGCCCGGGATGGGGCGGGAGCCGACGCGGGGTCTAGCGGGGCCGGAGTCGCCGGGCAAGTGGCGGCCGACCGCCCTCGGCCTGCCGTTCCTGGCGGAGCTCTTGAACCCGCTGGAGAAGCCGATCGCGGAGCAGCAGGTACTGGGCCCGCTGCACCGGACTCAAGACGGTCCCGAGTTCGGCCATCTCGTCCCGGAAGGTCTGGACCATGGCGCCGCGGGTGGCCAAGATCGCATCGACGAGGCGCGACACCGCCTGATCGTTGGCGGCCACCCCGGGCCGCATCGCGGCCGACAATTCCGCTCGCTGCTGGCGATCCTCCCGCTCCAGATTCCGCCGTTTCACGGCCCAGGTGGCCAAGATGCCGCGGACTTTGACCGATTGGCCATCGGTGAGTCCCAATTCCTCGGAGAGACGCTCCCCAAACCGGACTTCGATCTGTTGGCGAAGCCGTTCCGCCATCGGCCCTGCAACGGCCGTGTCCTGAGCCGCCAGCCGGTCGGCGAATCCCGAGGCCAGCATCGCGAAAACCACTACCCGTTGAATCATTCCTCAACCCTCCCAGTTTCGGAGCAAACGCTCCAACTCATCGGCCGTCAAATCACCGAGACCCGGCTCCTCGACCGAGGGCCCCGGGCGGTCTGCTTCTATCACTTCGAGTACCGAGGCCAATTCTTGGCCGCTCAGTTCGTCCAACTCACTCAACACGCCGCCCGGGACGACGGCGTCCGCGGGCCCGGAACCGACCGAGGGACCGACCATCCGAACGGCCAGAATCAAGGCCGCAGCCGCCGCCAGCCCGAGGGCCCACCGCACCGGACGCCGCCGGGTCAGCGGAACCACGTCCGGCCGGTCCGTGGCCAGCTCCTGGTGCAACCGGGTCGCGATTCGGGCCGGATCGAGCGGCGGGAGCCGTCGGCCCAGGTGGCCGGCGGCGCTTTGCAACCGCCATTCCGCCGCGCAATCGGCGCAGACCGCCAAGTGGCCGGCCTCGTCGGCGGTCCACCCGGCACTTCCGGCAGCCACCTTAGCCATCCGGTCGGAGAGTCGTTCGCACGGCGTCATTGGACCGTCTCCTTCAACCGTTTTACCGCATGATGGTAGTGGACCCGGGCGGCCCCCGGCGTCGTGCCTAACGCGCTGCTGATCTGGTCGTACTCCATGCCCTGTTGGGCTCGCAGCAAGAACACCTCTCGCTGCAGTCGCGGCAGCCGATCCAGCTCGGCCAGCAGCCGCCGTTCGATGTCGGCGGCACCCGACTCGCCCTCGGGATCGGAGCCATCCGCCATGTCGTGGTCGTCGAGCGGAACGGTCTCCCTTCCCTTCCGGCGGCGGAACTGGTCTCGGTTCAAGTTCGCGCCAATCCGGAACAACCAGCTCTTGAACGAGGCCTCCCGTCGCCAGCCTGGCAGGGCACGGAACGCCTTGAAGAACGTCTCCTGGACCAAGTCCTCGAGATCGGACTCGGGGGCCCCGGCCGCATACAGGAATCGGCCGAGGGCGACCGCGTGGCGCCGGACCAACTCGTCGGCCGCCAATGCCTCTCCCGAACAGAAGGAGGTCACCAGATCGTCGTCCGTCTCGGCTATCATTGGCTGGCCATCTGACGCAACGGTGGTGCCTCCGTTAAGTACCCGGTCGGCCGGACCGTCGAGCCGAAGGATAACCGCATATTTTACATAGCGTTACCAGGGCGCTCCCCGGTTGGGCCTGGTTCGGGCTAGATTCCCCGCGATGATTCGTCCCGGCGTGTTGCTGCTCCTGATTCTCGGTCTCGGCCCGCCGGACGCGGATGGGCAATCGCCCGCCACCGCTGCCCTGCCCCTCAACTTGGCACTCCTCACGCCGCGATCGGACAGCTTCGCGGTCTTGGTCAAGGGCATCCAACTTGGATGGACCCGAACTTCGATTGAGAACACGCCGTCCGGCAAGCGTTTGACCGAGGAGAGCAGCATCGCGGGCCTCGTGGAGCAGAAAACCATCGTCGACATCTCCGTCGCGGGGCTGATGCTTCGGGTTCGCCAGCAGGGCACCAATCAAGGCCAGCCGACGACGGTCGAGCTCGATTACCTGGGCCCGCGGGTCACGGGCAAGGCAACCGCGGGGTCGCCCGAGGGCATCAAGACCGTTCCGGTCGACACCGCGCTGGCATCCAATCCGATTGATGACAATGCGATCCAGGGGCTCTTGCCGACCCTCCCGTGGGCGCCGAACGCGACCTGGTCGTTCCTGACCTTCAGCGGCGGGCAGAACGAAGCCCGGGTCACGACGCTTCGGGTGTTGAGCACCGAGACGGTTGAGGTCTCAGGCAGAACCGTGGCAGCATTTCGGGTGGAGTGGTCAGGCGGGTGGCAGCCGGCGGTCTTCTGGATCACCAGCGAACCGCCGTTCCGTCTGGTCAAGATTGGGATCACCGATACGCCGGTCGAGGTCGTGCTCAGCACGAAGCCGTAGTCCAATGATTTCATCAGAAAGGTCTGGAGAAATGATGCGGGGATTTTGGGGACTCTGGTTGGTCTGTTCAATGGAAGCAGGGCTCGCCGCAGGCGCGGGGGCACAGCAGGCGGATGATCGATTCAAGGACACCTTGAGTATCGATCGCCCGCAGTTCCCTTCCACCTATCGCCGGCGACCGAATCCGGCCGTCTTGATTCGAAATGCCACGGTCATGACGGCCACCGGATCGGAACTCCGAGGCGCTTCGATTCTGTTGCAGGATGGCAAGATCGTAGCGGTCGGCGACGTCGCGAGCCCACCGGCTGGTACCATGGTGGTCGACGGAACCGGGAAATTCGTCACCCCCGGCTTTATCGACACCCATAGCCATATCGGGGTGTATCCGGCGCCCGGCACGTCGGCGCAGTCCGATGGCAACGAGGCCACCAGCCCCAACACGGCCGAGGTCTGGGCCGAGCATTCCTTTTGGCCGCACGATCCGCAAATCCCGCTCGCCGTGGCCGGGGGCGTGACCACGGCGCAGATCCTTCCCGGCTCCGCTAATTTGTTCGGCGGTCGCTCGGTGGTCGTGAGACTGATTCCCGCGCGAGCGGTCCAGGAAATGAAATTCCCGGGCGCGCCGTACGGTCTCAAAATGGCCTGCGGCGAGAACCCGAAACGAGTGTACCAAAGCCGGGGCCCCTCAACCGCGATGGGCAACATGGCCGGCTACCGGGCGGGCTACATCCTAGCGGAGCAATACCGGCAGCGGTGGGACAAGTGGCTCAAAGACCGGAAGGGCGATCCGCCGACCCGGGACCTCAAGCTCGAGACCCTCGCCGGCGTGCTTCGGGGCGAGATTTTCGTGCAGAACCACTGCTACCGGGCGGACGAAATGGTCCAGATGCTCGACTTGGCCCAGGAGTTCGGCTTCAAGATCCGGTCGTTTCACCATGGCATCGAGGCCTACAAAGTGGCCGACCTGCTCGCCAAAGCGGGCACGGCCGCGTCGATTTGGTCGGACTGGGGCGGTTTCAAGATGGAGGCCTACGACCAGATCCTCGAGAACTTGGCGATGGTGACCGCCGCCGGGGCCCGGGGCGTGCTCCACACCGACAGCCCCGATGGGATTCAGCGCATGAACCAAGATGCGGCAAAAGCGATGTACGCGGGGAACCGCGCCGGGATTCCAGTTACCCGAGACCAGGCGATTCGGTGGGTGACCGCGAACCCAGCCTGGACCTTGGGGATCGATCAACTCACGGGCACCCTGGAGCCCGGCAAGATGGCCGACGTGGTGTTGTGGTCCGGCGACCCGTTCTCCGTGTACTCGAAAGCCGAGAAGGTCTGGAACGAAGGCTGGCTGGTGTTTGACCGCCTCGATAAGACCCGCCAGTACAAGACCGACTTCAACTTGGGCCAGACCGAACCGGGGGTGGGACGATGAACAACCGATGGATGTTAGGGGTGATGATGGCCGCCCACGCCATCGTGGCGCCGGTGGCGGCCCAGACGATCGCCATCACGGGCGGGACCGTTTTTCCGGGAGCCGGCCCCAAGATCGAGCGCGGCACGGTCGTGATCGTCAACGGCAAGATCACCGCCGTGGGGCCGAACGTGACCGTCCCGGCTGGAGCGACCATCGTTGATGCCACCGGCAAGTGGGTCACACCCGGGCTGATCCATGCCGGGGCGAATGCGGGAACCGGCGTCGCGGGACTCGGTGGCTATGGCGAGCGGTCGGTAAGCGGCGAGGTCAATCCGTCATTTAATCTGGCCGACGGCATCGACCCGGCGGCCTTCTCGATCGCCGTGGCCCGGACGGGCGGTGTCACAACCGGCGTCTACACGCCGGATGGGTCGTTCATTCCAGGCGCGGCCGTGGTTGTTGATTTTGCCGGGGAAACGGTGGGCCAGATGATCGTCCGGTCGCCGGCGGCGCTGTTGATCGACCTGAGCGACGGCAGCAAGGGCGCGGGAGGGGGGGCCCGGGCTGGCACGATTGCCCGACTCAAACGTCTGTTTGCCGACGCCATCGAGTACGACCGGCGCCGGCCCGAGTACAAGCGACGCGCCACCCAGGCGTTCAGCGCCCCAGCTGCCGAGCTCGAGGCCCTGTTGCCGGCGCTCCGGGGCACCATGCCGGTCGTCATCACGGCCAACCGGCGGATCGACATCACCAACGCCCTAAAGATCGGCCGCGACTACCGCCTCAAGCTCATCTTGTCCGGGGCCATTGAAGGCTGGCAGGTGGCCCCGGCCATCGCCGCCGCCGGGGTCCCCGTGATCATGGAGCCCAACCGGGACATTCCGAGTTTTGACGGCCTCGGGGCCCGACTCGACAACGTGACCTTGCTGCGGGAGGCCGGCGTCAAAGTGGTCATCGCGCAAGGCGACGCCGGGGGAGAGCGGAGCTTGCGGTATGCCGCCGGCAACGCGGTCCGCAATGGGGTGAAATGGGACGACGCCCTCAGGATGGTCACCACGTGGCCGGCCGAAGCGTTCGGACTGACTCAGTATGGATCGTTGGCGGCCGGTCAGGTGGCGAACGTGGTGGTGTGGTCGGGCGATCCGTTCGAGTTCTCAAGCGCGGCGGAACGGGTGTTTATCCGAGGCCAAGACACCTCGCTTCGAACCCGGGAGCATGAACTCCGGGATCGGTATCGAGCCCTGCCGCCGGCCCGTTAGGCGCGAAAAATTTGGAAGGGCGACAGCCCGTGGATGGGCCGCGGGCTGTCGCTGGGTGGGACCCTTGATCGACTACGGTTTGACGACCTCAGCCTCGGCGGTGTCGGCCGCGGGGGCCGGTTTCTCGTCGACCCGGACCGTATCGCCATCCAGCCCGTCGAGTTCACGGTCAATACCCGCGATCTTGGCGGTCACATCGTCCATCTGGGCAAAGAGCGCGTCGACCTGCCCTTGGTTGACCTCGCCGCCCCGTTCCTTCTTATAGACCGCCATTCCCAACTTGTAGGCCACCTTGCTGCGAACGCCGATCAAACTCGAGCGTTCGAGATGTAGCTTGCTCGACTCGACGGCTTCTTTCAGACGATCACCGAACTGGTCGAGCTCATCGCGAAATCGATCAAACACCGTAGCCATCGCAGATCCTCCTCGGGAAACGGAAATTGGGGGTGACGGGCTTAACGTCGAATTGCCGATCCAGGTTTCAGAATGACGAAGGGCGCCTCATCGGCGCCCTTATTGACCCCAGCCTTTCGATCCGCCCCTAAGGGTAGACGGAGATCTTCTGCTTGCCCTTCGATTTCCACTCGAACGTGACCTTGCCGTCGATCAGCGCGAAGAGGGTATCGTCATTGGCCCGTTTGACGTTCCGGCCGGGGTGAAACTTGGTTCCCCGCTGGCGGACGATGATGTTGCCCGCGATGACTTGCTCGCCGCCGTACCGTTTGACGCCAAGGTACTGGGGATTGCTGGTCCGGCCGTTCTTGGACGAGCCGACGCCCTTCTTGTGAGCCATATCAGCCTACCTTCACGGCGGTGATGCGGACGTCGGTGTACTTCTGCCGATGCCCGGTCTTGCGGCGGTAGTTCTTCCGCCGCTTGAACTTGAAGACGTAGAGTTTGTCACCCTTGGCCTCGCCGATCACTTCGGCTTCGACGGCCGCGTTGGGGACAAAGGGCTGCCCAGCCTGGATGGTGCTCCCATCCGAGGTGAGAAGAACTTCACTGAATGTCAACTTGGCTCCGGGCTCGGCCTCGTCCATCAAGGGTAACCGAACGGTCTCCCCTTGCTGAGCTTTGTACTGCTGACCTTTGGAGCGAAAAATCGCGTACATCACTGATTCCAGGGTTTTGAGAAAGCCCGTAATGATAAGCAGCAGAACGGGATAGGGCAAGAGCCCGGTTAAGCCACCGCGTAGAGCTCGGTAATATCCCTGCCACCAGGCCTGGACATCAGCCGGAACTCGTCCTGATGCATCGTCGGATCGTCCCGGAGCTCGATGGTGAGGTTGGTCGCTTTTTCGACCGCCACCATCAGTTTCGGCTCTTCTTCCTTGAGGTACAGAGCCACTTCCGGGTGCATCCGAACACAGACGATCTTCTCCCGCCGTTCCAGGGCGCACCGGCGAAGCGAGCGTTCAATGCGGCGGGCCACCACCTCAGGGGTAAAGACCCGACCGGTCCCATGGCACAGCAGGCACTCGGTGGTCATTGAGGCCCAGAGCGACGGCCGGACCCGCTGCCGGGTCATTTCCACCAGCCCGAGGTCCGAGACGGCCAGCGCCTTGGTCCGGGCTCGGTCGCGAACCAAATGGCCCCGGAGTTCCTGGAGGACCCGGTCGCGGTTGCCCTTGGTCTCCATGTCGATGAAATCGCAGACGATGATCCCGCCCAGATCGCGCAACCGGAGCTGCCGGGCGATTTCGCGGGCGGCTTCGAGGTTGGTCTTGAGGATCGTCCGTTCCGGGTCCTTCTTCCCGGTATAGCGGCCGGTGTTGACGTCGATCGACACCAGGGCTTCGGTCGGCTGAATTACCAGCGATCCGCCGGTCGGTAGTTCGACTCGGGGCTTGAAGAGGGACTTGATCTCCGCTTCGATCCCGAACTTGTCGAACAGGGGAATCGCCTCGGTGTAGAGGTGGGCGCGGCCCTTGAGGTCCGGGTCGACCTGCTCGAGGTACTGTTCCACTTCAGAATGGACCTCCTCCGAGTCGACCCAGAGGGCGTCGACCTTGTC
>JANPEL010000436.1:0-4763 GCA_031431925.1 Gemmatimonadota bacterium | reverse complement strand
CGAACAACGCAGTCCGCCATCGCTGCGGCTTGAAGTTGTTTCAGCGGGAGGCCGCCGAACCAGAAGTACGGTAGCTCATGAACCGGATTCCCGCTTGGAAGGGAGTTGCGGGTGGGTCCGGGTCCGGCCCCACCCAGAAGTTTCGGCGTACCTCGACAGCGGCGCGACGGTCTAGCCGTCAGGAAGCGCCCTTGCCTCCGCCTGCCGGCACCACGCGAAAGAAGAAATAGGTGGTGCGTCCATCGGTCAGGACCCCGGTCTTCGGATTCGGGTCGTCGGCCTGGAGCTCGAAACGAGCCGGAGGCCGATACGAGACTGAGTATGACCCCGGTTGTGCCTCCACCACCGCCTCAAAGACCTGGCCGTCCTCGCGAACCTGGACTACGGTGGTAATGTTTGGGGTAACATCGGTCCGGACGATGGTGACCACTCCGCCCGACCCTGGATTGGCGCCCGAGAGACCGTTCACCACGATGACATAGCCGGTGACCGGCCGGAGTTGGAAGGCGAGGGACGCCGGTGCTCCCGCTGCTACCATGACCCTGACCGGCTCCCCGCTCGGGACGTTGGCCCGGTAGCCGACCGGAGGAGCATACCTGACGTCGTAGGCACCCACTGCCAGCTTGAGGGCCACGATCCCGGTGGACGGCACGGTGAAGGCTGTCGGCGTCCCTGAGCCGCCGCCGGCAGGCTCGACCCAGCCCGATCCAAGTTCAGCCCACGGCCGTTGGCCTCCAACGACGTTGATATTCAAGGTTTCGGTCCCGGCTGGGGCCCGGTCAGGCGGTTCGTCCGGTCCGAGTGTACACCCAGTGGCCAGCAGCCCGGCTAATCCAATTGGTCCCATCAGTCCTCGAAGCATCGATCCCCCTGAAGTTGCGTTTCCCATAGCCTGGCTCCACCTTTCCAGTGGATCCGGGCGTCTTCGCCTTACCTTCTTCACGACATCCCGCGATCATCCGCGACACCGCCATTCCGGTTGGCCACAGAAACCGTCGCTGGGGGGAAAAGATCGAACGGTCTCTGCCAGCTCCCCACGGGCGAAACACCTTGGACCAGCTGATGCCGCTGGCCTACCAGGATCTTCTTGCCATCGCCCGGCGGCAATTGGCGGTCCGGGCCGGTGGCGGCACCCTGTCCACCACCGGCTTGGTCCACGAGGCCTACCTCAAGCTGGCCAACCAGCCGCACGCCGCCTGGCGCGATCGAGCTCACTTCTACGCCCTCTCGGCGCTCGCGATGCGGCATGTTTTGGTGGACCGGGCCAAGGCTCGGCAGGCTCAGAAACGGGGAGGCGCGAGGCGGCGGGTGACGCTCGAAGAGGCGCTGATACCAAACGATGACCAGCCCGAAGTCCTCCTCCAAATCAACGATGCGATCGACCGTCTGGCCGCCGTCGATCCCCGACTGGCGGAGGTGGTCGACTGCCGGTTCTTCGGCGGGTTCAGCGACGAGGAAATCGCCGAGGCGCTTGGGGTGACCGTTCGGACGGTACAGCGCGATTGGGTCAAGGCCCGGATGCTGCTCCGGCGGGCGCTCGAGCCGTGACGGGCCAGCCAGGACCACGGCTGCCCGGCGACTGGGCTGAGCTCTCGCCGCTGGTGGACCAGTTGCTCGACGCACCCCAAGCCGAACGCGCCGCGCTCCTGAGCCAACTCTGCCGCGGCGATCCCGGTCGCCGCGCGGCCCTCGAACAGCTGGTTCGGGACTGCGAGCGCGACCTGCCGCTGCTCAACCGTCCCGCCGCCGAACGGTTCGACCAGTTGTCGGGCGAGGAACCCGGGCTGCCGGTGCCCGAGGTACTCGGCGGGCGCTACCGAATCGAACGAGAGGTCGGCGCCGGGGGAATGGCGACGGTCTATCTCGCCCGTGACGAGCAGCATGACCGGCACGTCGCGATCAAGGTCCTCCGCCCTGGAATCGCCGCGGCCCTCGGCGCCGAGCGGTTCCTCCGCGAGATCAAGCTCACCGCCGCGCTCCAGCATCCCCACATCCTGCCGCTCTTCGACTCGGGCCAGGTCCCCGAAACCGGCCTCGTCTACTACGTGATGCCTTTCATCGAGGGGGAATCGCTCCGGGAGCGGCTCCTGCGGGAGCAACAACTTTCGCTTCCGGATGCGCTGCAGATTGTCCGCGAAGTAGCCGATGCGCTCGCCTATGCGCACGACCAGAGGTTGGTCCATCGCGACATCAAGCCGGAAAACATCATGCTGTCCCGGGGCCACGCCCTGGTCGCCGATTTCGGGATTGCTCGGGCCATCACCGCTGCCAACGAGAGCGACAAGCTCACCGGCACCGGGATGGCCATCGGAACGGTGGACTACATGAGCCCGGAACAGGCCGTCGGCGGCGATGAGGTGGATGCTCGGAGTGACCAGTACAGCCTGGGCTGCGTGCTCTACGAGATGCTGGCGGGTGGCCCGCCGTTTTCGGCGCCGACCGCCCAAGGCGTCCTGGCCCGCCACCTGGTGGACCCAGTGCCGTCGCTCCGGACGCTACGGAGTACGGTGCCGGTGCCGGTCGAAGCGGCCATTTTCTCCGCGCTCGCCAAGGCCAAGGCCGATCGATTTCCCTCGGTGTTGGCGTTCGTCGAGGCACTGGATGGCAAACGACCCAGTCCGGGGCTGCCGTACCCGGCGGCGGTGGCTCCGGGGCGCCCCGCCTGGAAGGCGCTGGTGGCGGCGGGCGTCGGAATCGGAGTGGTGGGGCTCGCGACATGGCTCCTTCTCCGGCCACCCCCGATCAACGACCACCGGGTGCTGGTGGGGTTATTCGAGGACCGGACCGGCGATGCCGCGCTCGCCGGGTTGGCCGCTCAGGTGGCCACCGACGTGACCGGAGGTTTGGCCCGGACCGGGCTGGTGGAGGTCGTGGATGCCCGGAGCGCCACGGCGGACCAGGCCTCGGCGACTGACCTTGCCATGCTGCAGAAGACGGCGCGGAAACGGGGGGCCGGAAGCATCGTCTGGGGCTCCTACACCAAGATGGGCGACAGCGTGGTGGTTCAGGTCCAGATCGCCGACGCCGCGACCGGAACGGTGCTGCGTCCCCTCCGCTCAGTGTCAGGCCGCGCTGCCGCGCCCGCGGAGGTGGTGGCGCTTCTGGCCGAGCGGGTCATGGCGGGATATGCCGCCCACTTCGACCGCCGGCTGCGCAACTATTCCGCGATGAGCCAGCCGGGAACGTATGAGGCGTGGAAGGCGTTCGACGCCGGGTGGGCCGCGCTGAGCGGGTATTGGTCCGACTCCGTCGTCCGCGCCTCGCAGGCCCATATGGACCGGGCCACCCTGCTCGACCCGCAATTCATGCTGCCCCAGGCAATCAACGTCCAAACCATCGGTTGGAACCGGGACTGTCCCAGGGCGGATTCCCTCGCCAGCGCGCTCCGGCACTCGTCCCGACAGCTCGCTGTGGGGGATGAGGCCTTGGTGAAGCTCGGGACCGCCGACTGTCATCCCGACGCGCAGGCGGTGTACGAGGCGACCACGGAACTGCTTCGAGCCGCCCCCGGGGTGCCGGACTGGGTGGACGCTCGCGTTGGCGCCCTGATGACACTCTACCGCCCGCGGGAGGCCCTCGCGGTGCTGGAGTCGTCGGACGAATTGAAACAGGAGGATCCGTTCGCGTGGAACAACCGGCGGATGCTCCTCCTCCACATGCTGGGGCGGTTTCAGGATGCCCTCCGCGCGGTGGAGGAGTTGCGGTTGGTGAACCCCGACGATCAGTTCATCGATCGCTACGAAATGCGGCAATGGGCGGCGCTCGGCAACGTGGATTCGGTCGAGAAGCTACTCGAGGTGCGACTCACCAAGACCAATCGATCCATAGATGCGGGAGCGGACCTGTACTATGTCGGGATTGAGCTCAAGAGCCACGGCTTTCGAGACGCCGGGCTCCGGGCTTGTCGCCGTGCGGTGGAGTGGTATGCGGCCCGTCCGAGCGGGGAGCGGGATCGGGCGCCGTCGGAAGTGGCTCTGGCGCTTCACTGCGCCGAGCGGTGGACCGAGACGCGCCAGGCCTGGGAGGTGAGGGTCGCGATCGACTCGCTCAACCACTCTGCCCGAGGTGGCCTTGGGGTCGCCGCCTTCCACGCCGGCGACCGGGCGGCAGCGGACTCCGCGGACCAAGTTCTGGCGCGCTTCGATCGGGATCCAAGTGCGGTCTTCGGTCGGGCGATGCTCGCGACGCTGCAGGGAGACCGGGAGGGTGCCATCCGCAAGTTGCAGTGGGCGGTTGACCATGGAATCAATTGGGGAAGACTCCACTCCTTCATCACCGACTTCGCCCCATTGGTGGGCGATCCGCGCGTTCAGGCCATGCTCTCCCCCGACCGGTAGGCGCGGCCCCTAGGTTGGACCCCTCCGGGCAATGACCGCTCGGGTGATCCCCGGCAGCAACTCGAACTCCTCCGCGTCGACGAAGCCCGCACCCCGTGCGGCCCTGATCAGCATGCCGGGTGTAAGCTGCGGCGCGTCCGGGTCCGACACGACGTTGAACAGCAGCCAGAGCGCAGCCGACGCCGGCCCCGCCAGGTCATCGGTCACCATGAAGTCGTGGATGATCAGCGTCCCGCCCGGCGCCAGCGCGGCAGAGGCGCGGGCAAGGAGCGGGGCGATATCGGTGGCCGCCACGGCGCTCAACAGATACGACATGATCACCGCATCTTGATTGCCCGGCCAGTCGGTGGCCCGCGCATCGCCGCGGAGGAGCGCAATCCGATCGGCTAGGCCGGCCTCGGCCACGTAGCTGGTCGCGACGTCACA
>JANPEL010000435.1:0-3499 GCA_031431925.1 Gemmatimonadota bacterium | reverse complement strand
CCAGCACTCGACTCAAGAACTTGGCCCGGCCCGACGCCGACATCGACGCCATGGTGGCCAATTCCTTCTGGCCGGTAAAGTACGTGTTGAAGAACTCCTCCTTCGTCATCTTGAGGAGCCGGCTCACTTTGTCGGTGACCGCCGCGGCACTGTTGGCGACGGGTACGTCATCGCCATCCTGATACAGGGCCGCCTGTTGGAGCGAGCGAACCACCCGGTATTGATGGGGCCCCAGCTTGAAATCGAGTTCGACTTCCACTCGCGAGCGGGGGGGCGCGCTCCGGCGGCGGATCGAGTCGCGGGTGCCGCGCGCGGCGGGGGTTCCGTACATCGCCCACGCGATCGCCTCGAGCAAGGTCGACTTGCCGGCGCCATTGGGCCCGACAATCCCGGTCAAGCCGGCCTCGAATTCGAGCACGGTGTCGGCGTGTTGGCGGAAGTTGACCAGCCGGAGGCGGCGGAGTTGCATCAGGCCTCCGCCTCGGGCTCGAAACTCACCGATTCGAGTAACGAGACCCCGCGGTCGACAAATCGGTCGCGATCCAGGCGCTCGGGGAGCGGGCGGCGGGCCAGATGAGCGCGGACCATGTCGGGCAGGGTCTGCCGGCCACCGGGGGCACCGGTGCCGTTGACCCGATGCACGTCGGGGCGCCGAAGATCGAGGTGAAAATGCAACGCCGAGGCCTTGGCGGCCCGAATGGCGGTGTGATCGAGTTCCCTGGTGACATGACGGGCCACGTCGTACACCACGAGGCGGACGAGTTGATCGGCAACCCCACCGGGCACCGTGGCCAGCCGCTCCTGGATGGCTTGGTCGAGTTCCGCCGCTGACCGGTCTTGGGCCTCGACGGGCTTGAGGTCAAACAGCCGGCGTTCGGGCACAACCCACTGCGGAACCGGCGCCCCCCGGCCTTCAACGACCTGGTCGAGATCAACCAGCAACCAACCCTTGCCCTGGACCCCGGTCTTCCGCTGCTCGGCGTATTCTCCCCACGGATTCGGGGTGACGTAGTCGAGTGCCCCCGCGTACCAGACCCGGGGACCGACCTCTCGCATCACGTGGTAGTGCCCGAGCGCCACGTAGCTCCAGCCGGCATCGGCCAATTGACTTGGATCGAGCACCGCCCCGCCCGGCTCGGCCCACCAGCGATCGAGCGGGAACAATCCCTCGACCTCTCCGTGGACGGTCAGGATCTGATGGCGGGCCCGCCCGGTTGGGCGGAGGTCGAGGCGCTCGGCGGACACCAGGGCATGGTGCGGCACGGCCCGCACCGCCAGATCGAGACTCGGAAAGTCGAATTCGATGGCCTCTTCGGTGGCCACATGGAGGCCAAGCTCGGAGAACAGCTTCAGAATCGAGCCGGTCTCGCTCGCTCGCGGGGTATCGTGGTTGCCGGCAATGACGACGATTTCGGCGGCCGGTAACCCGTCTCGAAGGCGCTGGAACTGGCGGAAGCAGTGGACAATGGCCTGGTTGGTCGGCCGTACCGCGTGGAAGAGATCACCGGCGACGATGACGACGTCCGGTTTGGCGGCGATGACCTGCCCCACCGCTTGATTGAAGACTCGGGCAACGTCAACCTCGCGCTGGTTGAGGCCGAGCGGGGTCTGGCGGTGGTACTGGCGATAGCCGAGGTGGATATCGGCGAGGTGAGCGAGCAGCACGGGGGAAATCTACACGAAAAAGCAGGTTCGTGACGCGGAACCTAGCCGGAGGATCGGGTGGTGGCGTCGTAGCACCCGTGGACCGAACGGGGCAACTTGTGCTTCTCGATCCGCTGGCTCGGGGTGAGCGGGAACTCGGCCACCACGGTCAGGTACCGGGGGACTTTGAAGGCGGCCAGGCGCTGCCGGCAGTGGTCGAGGATCCGCTCGGGGTCGGGAGCCTCGCCGGTGGGCTGGATGTAGGCGAGCACTTCCTCACCCCGGATCGGATCCGGCACCGACACGCAGGCGGCGTTTCGGACTCCGGGGTGTTCACAGAGCACGGCCTCCACCTCGCCGGCGGCGATGTTCTCGCCGCCGCGGCGGATCATGTCCTTGGTTCGACCGACGAGGTAGTAGTAGCCGTCGGCGTCTTGCCGCATCAGGTCGCCGGTGTGGGCCCAGCCGTCTCGCATCCAATCGGCGGTGGCCTCGGGGTTGTTCCAGTAGCCGAGAGCATTGACCGGCCCCCGGCTGATGAATTCGCCGACTTCGCCCCTGGGCACGTCCTGTCCGTCGGCATCGACGAGACGGCCCTCGTAACCTGGCAACATCCGTCCGATCGACCCCGACCCGGTCATGTGACGATCGGCGAGCGGCATGGCCATGACGAAGCCGATCTCGGTGGTGCCGTACCACTCGCGCCACGGCACGCCCCAGCGTCGCTCGAGCTCGGCGTGCTGATCGGCCGGAATGCCCGAGCAGGCGACCCATCGGACCCGGTGTCCGCGGTCGAGGGCCGGATCTTCCAGCTGCTTCTGGAGGAGGACCGGCATGGTCCCCAGGCAATAGAAGAAGGTGCCACCGCCATCGCGCACCGAGCGCCACAGGCCGGACGCCGAGAACCGGGGCAACAGGACGAGTTCCATGCCGACGGCCAGACACAGGACGACATTCCATCCAAAGTCGCCGTAATAGAACGGGGTCATGATGACGGCCACGTCATCGGCCGTGAATTGCCCGGCTTCGGCGAACCGGTCCGCCACGGCGAGCCACCCCTCGTGGGTCGTCATGCACCCCTTGGGGAAGCCGGTGGTGCCCGAGGTGTATTGGAGCACGGCGAGCGAATCCCCGGTGGCGCCGGGTTACGGGTAGTCACCGCCCCCGGTGGCGGCCTCGTCCTGGAACCCGGCGTCCCACGCCACGCAGTCCTCGAGGCCGGGACACTCGGTCCAGATCCGGTCGAGCAACGGCAGATGGCCGGCCACGGTGACCACCAGCCTGGTTCCGGAATTGCCGAGGACGAAGCCGAGGTCGCGCTCCTGGTATCCAGTATTGATTGGGACGACGATGGCGCCGATCCGCACCACGGCGAGCCAGCTGACCACGTATTCGACGCCGTTCGGCATCATGATGCCGACCCGGTCGCCGACCCTCACCCCGCGCGCCGCCAGCCGCGCGGCCACCCGGGCGCTCCAGGCCTCGACGTCGCTGAACGTTAGGCGCTCGCCGCCGAACCGGAGAAACGGCCGGTCCGGTGTTTGCCGGGCCCGGTCCGAGAGGACCCGGCCGATGGTCCGGTCAGGCATAGGGATCGTCGGCCGGCTTCAGGGAGGCCACCCCGGGCCGGGGCGCCACCGAGCGGACCTTGATTTCCCGGCCGAGACATTTGGTGAAAAACGCGGTGACGTCATCGGGCCGATTCCGGATCGTGGCGTGAAGGGCCCGGACCACGTCGTCGGTGGTCCGGCCGGCCACTAGATCTTTGATCCGATTGACCGACACCGACGGACTGAGCGCCCGGAGCCGCCGGGCCACGGCATCTTCGAACGGGACCTCGACCTCCGGTGGAAAC
>JANPEL010000434.1:0-14538 GCA_031431925.1 Gemmatimonadota bacterium | reverse complement strand
TCCCAATCCGCGAGGTCGCGAACGAAGATCCGGGTCCGGACTACCTGGTCCAGGCCACCGCCGAGGGACTGAATGGCGCCTTCAATCTTGTCGATGACCGCGTGGGTTTGGGCGGCCGGGTCGTCGCCGCCGATGAGCCGGTCGCCGTGAGTGGCGGTGGTGCCGCTCACCAGGATTCGGTTGCCGATCCGGATGGCTCGGGAGTAACCGGCCAAGGATTCCCAACTGGTGCCGGATTGAGCGAGCGTCTTGCCGCCGGTGCCCGGCCGCACGGGGTAGGGTGAGGGGAACGCGCTGACATGATGACTGAGATCGCCGGAGGCAGTCAGGTATGGCGGTTTCCGGTACTCGTCGCCTGAGTCGCCGGGGATCGATGCCAGGTCTCCGAGGACGGCGTGGATCTCGGCCCGGTCGGCGTCGGTAAACCGGAGGTCGAAGACTCGGAGGTTGTCGGCCAAGTGACTCGACTGCCCGAGCCGAGCGCCGATAATCACCGCCCCAACGCCTGGGTGATCAAGGATGAATCGGGTGGCCACATTGGCCATCGAAACCCGGTGACGCGCGGCAATCCGATGAACCACCTCCAGCACCCGCTGGAGCGCCACCCACCCGCCGGCCTCCGCCACGAACCGACCGTACTTCATCTCCGACCAGGTTGCCCCGCTGTCGGATGATGGCGCCGGCTTGCCGAGCCACCGCTCGGTCAGGTAGCCACCGGCCACCGTCCCGTAGCAAAGTAGTTTGACGCCGGCCGCGGAGCAGAGCGCGGTCATGGCCCGGGCCGGACGCTGGTCGAGCAGTGAAAAACAGACCTGGTTCGACACCACCGGAATGCCGGTTGCCACCACAATCCGAAGATGGGCCGTGTCGAAGTTCGTGAGGCCCAGGTGCTTGGCGAGGCCCTCCTGGCGAAGTTCCTCGAGCCAGAACAGCCGATCGAGCCAACTCGGATCAGCGTAGTTCCAGGCGTGGAACTGGAGCAGGTCGAGGGCCGGCATCTTCAGCCGCTCAAGGGCTCGCTCGACGGCCGCCCGGACTTCCGCGCGGCTGCCGGCGCCAGGCGTTGGGACCCATTTCGTGAAGAGCTCGACTCGGGGGGCCGCAGTGCGGTTCCAGAACCGTCCGGCCACGATTTCGGCCGACCCGTAGTGATCCGCCATGTCGAAGCTGGTCAGGCCGGCCTCGGCATAGGGCGCCATCGATTCGGCCACGGCGTCGAGGTCGAGGACCCGGCCGTCCCGCTCCATGTCCGCAATCTGCCAGAGGCCGGTGACGACTCGCGATACGTCCAAGCCGGCCCCGAGCCGGCACCGTTCAACCACGGTCATGTCAGGCGGGGAGGAACGTGAAGACCAAGACGCCAAGCACGAACCAAATCGCGGCATAGGCAAACTGGTAGCCGATGAAACGACGGAAGTCGATCCGGGCCATCCCGGCCCCGATTGCGGCCCAGAACGGCGTGATCAGGTTGCCCATTTGGTCGCCGATCCCGACGGCCAGGAGGCCGCGTTGGACCGAGACGCCGACCGCGTCGGCGGCGGTGGCGGTCACGAAGCCTTGGATGACCCATTGACCTCCGCTCGACGGCACGAAGGTCGCAACGATGGTGGACGCGAGGGTGGTGAGAAACGGGAACGTGTATCGCGTTGCAATCGCGGCAAACGCCCCCGCAAACTCGGTGCCCACGGTGGTAAACTGAATCAGGCCCGCCACCCCGCCGTAAAGGTGGTACATCACCACGATGGGCCAACACGAGAGAATGGCCGTCTGGAGCGCGGTGGTGAAGTTCTTGACGGTGCGATGGACGAGCAACGCCAGTATCAAGAGGACGGTGTTGAGCGAGTTGAGGTCGAGGCCCAGGCCTTTGACCGCAAAATGGTAGTAGACCCAGGCCGCGAGCGCCGCGCAGAGTACCAATAGCGGGACCGAGCTCCGCTCGACTCGGTCCGAGAGGCTCGGGGCAACCGCCCTCATGTCGATCGGTTCCGCTTCGGCCACGGCGATCGGGTTGGCGAGTTGGTAGGCGTCCGGGAATTGCGACAAGGGCTCGGGCCGGCTCGGGTTGAGCCACCGGGCCGCAACAATCACGGCCACGAAGAACACCGCGATGAAGACCAAGGTGGCCGGGGCCCACAGCGTCGTCGAGAGCGGCATCAACCCGGTTTGCTTTTCGAGGAAATGACCCGGCGTGTTCATCTGCAGGGCGGGTGTCGAGGAAAGGCCGAACTGCCAAATCGAGCTGGCGGCGGTCGTGGTGGCCAGGAGGAACGGGAAGTCGATCGAGATCCCCTTCTGCTCGGCCTCGCGGGCAAAATAGATGGCGACCAGGGGCCCCAACGCCAGCGCCAAGCCCCAGTAGAGATAGGCCAGGCAGGCCACCACGAAACAGGCCAGCGAGACGACGCCGCCCCGGGTCGTTGGGATTCGGGACAGCCGGGCCACCATCCGACGGAAGATCGGGGCGGCTCCAAGCGTCGAGCTTAAGACCAGGATCAGCGTCATCTGCATGGTAAACGGCACCATCATCCAGAGGCCGCGGTAAAACGCGTCCATCACGGTGGTGCCCGAATTACCGATGGCCAACGCCGCCAGCGCGAGCAGGACCAGCATCGCGACGGCCGAGGACATGGCGTCCGGGATGATGCGGCCGATGATATGGGAAAATCGGGTCAGCCGGTCGAGAGGCGCCGGGGTAGCGTCAGCCATTGAGCCTTGGTGGTGGGGTTGGGTTAAACTACCGCCGGAGTAGCCGTTGCTCCAGGCCGTTAGCCCTTTCGGAGGATGGTCATCGGGTCGGTCGCCGCCGCCCGCCTGGCCGGAAGCCAAGCGGCGAGGATACCGATGCCGGCCATCGCGGCGGTTGCGACGGCGAGGACCACCGGGTCGCGAGGGCTCACGCCGAACAACTCGGAGCGGATAACGGCGCTCATCAGGGCGGCGCCGCCGTGACCCGCGAGCAAGCCAATGACGATGATTCGGCTGCCGCTGGCCAGGACCTGCCTGAGGAGCTGTTGCCGGCTCGCGCCCAGGGCCGATCGAATGCCCAGTTCTTGGGCCCGTTCGGCCACCGCAAACGACAGGACCCCGTACACTCCGATGGCCGCCAGACCGAGCGCAAGAATGCCAAAACCGGTCAAGACCAGCATCGCAAATCGGCGCGGCGCCATCAGCCGGTTGGCTTGCGAGCTCAGCAACCCGACGTCGGCCGGGATTAGCGGATCGATGGCCGCCGCCCGCGCCTTCACCTCCGTGGCCAACCCCGCACCACCCGGACCGCGTACCAGGACGGTCAAAGCCTGGGCCCAGGATGTCGCCTGGCGGTAGGGGACGTAAATCTCCGGACGCGGCTCGGTTTCGTGGCCCCACCGTCGGACATCACCAACGACGCCCACGACGGTGTACCACGCTCCACTCTGGGAGATCGACGGTTCCATGCCGGGGGTTCGAATCTGGGCGCCCAGCGGATCGTCGCCGCCGAAGTAGCGATCGGCCAGTAGCCGGCTGATCACCGCGACCCGGGTCGATCCGGTGTCGTCAGTCGCCGCAAAGCCTCGGCCCGCCACGAGGGGGATACCAAGGGCCCGGAAATAGTCGCCCCCAATCGCCTGATATCCCGCGCCGGCACCAGGCAGTTCCTTACCCGCGACCTCGACAAAACTCATCCCGCCGGCGCCGAGCGGGGTCCAGTTTCCGTACCCGACCGCCTCGACCCCCGGAATTGCGGCAAGCGCCACACCAAGTCGATCCCAGTATCCGAGGACCTGATGCCGGCCGTCGCGATAGCTGGGCGAGTTGAGACTAATCTCCGCTGTGACGACCCCTTCGGTGTCGAAGCCGAGCGGTTGGTCGAGCGCGGACCGAAGGCTTTGGATCAGCAACCCGGCCCCTGCCACCAGCATCAGGGCCAGCGCGATCTCGGTGCCAACCAGCAGCTGGCCCGGCAGGCCCCGGCCCCAACGCCGGGTGCCTCGGGCCCCGTCGACGATCGCACCGTGGGGCGAGGTGCTCGAGGCCTGTAGGCCGGGCAGCAGTGCGGTCAGGAGACCCGCCAGCACGGCGACCACCAGGCCAAATCCGAGAATCCGTGGATCGACCACAATCGCTTCCGTGCGGGGAATCTGGCTTTGGGCCGCGAGGGAAAGAAACCGGGTCATCAGCCACGCCAGGAGAACCCCAAGTCCGCCGCCTAACATGGCCAGCACCAGGTGCTCAACCATGATTTGCCGAAGCACCCGGCCTCGTCCGGCCCCGATTGCGATCCGAACCGCCATTTCCCGCCGCCGCCCGGCGCCGCGGGCCAGGTTGGCGCTCGCTAGGTTCGCACACCCAATGAGGAGGACCAGGACGACTGCGGTCATCAGAACATGGAGGGTCGACGCGCTGTTGGCGACCAAGTGGTCTCGAAGCGGAGTGACCTCGACCCCGTACGAGTAGAGCGCCACCGGGTCGACGTCTCGGATTGACCGGGCCACCCGACTGAGGTCGGCCACCGCCTGAGTGACGGAGACGCCATCCCTGAGGCGGCCGACGCCGTACCAATTGACGTTGTTGCGGGCTCCGCCGCCCCGTTGCTGATGGTGGTAGGGAATCCACAACTCAGCGTCGCTGGGGAACTCCTGTCCCGCGGCTACCACGCCGACGACCGTAGCCGGCCGCCCGTCGATCAGCACCCGGTGGGCGGCGCTGGTCCGTCCACCGAGCGAGTGCCGCCAATAGTGCTCCCCAATGACCACGACCGGGGCGCCCTCGGCTGCCTCCGCCTCGCTGAAGGGCCGACCCCACACCATCCGGGGTCGTATCGTCGGGAAGAACGCCGCCGGAACCACGGCCGCCGTCCGCCGATCGGCGCCACCATCGGCAGCGGTGCTGACCCGTTGGGTGGCATAAATCGAGACGGCACCCAACGTCCGGTTGTCCCGAGCCCAATCGTGCCAATTGTCGGCCGACACCACGACGATCGACCGGCCCGAGGAATCGACGGACTGCAACGCCACCAGTTGCTCGGGTCGCTCAAAGGGCAGGGGCCGGAGCAGGACGCCGTCGAGGACGGCGAACACCGCCGTCGTCAGGCCGACGCCGAGCCCGAGGGTCAGGACCGAGAGCAGGCTGAACCCAGGCGCCCGGCCGATTTGGCGGACGGCCCCGGTCAGGTCCTGCTTGAGGGAGGCGAACCACTCTTGTCGCTGCATCCGTCCCTCGCGGGTGCGGGTTGATCGGAGGAGGGAACGGCGGGTCCCGTCGAGATCGCCAAATCGCTCGAGCGCCTCATGCCGGGCCGCTTCCGGCGACCAGCCGCGTTCGATCAAGTGCTCGGTTCGGAGTGCGATGTGGGCCTCGAACTCGGTCTGGAGGTCGTGGTCCGGATTCCGGAACCGCCGGACCGCCAGCTCGAACGCCCCCCGAAGCCCGGGCCAGGTCACCGCTTCAGGCCTTCCGCGGCGAAAAGGCGAGGATGCCTTCCACGAGCCGGGCGTACCGCTGCCAGGTTGCCGCCTCGTGTCGCAACTGCTTGGTACCGAGCCCCGTCAGCTTGTAATAACGGGCGCGGCGTCCCTTCTCGGTGAGGGCCCAGGTTCCCTCGACCAGGGACCGATCCTCGAGGCGGTGGAGGGCGTGATAGAGGGCGCTATCGTCAACTTTCATGGCGCCATCGGCCCGTTCCTCGAGCCAAAGGGCCAGGGCAAATCCGTGTTGCGGACCCCAGGAAAGGGCTTTCATGACCAAGAGGTCGAGGGTGCCCTTGAGGAGTGGAAGGGAATGGGGCGCCATGGCCGCTTTCTAGTCTGAAGACGTTCCCCGGACGTGTTCAGACAATAGATCGGGCCAAGCCTCCCGTCAAGCGGCAGCCAGCGCTTTCAGTGCCGTGACAAACCGGTCGAGTTCGGCCGGGCTCACAAACACTTGCGGCGTGATCCGAACCCCCTGGACGTTGGCCGTATTGATGGCCACGGTCCAGATCCGGTAGCGGTCGAGCAACCCCTTGGCCAGGTCTCCCGGCTTGAGGCCCTCGATGCCCACATTGGCAATGGCGCAGGAGCGGCGTCGGTCGGCGGGGGTGTTCATGACGATGCGCGGAACCCCGCGAACCCGGTCGGTCCAGTAGTTCTGGAGGTACCGGAGCCGGGCTTCCTTTCGGGTAATACCGATGCGTTCGTGAAAGTCGATCGCATTCATGATCGCGAGGTCGGTGTGTACCGGATGGGTGCCGGTGTGGTTCAACTTCCGGATATCGGTGTCGGCTACGCCGGCGTCGCCGTAGATCGGCCACAGCCCGGGGATCTTGTCGGCCCGGACGTACAGGAGCCCGGCACCTAACGGAGTGCCGAGCCACTTGTGCAGGCTGGCGCCGAAATAATCGCAGCCCAAATCCGGGATCGCGAAATCAAGCTGGGCGAACGAGTGAGCGCCGTCGACCATCACCGCCACGCCCGTCTGGTGCGCCATGTCCGCGATCTTCCGGACCGGGAGAATCTGGCCCGAGATGTTCACCATGTGGGCCACCATCAGGAGCTTGGTCCGAGGGCCGATGGCGTTGGCGTAGAGTTGAACGATCTCCTCGTCCGATGCCGGGTTGATCGGCAGCGACACGATCTGGTTGACCATCCCATGGCGCCTGGCTTGGAGCGCGAACATGTCGAGCATTGCGCCATAGTCCTGGGCGGCCATGATCGCCTCGTCGCCCGGTTGCCAGTCGTAGCCGGCGATGACGGTGTCCAAGGATTCCGTCGTATTGCGAGTGATGATGAGTTCGTCGGCCGAGCAGCCGGCCATCGCGGCGAGCCGGCGGCGGACGGCGAGCTTGTCGTCGGCTTGGCGGGTTCGCATGTAGTACGAGGCGCTGTAGTTGATCTCGCGTACCTTCCCGATGAAGGCGTCAAGCACCTCCTCGGCCTGCATCGAGTAATAGCCGTTCTCGAGGTTGATGTAGTCGTTCGTCAGGCGGTACTTGCCCCGAATGGTCCGCCAAAACCCTTCGTCCTGGGCCAGCATGCCGGGTGCCAGCCGGGCGTACGCGGCCAGTCGGTCGGCGCCGAACAGCAGGCCGAGACCGCCGCCGCCCAGGGTTTGCACGAAGGTTCGCTTATTCATGAGGTCAGTCCCCAAAAGGAGATTTCTTGGCCCGCGGCTTCGGGATCGGGGCCGAGTCGAGCAGCGTCTGCAGCTCCTCCCGGCTCAACTCGAATGGGTCTTTCTCGTACCCCGGCGAGGGCGCGTTTCGTGGCGGGTGCGGATTCCCGCCGAACGGGGCCAAGTCCCAGTCGGATCGGGTCCGGGGTCGCACTTCCCACTCGTGTCCGTCCCGATCGACGAATTTCCGAAACGCCATTGAAAACCTCCTAGTAGCGCCAGCTCAGCGTGTCTGCATGTGGTGGGCCGTTTTTCCGGATCTGGTCGATGATCCGGGGTATGAACATCTGGTGATAGCGGAGCCGCGAATAGGCGTTGGAACGGGTCTGGTCACCGTTCCAGCAGTGCTCGGCGCGATCGCCGTAGTCGACGACCGCGTCGGCCGCGGGCGTGGCCGTCTTGAGAAAGTCTTCGACCAGGTAGACGGCGTTGTTGAGGTAGTAGTTGTCCATGTCCCCGACATAGATGTGGAGCTTGCCCTTGAGCTTGGGCCCGAGGGTCTTCCAATCCCGCTGCAGGATGTGGGAGAGGTCGTAGTTCTCCTTCCAATACTGGGCCACGGACTGGTCGATCCGGCCGGTCACCTTGTCGTAGATCGGCTTGGGGTACCCATCGGGCCCGGCCGGGGAAAACACCGACTGCCAGACATCCCATTGCCCGCCGCTTCGACCTTTGGTGGCTATCGCCAATTCGTGGTAGTTCCCGTCCTGAACGGTGGCGTCGACGTGACCGAGGTAGTTGCGGTGCCCGGGGCGAAGCGTTCGCTTCCATTTGGAGTCGGGCCAGTAGGCGTTCGACTCCCGATAGAGGTCGATGTTGGTAAACTGCCGAAAGTCGATCGGGTCGGGGCAGGCAACAAAGGCCCCGTTGAATTCGTCGGGATAGAACATCTGCACCGCCATGGCCTCCCAACCGCCGGTCGAACCGCCATAGGTAATCCTGGCGTACCCCTGGCCGATCCCGCGGTACTTGCGCTCGATATGCGGAATCAGCTCCCGCATGATCGCATCGCCATAGGGGCCGTTGTTGGCGGAATTGACGGCGTAGGAATCGTCGTAGTACGGCGTCGGATGCTGGATCTCGATCAGCAGGGCCCGGGGAAAGTTGGGCCCGGTCCAGTCCTGGTAGAACTGATGGGCCAGGGTTTGCTGAATCCGGTTGTAGCCGGCCAAGCTGAACCGGGTGCTATAGTCGGGCTTGAGGTTGGGGTCGGGCGGCTCCGGGCGGAACCCGCCGAATTGCGCCGGAAAGTGCCCATGGCTCACGGCCAATGGATACCGCGCCTCCGGATGACGATCGAATCCCTCCGGAAGCAACACCCACGCCGCCAAGAACGTCGGGGTCCCCCAAAACTCCGTCAAGAGCCGACTCTGAATCCTCTCGTATTTGATATACTCCGACGTCACCGGCGCCGCCGCCGCCGGCACCACCTCGGTCAACTCCAGCCGAGTGCCGAGCGCCGAGCCCCGAGTGCCGAGCCCACCAATCTCCACCCACCGAGGAGCACTATAAAGATTGCCCGGCTTGGTATTCCACTGCTGCCCCTCGCCTTGGTCCGGTGGGAGCTTGACGGTGTGTCCGTCACTCCGACGATAGGTCTGGTACCGGTTGAGCATCGCTTGGACCCGGTAGCGTCCTGGCGGGACGTCCTTGAGGCTCCGGAGCGGGTAGCCCCAGGCTTTGGCGTCGACCGTGACGGCCTGCCCGGGTTTCATCCCGTCGACGTCGATCCCAAAAACCAATTGGGTGGTCAGGCCGTCAGCGATCTGAAATCGGGGTTCCGCGGTCGAGTCGGCCGAAAGCAAGAGGAGGACTCGCCCATCCTGCGGTGTGGCCGCCCGGCTGGCCGGAAACGAGACCGAAAATCGGGGCGGGGTCTGGGCGGGCAAGGGGACCGCCGTTGCCAGGCCCACTACCGATGCCAACACGAGGACTGTTTTCATCCCGTAAGATGCCGTAGCCGGAGCGCCTTGTCAGGGGGGCGGACCCAGGCGAGACTACCGGGCATGATTCGCCGGGCTCTGGCGGCACTTGTTCTCCTCGCCGCACCCGTGGGCCGGCCGGCCGCGGAAGCGCAGCAGCCAACCGCGTTCTCCCGACTCATCGAGCGCCTGTCCGAGGGCCCGGGGTTCTTCCAAAGCGACAACCTGGTCTCCAACGAAACCTCGTATCTCCATCCTTTGCCGGTCTTCCGGTCGTTAGGTCTCAAAGGCGGGGCCTATATCGGGGTCGGGCCGGAGCAGAGCTTCTCGTACCTGGCCGAGCTGGAACCGGACCTGGCCATTCTGATCGACATTCGGCGGGACAACTTGCTGCTGCACCTCTTGTTCAAGGCCATGTTCGGCACCGCCAGGAATCGGCTCGAATACCTCGGACTGTTGTACGGCCGGAGGCTGCCGGCGGAGCCCGAAATGTGGACCGACTTGAGCCTCGACGTCCTCCTCGACTACGTCGATCAGCGGTTCTATGACGTGGTGCTCCATGCCGAGCAGCACGCGAAGCTGATGGCCACGGTGGAGTCGTACGGCGTTCCGCTCAGCGCCGAGGACCGGGTCACGATCCGGCGGTTTCACGACGAATTCGCCCAGTCGGGCCTCGATATTCGGTATGCGACCCGGCATCGCCCTTCGTTTCTGAATTTCCCCACCAACCGGCAGCTCTATCTCGAAACCGATCCCGAGGGCACCCAACGAAGCTATTTGGCCACCGAAGACCGGTGGCGGGCGGTTCGTCAGCTCCATCGGCAGGACCGGATCGTGCCGGTGGTTGGCGATCTTGCCGGCCCTCGGGCGGTGAAGGCCATCGGTGAGTATCTCAGGGAAGTGAAACGAACGGTCTCGGTATTCTACCTGTCGAACGTGGAACAATATCTCTTCCGGGGCGGCGTATTCCCGACCTTTGTCGAGAACCTTCGATCCCTCCCGGTCAAGCCAAACAGCATCCTGATCCGGAGCCGCTTTGGGCGGGGATATCCGATGGGTGGGGGATCGCCGCCGCGATTCGGCTCGCAGCAGGTTCAGACGGTGGCGCGGTTCCTCGAACTCGCGGCCGTGGCGGACAGTGTCGACTACTGGACGCTCCTGACCGACACAGCGGCCGTCCGGGTCCGGCGACCCTAGCCGACCATACTCTTCAGCACGAACATCACGTTGGCCGGCCGCTCCGCCAGGCGCCGCATGTACCACTTGAACCAAGCGTGGCCGTAGCTGATCAAGACTTTCACCGTCTCGCCCCGGGCCACGAAGTCACGCTGGGCGGCGGTTTGAATGCCGTACAGCATATGGATTTCATACTGGCCTGGCTTGAGGCCCCGTTCCTTGGCGGAGGCAACGATTCGCTGCAGGAGGGCGATATCGTGGGTGCCGAATACCGCTAACCCGCCATAGGCTTTGACGCCCTCCAGCATCTTGAGCGAGAGGTCATAGAACGCCAGGTCGTTGTCGCGTTTGACCGGGAACGCGATTGCCGCCGGCTCGGCGTACGCCCCTTTGACCAGCCGAATCCACGGCTTGAGCGGAAGGAGACCTTCGATGTCCTTCGGGGTCCGAAACAAGTACGACTGGATAGCCAGGCCGACCGGATCGTACTTGGCCTTGAGTTCCCGGTAGAGGCCCAGGGTCCGGTCGACGTAGCTCGCGTCTTCCATATCGATCCAGAGCGACGACCCGGTGCTGACCGCCTTGGCCGCGAGCGTGTGCAGGTACTCCAGGCATTTGTCGGCGCTCAAGTCGAGTCCCAATTGGGTTGGCTTGATCGAAATCCAGGTGCTGAGCTTGCGGGCGGCCAGTTGGTCGAACACGTCGAGGTAGTGGTCCCGCACCGCGTCGGCGTCCGCCTGTTTCGTCAATCCTTCGCCCAGCCGGGTGAACAACGATCCCATGCCCTGGGTCTGGAGCGTCGCCGCCGCGCCGATCGCGTCCACCAGTTCCTCGCCCGGCATGAACCTTCGAATGGCCCGGCGGGAGAAGGCCCGGCGCGACATCTGATCGGCCAGCCATTGGCTATCGGCGGCCCGAAGAAGGAGAGACCTGGCAATCGACATGGTCAACCTTGCGCTGCGAGTGGATTCCCGGTCCGAATATAATAGCCGCCGAGTCGATCGCCTTGGACGAGTAGCCGGGCCGGGTGGGTCCCGGTTTAGCCTTATATTGGGGAATGTTCCCGTACAAGGACGACAATCCGACCCTGGCCACGCCGGTCGTCACCTTCCTGCTGATCGGGCTCAACATCGCGGCCTGGGTGTTTCTCCAGGGCCTCGGGACCGAACCGCAGTTGTCGGCGTCGGTCTGCGAGCTGGGTCTGATTCCCGGCGCGGTGCTCGGCAACCTGGCCCCGGGTACCCCGGTGCCGGGCGCCGGGGCGATTGGCTGCGAAACGGTGGCCTCTAATTGGCTCACCGTCCTCACCTCGATGTTCCTTCATGGCGGGTGGTTTCACCTGCTCGGCAATGTGTGGTTCCTTTGGGTCTTCGGCAACAACGTCGAAGACTCGATGGGCAAACTCCGGTTCCTGCTGTTCTATGTGGCCACCGGGGTCGCGGCGGCGGCCGCTCAAGCGGCGGTCAACCCGAGCAGCGCGATCCCGATGGTCGGCGCGTCCGGTGCGATCAGCGGGGTCATGGGTGCCTACATCATTCTCTACCCCAAGGTCCGGGTCCATATGGTGGTGTTTCTGGGAATCTTCATCACCCGGATTGCGGTCCCGGCTGTCGCGATGCTCGGCTACTGGTTCTTGCTCCAACTCGTCGGCGGCATTCCAACGCTCCAGGCGGAATCCGGAGGGGTGGCCTTTTGGGCTCACGCCGGTGGGTTCGTGGCCGGCATGGTGTTCGTCCTGATGTTCCGGAACCCTGATCTGATTGCGGCCCGCGTGGCCCATCGGATGCCGGGATAGCCAAGGTGAGCATGCCGCTGCCCCGCAATCCCGGCCTGGCGCTCGATCTCGATTGGGTCCGGGAGGTCCGGATCAACCGGAGCGCCGTCGAGCGGCGGGCCGACACCCTGACCAAGCGCCGGACGGTCAAGAAAGAATGGCAACTCGGGTGGCTGCTCCGGGCGGTCACCCTCATGGACCTGACGACCCTCTCGGGTGACGACACCGTCCGACGGGTCGAGCGGCTCTGCGCCAAGGCCCGCCGACCGGTCCGGGATGATCTGCTCGAAGCGCTGGGCTTCGCCGATCGCCCGATTCAGGTGGCGGCCGTCTGCGTCTATCACGTCTTCGTCGAGGCCGCCGTCCGGGCCCTCGAAGGGAGCGGGATTCCGGTGGCGGCCGTCTCCGCCGGATTTCCAGCCGGGCTCTCGCCGTTTGCCCAGCGGGTCGACGAGATTCGGGCGTCGGTCGCGGCCGGCGCCGCGGAAATCGACATCGTCATCACCCGGGCCCACGTCTTGGGCGGCAACTGGCCGGCATTGTACGACGAGGTTCGGGCCTTCCGGGCCGCCTGCGGCGACGCTCATCTCAAGACGATTCTGGCCACCGGTGAACTCGGCACCCTGCGTGATGTCTACCGGGCCAGCCTGGTCTGCATGATGGCCGGCGCCGATTTCATCAAGACGTCGACCGGCAAAGAAACCGTCAATGCCACCTTGCCGTTCGGGTTGGTGATGTCGCGGGCCATTCGATCGTATCAGGAACGCACCGGCTACCTCGTCGGATTCAAGCCGGCCGGTGGGATCCGGAATGCCAAGGAATCCCTCGACTGGTTGGCGCTGATCAAAGAAGAGCTCGGCGACCGCTATCTCCGGCCCGATTTGTTCCGGTTCGGCGCCAGCGGGCTCCTGACCGATATCGAACGGCAACTCGAATTCCACCTGACCGGGCGATACTCCGCCGCTCACCGTCACCCGCTACCCTAGCCAGCGCCGAGACTCCTGTGTCGAGAACCGTTCGCGATGCCTTCGATTCGATGGCCTGGGGCCCGGCCCCTGAGTCTCCCGCCCTGGCGAATGCCTGGCTCGACCGGTTCGGCCGCCGGTTCGGTCATTTCATCGGGGGCAACTTCACCGTCCCCGGTGCGGACACCTTGGTCACGGTGAATCCGGCCACCGGCGCCCGGTTGGCGGAGGTGTCGCAGGGCACCCCGGCCGACGTCGACCTGGCCGTGGCCGCGGCGCGGGCGGCGGCACCCGGTTGGGTCGGGATTGGGGGCCACCGGCGGGCTACTCATCTCTATGCGATGGCCCGGCAGGTCCAGAAACACAGCCGGCTCCTGGCCGTACTCGAGAGCCTCGACAACGGGAAGCCGATCCGGGAATCCCGGGATATCGATATTCCCCTCGTGGCGCGGCACTTCTATCACCATGCCGGATGGGCCGAACTGATGGAGACTGAGCTCCCGGGCTATGGGCCGGTCGGGGTCGTCGGGCAGATTATTCCGTGGAACTTCCCGCTCCTGATGCTGGCCTGGAAGATTGCGCCCGCACTGGCCATGGGGAACACCGTCGTCCTGAAACCGGCCGAGTACACGCCGCTCACGGCGCTCCTGTTCGGGGAGATTTGCGCCGGAGCCGGGCTCCCGCCGGGCGTCGTCAACATTGTCACCGGCGATGGCCGCACCGGTGAGGCGCTCGTCAACCACCCCGACGTCGACAAGATTGCCTTCACCGGCTCCACCGAGGTGGGCCGGACCATCCGGATCGCCACCGCGGGCAGCGGCAAGAAGCTCTCGCTCGAATTGGGAGGAAAATCGCCGTTTATCGTGTTTGACGACGCCGACCTCGACAGTGTCGTCGAGGGCGTGGTCGACGCGATCTGGTTCAATCAGGGCCAGGTCTGCTGTGCCGGTTCCCGGATTCTGGTCCAGGAGCCGGTGGCCGACCAACTCTATGCCAAGCTCCGGGCTCGGATGGAAACGCTCCGGGTCGGTGATTCGCTCGACAAGGCCGTCGACATCGGCGCGATCGTCGCCCCGGTCCAGTTGGAACGGATCCGTTCCCTAGTGGCCCAAGGTGTTGCCGAAGGCGCCACGCTCTGGCAACCGAGTTGGGAGTGTCCGTCGGACGGTCTCTACTATCCTCCCTCGATGTTGACCGAGGTGGCGCCGGCATCGACCGTGGCTCAAGTGGAGATCTTCGGCCCGGTGGTCGTAGCCATGACTTTTCGGACGCCCGCCGAAGCCGTCGAACTTGCCAACAACACCCGGTTCGGCCTTGCCGCGAGCATTTGGACCGAAAACGTCAATACCGCGCTCGACATCGCCCCCCAAGTCAAAGCCGGCACCGTGTGGATCAACTGCACCAACGTCTTCGACGCCGCCAGCGGCTTCGGCGGCTACCGGGAAAGCGGCTTCGGCCGGGAAGGCGGCCACGAAGGTCTTTTTGCGTACGTGACCCGGCGCTCGGCACTCGGCGCTCGGCACTCGGCACTCGGCGGGTTAGCCGAGCGCCGAGTGCCGAGTGCCGAGTGCCG
>JANPEL010000433.1:0-6298 GCA_031431925.1 Gemmatimonadota bacterium | reverse complement strand
GGAGTTCAAGTCTGGGGCGCTCACCTCGCCGGCGAGTGGCACGATCGCCCTCGGCGCGGGCCCGGCGGCCAAGCTCGTGATCGCCACCACCGGCTGCGCCGCGAAAGCCACGCCGGCCGCCGCAGTGCTCGACGGTTGGGTGGTGATCACGAGCTTGGCTGCCGGGCCCGCGCCGAGGGCGATCGTGCCACTCGCCGGCGAGGTGAGCGCCCCGGACTTGAACTCCAGGGTGAAATTGCCGGCGGTGCCGTCAATCTCGAGGTTGGTGAAGGTTGCCGTCCCGGCGGCGGCGTTGACCGACGTCGTGCCGGCCAGGGTTCCACCGGTCCCGCTCGCGAGACTCGCCACCACGGGATCCGAGCTCGAGACCTGGTTATCGAATTGATCCCGAATCACCACCACCGGCTGGGCCCCGAAGGCCACACCGGCCTGTGCGGTACTCGACGGCTGGGTGGTGATCACGAGCTTGGCCGCCGGACCCGCGCCGACCGCAATCGTCGTGCTGGCCGCCGAGGTGAGCGCCCCTGACGTGAATGCCAGGGTATAGTCGCCCGCCGTGCCGTTGATCTTGAGATCGGCAAACGTCGCGACGCCGGCAACCGCGGCGACGGACGTGGTGCCGGCCAGGGTACCACCGGTGCCGGACGCGAGCTGCGCCGTCACGGTTGCCGTCGAAGCAGTGGTATTGCCGAACTGATCCTGGATCGTCACCGCCGGAGCGCCGAAGGCCACGCCCGCCCCGACCGACACCGGGGGCGCGGTGGTGATGGCCAATTGACTCGCGGGCCCGGCACCCAACTGAACCACCTGGTCCAGCACGGTTCCGCTGCCCAGGGTAAAGGTGAGGGTCTGCGGTCCGGCCGGCCCACCGATCGAGAGGTCGGTAAACGTGGCCACCCCGTCCGCGTCGGTGGTAACCGGGCCGGTGTAGTTCGCGGTCCCGCCGCCCGCGGTAACCGAGGCGGTCACGGTGATGGCGCCAGTGTAGACCTCGTTACCCATGGCATCGAGCAACTGGATCTTCGGCTGCTGGGCCAACGGCACGCCAGCGCCCGCCGAGCCGGACGGCGCCGTCACGAAGCTGAGCGCGCTGGCCTGGAGCGAATTGGACTTGACCAACCAGTTGAGCGAGCTGCCGCTGCTCGTCCCCTCGATGGCGGTAATCGTCACCAAGTTGGCGTTCGGGAAGTTCAACGTGGCCGGATCGAAGGTGGCCGATAGATTGGCGAATCCGGCCTTGTTCCCGAAGGCGAGACACGGCAACGTCGCGACCCCGTTCACATCGGTCACCACCTCCACCTCACCCGACGCGGGCACGACGCCGCCGGCGTCGCAGACCTTGGCCTCGGAATCGAGTTCGTACGCGGTGGCCGGACCGGTCTTGAAGGTGACCGTGATACCGGCGATCGGGTTGACGCCGTTGGCATCGCCACCCGGGGTCTGGATGGTGACAAACGGAAGTCCGGTGGTGGTGGTGGTTCCGGCGTTACCCTGGAGATAGGATGCCGGCAGCGGTGGATTGACCGGGGGCGCCGCGTTCGGGGCTGCCGCGGCGGGCGGAGTAAAGGAGGTGGTCTTGCCGCCCAGGCCGCCGGTCCCGATGACGGTGGTGTTGACCAACCCGAAGGGGCTGAACTTCGTGGTGAGGCCGCCGATGCCGCCAAGGAAGTACATCATCGGCGCTGCTTCGAGCTGCTTCGGGGCCAGGAAATTGGCGACCCGGGTCAGCCAGTTCCGGCTGCCGGACGTTTGGCTCAACGGCTGCGGGCAGACCAGGCCCGATTGCAGGAGGCCCAGGTTCGTCGTCGGGGTCAGGATCTCAAAGCCACTCTGATCCTGGTGCGCCACGGCCAGCGTGCTGATGAGGTTGGGCGGGCAAAGCACCACGACCGCCGGCTGCGGCAGCACCGCCGGGGGAGACAGTTCGATCGACAAGAAACTCGAGAAGCAGTCGAGATCGGTGTTGAGCGGGCAGATCTGCCCTTGGGTCTCGGAGATGATGACCTGAGTGCCTATGGCCACCACGTTGGCCGGGAAATTCACCCCGCCAACGCCGGGAATCTGAAACGCGGTCTCGGGATCGCCCGGGTTCAAATCGTAGATCCCGACAAGACAATTCAGATCGGTGATCACCTGATCAACGAGGGCCTGGACCGCCGCTTTCTCAGCAGCACTCAGCTTGCCGAACTTATTTTCGATGAAATCGATCAGGTTCTTGGCGGCCGCCCGAGCCGCGACAAGGTCCCCGGCGGCCAGCGCGTCCTTGACCGCCTGGAACTTACCTTTGACGGAGTTGGCATCCGGCCACAGGTTCTTGATGTAGAGCTCTTGGAGCGCCGCGTCGATCACGCCGGCCACGTCGTTCGTCAGGGTGCAGCCCGCGCTGCCGCCCGAGGGCGAAGCGATAACCTGCGGACCAGTCCGACTGCCATCAGGGAGGCCGGCCGTATCGGCGCAACCCGTCAAGACAGCCAATACCGCGACCAAGGACAGCCATAGCGAACGACGCATGAGAATACCTCCCGAATGAGCCAACGTACCCCCCTGGTCGGTCGTTTCCGATCGAAGGAGGGGCCATACAGCCTGTATTGGACCTAGTCAATGTCGATTGTTTTGACGCAATCAGCAAGTAGTGGACCCTGACAACACCCTCGAAAACGAGGGAAATCGTTGCGGCCGCGCTACAGTCTGTTGCCTCTACTTCGCCCCGACCAGGCTCCTGAACTCGGGTTCATCCGCCAAGCCCCGGAACATCCAGCCCGGGTCCTCCGCGAACCCGGCCCGGGCGGTCGGGTTGGCGGAAAAATAGACCTTCAACATCTCGATGGCCTTGGTCTTGTCGCCGAGTTGGGCGTAGGCAAATGCCCCCACGATGGCGGCGTCGCGGGTCGGGTCGATTTCTGGATTCCCCTTCGACCGCTCGATCACCCGGCGGGCGCTGTCGTTCTGCTCGGCCCGGGCCAGGACGGCGGCGACCCACATATTCGACTGAAGCTCCATCAACTCCCGGCGCGGACCGGAGGCGACGGCCACCGAATCGGCGAGCCGCCAGGCCCGCGGCACATCGGGTTCGACGCCCTTGGTGGCCAACATCGACAGGCTGCAGGTCGGCGCATTGGCACTCTCGGGAAACCGGCGCCGAATTTCGTCGCACCAGTTGCCGGCAGCCGTGAACTGCTGGAGATCGAACGAGGAGAGGAAGAGCCGGTCGAGAATCGCCAGAGCGTTGTCGAGAAACGCATCGGCCTCGAGGGCTCGCTGAGCCGCCACATTCACGTCGGTCGCGGTGTTGGTCTTGTAATAGAGGTGGGACAAGCTGGCCCAAGCCCCGGCCTGGGCCGGATTGATCTTGGTGGCGGCTTCCAAGTCGGCCTTGGCCTGGAGCAAGAGCGCTCGGGCCTTGCCGGCATCCGACTCGAGACCCATCAGGAAGCTCCAATACTGGAGGTTGCCGCGAACCTCGAGGGCCGTGGCATCCCTCGGCTCGAGGCCAATCGCCCGGTTGGCCTGCGCGAGGCCGGCGGTGATCCACCGCTCGACCACGGTCTGGTCGAGACCGGAGACCCGAGACCGCCGATAGGCAACCAGGGCCCGGAGGGTGATCGGTTCGGACCACTTCGGGTCGGCCCGCTCGGCATCGGCGAGGAGCGAATCGGCCGCGGCGAAGTCGCGATCCCGGGTCACCGAATCGTCCGCCGCCGCCGCGGCTTCGGCGCCTTTCCGGAGTTGCTCGGCCCGTTGAACCAGCGACCAAGCCTGCCCGCTGCTGGTGCCTTGGCGCTGGGCCTGGAGTTTGATCTCCTCGCCCAGCCGCTTGCGGATCAGCTCGGCCACTTTCCCGGCGAGGGCATCGCGAACGCTCAAGAGATCGGCCGAGGGTTGCTCCAAGTTGGCCCGCTCGACATCGGAACCGAATTCGTCGAGCAGCCTAACGTTGACTCGGATCTTGTCCCCATCCCGCTCCACATCGCCGCGAATCAGGGTCCCGACCCTGAGGAACCGGGCAATGCTGTCGGCCCCGACGGTGGCGTTCCGGAAGTTCTGGACGCCGCCCTTGGACACCACCGAAAGCCCCGGGACTTGGCCCAGGGTTCCGATCAGGGCTTCGGTGAGACCATCGGCGAGGTACCCGAGATCCTTGTCCTTACTCTGGTCGTCGAAGTAGAGCACAGCGACGTTATGGGCGTCGAGTCCCCCGGTCTTGAGCGGGGCGGCGCCTTTGCCGGCGGTCAGCTTCCAGACGGCGGCCCCGCCGCCACCGAGCACCAACAGAGCCCCGACGACCATCAAGGCCTTCTGCCAAGCCGGCCGGGCCGGCGCGACGGCTTCGAAGGCCGGATTGGTTCTCGTGGGGATGCGCCGCGACGCCGTGTGACGAAGGGCGGCCCGGTTGGTGGTGGTCATCCCGATCGGCATCCCGAGGAGTTCGGCAAACGCCGCGGCGGTCTGGGGCCGGTCGGTCGGGCTCTTGGCCATGGCGGCGAAGATGGCGTCCTCGACCTCTTCGGGCACCGAACTCCGGACGATCCGGATGCTCGGCACGTTTTCCATGGCATGGCGGGCCATGATCGCCATCGAGTTCTTGCCGGTGAACGGCGCCTCGCCGGCCAGCATCTCGTAGAGCATGCAGCCGAGCGAATAGAGATCGGCGGTGGGTCCGACCTTTTCGCCGGCGGCTTGCTCGGGCGCCATGTAGACCGGGGTCCCGAGGGCCATGCCGGTTTGGGTCAGCTTCTGTTCGTCGCCCTCCTGGGCGGCGCGAGCAATGCCGAAATCGGCCACCAGGGAGTGTCCGTCCGCCAGCAGGACGTTCTCCGGTTTGATGTCCCGGTGGACGATATTCTTTTCGTGGGCGTGGCCGAGCGCGCTGGCCACCTCGAGGGCGATCTGGATGGCGTCTTCGATCGGGAGTTGGCCTTCCCGGTCGAGCCGGTCCCGCAGCGATTCGCCCTTGACGAAGGGCATGACGTAGAACAGCAACCCGTCCGCAGAGCCGGAATCGTAGAGGCTAAGGATGTGGGGATGCTGGAGCTTGGCGGCCAGGCGGATTTCACGCTCGAACCGATCGCCCCCGATCGACGCGGACAACTCGGGCAGCAAGACCTTGACCGCCACCTCGCGATCGTGCTTCCGGTCGCGGGCAAGGTAGACGATGGCCATACCACCCCGGCCCAGTTCACGACTGAACTCGTACCGGTCCTGGAGCGCTGCCTGGAGACGTTGGAGGATATCGGGCTCTGCCACAGTGGGAATTATGTCGCCGGGAGGCGGAAAGCACCAGTCGCACGGGTTGCGGCGACCTGGGGTTGCGATAGGTTGACCCATGCGAAAAATCATCCCGCTTGGGCTGGCAGCCTTGGTCATCGCCGGGCCGCTCCGGGCTCAAACGAACGTCTCGGTTTCGTCCTGGATCCGGCTCGATGCACCCCCCGGGCATGAGGCGGCCACCGCCGCCGTTCTGACTAAGGCGTTGCCCGGGTGGCGAACGGATCAGTGGGGCAACCTGACCCGGACCACCGGTACCGGTTCACCCCACCGGGTGGTGGCGTGTGCCCTCGACTACTCGGCCTATGTGGTCTCGCAGATTACCGATCAGGGGTATCTCCGGGTTCGACGGACCGGCGCGCCGACCCATCCGCTCTGGAATCAATTCCAAGAAGCTCAGCGGGTAGCCATTGCCACCAGCACCGGCCGGGTGCTCGGCGTGGTGGCGGTCCCGAACGGCCACTTTGCGGCGCTCCACGTGGCCGATTCGTTGGCGCTCACCGCCGATCAGATTTGGGTCGACATCGGGGCCGGATCGGCTGCCGAGGTCCTGAAGCTCGGGATCTCGCTACTCGATCCGGTGTTTCCGGACCGGCCGATGTGGACCTTCGGCGCGTATGCCACCGGACCGGGCGCAGGCGGGCGAGCGTCATGCGCGGCGGTGGCCGCGGCTGCGAGCGGGACGCCGACCAGCGGCCGGACCACGTTCGTGCTCTCGACCCAAAGTGTGTTCGGGTGGGTCGGCCTGGCCGCGGTGCTGACTCGACTCGGAGCGGTCGACCAGCTGGCGATTGCCGGGTCCGGACAATCGGTTCGGGTGGCCGAGCGCCTGGGCGGCACCACGATGCCGGCGGCGTACCGGGGCCTGGCCGGCCGGATCCCGGCAGCGACCACGCGGTTCGCACCCGCGGTACTCTGGGCCGGCAGCACCGTCGAGTCGATCGACTCGGCCGAGACGGCCGCGGTCGCGCAGTGGGTGGCCGAGGCTGCGGGGCTGGCGCAGGCGCCGGTGCTCACCGCGATACCGGTCGAC
>JANPEL010000432.1:0-1972 GCA_031431925.1 Gemmatimonadota bacterium | reverse complement strand
GGACTATTCCGAACTGGAGGACTGGCCCGGGTACTTCGGGGCCGTGCTGGGAAAGCCGCCTCGCGAGACCCTGGTCGCGGCGCTCGACGCCTTCGCCCTCGAGAACGTCACCGCAGGGACTGCCCTCGACCTCGCGGCGGGCGAAGGACGGGACACGCTGGAGTTGCTCCGCCGAGGCTGGCGAGTGGTGGCGACGGATAGTCACCCGGATGCGTTCTCGTACCTCTGGCCCCGGGTTCCCGAAGCGGATATGCCGCGGCTGACGACGGCCGTGGTGAGTTTCGAGGATACCGTGATCGCACCGTGTGATCTCGTGAACGCGAGCTTTGCGCTGCCGTTCTCTGCGCCGCGGCACTTTCCGGCGCTCTGGGCCCGGATCGTCGGGGCCATTCGCCCCGGGGGCCGGTTTGCGGGCCAGTTCTTCGGGGACCGCGATTCCTGGGCGTCGCTTCCGGATCGGACCCACCACACCGCGGAGGAAGTGGCGGGTATGCTGGACGGGTTTGGGATCGAGATGATGCGGATCGAAGAGCGAGATGAGGAGCCGGGGGTGCGGAACCCCAAGCACTGGCACCTCTTTCATGTCGTGGCGAAGAAGCGATGATCGACGGCCACTCTACTTCAACGCCGCCGACACGCGGCGTCGCAGCGCCGGGATGACCTCGGCCTCGAACCAGGGATTCCGGCGGAGCCAGATGTTGTTGCGGGGGCTTGGGTGGGGCAGGGGAATCGCGGACGGGCCGTAGGTCCGCCACGCCATGACGGTCTCGGTCAGCGGCCGGTCACCGACCCCTAGATGATAGGCCTGCGCATACTGCCCGAGGACGATCGTGAGCTCGAGGTGGCGGAGTCGGTCGAGCAGTGGCTTCCGCCACGCGGGGGCACACTCCGGTCTCGGCGGGAGATCGCCGGTCTTTCCGGATCCCGGGAAACAGAATCCCATCGGGAGAATCGCGATTCGCTTCGGGTCGTAGAACACCTCGCGGGTCACGCCCATCCACTCGCGGAGCCGCTGGCCGCTCGGATCGTCACACGGCACCCCGGTCGCATGGACTTTGCTTCCCGGGGCCTGGCCCGCGATCAGAACCCGCGCTTCGGGATGGATCTGGAGTACTGGCCGGACCCCATGGGGCAAGTGCGCCGCGCAGATGGTGCACCCGCGGACTTCGGTGAGCAGTGAGGGGAACGACTTCATCGGATGAACCTAGGCGGGTCGGTGACCTGGCGCACAACCCCGGGGGGCCGGATCGGGTAGCGTTCGGGGGTGGTTCCGCCTCCGAGGTGTGGGATGTCTTGGCGCTTTCGTGTCACCGCCGTTCTGATCCTGGCCGGTGCGACCCCGGCCGCGGGACAGCTGATTCCAATCCGGACCATCCCGGTTTTCCAATCGCAACAGTTCGATTTCTTCCCCTCGCTGACGCGCGGTATGGGCGGGGTCTCGTTGGCGGTCGAGGACTCTTTGCTCGATCCCTTCTCGAACCCTGCCAAGGGCGGCCGGATCGGCGGGGCTCGGTTCTTTGCGGCCCCAGGTGTCTATCGGGTCGAGCGGGGGGCCGGCGCGGCCCGGACGCTGCCCGTCGGGGTCGTGGCCCGATTGGGCACGTGGTTCGGCGGTTTGGCCGTCGCGGTGCAGGGGCTCGCTATGGGCGAGCGGTTCGAGGCCGAACGGGTCTTCCCCTGTCCGGGCTGCCCGGGGCGTGGTCTCGATCCAACTCGGCCGGACCGGACTCACGGCAATCGCTACGCCCTTGCCATGTTAGGCAAGGTGTTTCCGGGAGCCGGGGTGTCGATCGGTGGCAGTGTGTCCTGGGCCGGGTTGAACGGGATCCAGGGAGTCGACCAACTTTACCTCGGCAGCGTCCGGATCAAACCGGGCGGGCACGCCCTCGATCTTCGGATCGGGGCCCTCAAGCAGTGGGGTGAAGGGCGGGCGTTGACCGCTCTCCTGGTGCACAACCGGTTCGGCGTGACT
>JANPEL010000431.1:0-5821 GCA_031431925.1 Gemmatimonadota bacterium | reverse complement strand
CTGCTCCGGGCGGCGTCATTGGACTATCCGGAGGTTGCCTTTCTCCGCCGTTAGTTGGCTTCTCACTTGGGTTTCTTCCTCAGGACGAGCCCAAGCACGGCGCCGGGAGAAAATAGGTCCGCCGATCCCCCCCACAGGCGGCCGGTACCGGCACCCATCACGCCGATCCGGCCACCGAGCCACCACGTCGCACCGACCGTGGCCTGGCCGCCGAGCCCAACGTACGGTGTCCCGTCGCCATCGCCCCCGAGCATCGCGGTGGGCCCAATCGTGGCATGCCACTCCACCCGGCCGGGCGCGCTCCGCCGCCCGAGATGGACGTCCAGCGTGAGCGCGTCGAGACCGTAGAATCCGGCCTCACGAATCAGGCCGAGATTGAAACCGAACAGCCCGCGCTCCCCAGTAGCCTTGAAGAAGCCCACCATCGGAACGAGCGGGGTCCCGGCCACTTTATCGACGTGGTATGGGCCTGCCGCCACCACCAACCTGGTACCGCGTTGGGCCTCGCCGGCGGTCGGCAGGACCAGGGCAAGCAGAACAAGAAGACGAATTGTCATCAACGAATTGTAGCGGAACAGCCTGACTGTTGTTGGTCCGACACGTGAGGGCGAATACACGGCGAGGCTCACTGGCCCACGTCGTACATCTCCCGGAGCAACCGCCTTGCCTCGGCCTTGGGGTCGTTCACCACGGTCCACGCCCCATCGGTCAGCACCATCGTCGCCCGAGCATCGCCGGTGTAGCGGGGCCAGGCCGGCTCGCCCGGCCCGGCTGGATTGCCGGTGGTGGCGAACGCGGTCCAGGCGGCCTGGATCCGCCGGGAGAGCGCGGCCGGCGGGTTCGGGCCCGTCAGCTGCTCGACCTCCGCCCCCTCGAGGTGGCCGAAGACGAACGGGATCTCGATCGCGTGAGCCGCCCCCATGCCGGGGACGCGCGAATCCCAGGTGAACAGATACATGTAAACATCGCTGTACCGCGCCTGCCCTTCGGCCAACAGAATCGACGGCTGGCGGAGCCAGAACTCGCCGGCGAAATCGACGTAGCGCATCGGATCGGTGCTGCCGGCGGTGTAGCGATCGGCGATCTCGCGGACCCGGTTGAAGTCGCGGCCCAGGGCGGTGCCCGTTTCGTGATACTCCCGCATCAGGTTCCGCTCGAAATCGCGGTCGTAGAGACGGAAGTAGAGCATCTCGTCTTCGTTGGTGCCGATCAGCACCTTGACCGCCGGGTTGGCGCCCCGGCGGATGTCGCCGAAGACATCCTCGGGTAAGACGTCGTGGTCGACCCGGGCGCCCCAGGTGCACACGCCGAGCCGGTCGCCTAGGCTCTCTGCCACCCGACCGGCCGCCGCCAGCACCGAGTCGGCCGGGAGCGCCACGAGCCCCGCCAAGTCGGTGACCCGGGCTTCGCCCATCAAGGCCCGGGTCAGCGCCCGCCCCGTCGGGATGTCGTCCTTCTTGGGATAGCCTTTGACCTTGATGTTGGCCGGCCCGCCGCTCTCGATGATCGCCTTGTCGAACAGGCCCCGGGCCAGCGGCATCGCGAGGAGCCGCATGATGGCTGAGCCCCCGGCCGACTCGCCGAAGACCGTCACGTTCGCGGTGTCACCGCCGAAGGCACCGATCGTGGTCCTCACCCAGCGAAGCGCCGCGAGTTGGTCAAGCAGGCCCAGGTTCCGGCTCCGCCGGTATTCAGACCCGCCTAACGCTTCGAGGTCGAGGAAACCGAACGGCCCGAGCCGGTAATTGATCGAGACCAAGACGACATCGTTGTCGCGGACGAAGTGGTGCCCGTCGTACAACGGGTCGGCGGTGCCGCCGCTGACGTTGGCGCCGCCGTGAATCCAGACCAATACCGGCCGGGCCGGGCCCTCGACCCGGCGGGTCCAGATGTTGAGACTCAAGCAGTCTTCGCCCTGGGGGGCCAGCGAGGCCAACTCGTTCTTCTCGGGGGGCTGGCGGCAGGTCGGCCCGAAGGCGGACGCATCGACGATGCGGTCGGCGTCCTCTGGTGGTACGGCCTCGCGCCACCGGGCGGGACCGACGGGGGGGCGAGCGTACGGGATACCGAGGAAGGCCACGACGCCCTGCTCGGCGGGCCGGCCGCGATAGGCGCCCTGCGGGATTCGGACGAGCGGACCTTGGGACGGAGCCGAGGTGGTACAAGCCGCGGCGGCCCACATGGCACCGATGGCGATCGTTCGTAAGACCACGTTAGGCTCCGGGTTGCGCCGGCCCGGCGCGCCGGTCGAGCGCCCGCCGGATCGCCAGGACTTCGCGGCGAAGCCGCGGATCGATCCCGCCGAGTAGACGATCCGGTCCTGTCGCAACACGTAGAGACCCGAGTCGGCGGTGCCGATCCACACGTCCCGGCCGCTCGGAAGCAACGCTCGAACCGCTCCGTCAATCAGGCCCTCCGGCTCCCGGTATCGGGTGACTCGGCCCGACTCGATCACGGTCAGCCCGGGCCGCCCAACCAGGATCCGGCCGAGGCGATCGAGCACCATCTCCCGCGGCCGTTCGCCGGGTGAGAGGCCGAGTTCCTGGTGGGCCGGCCGGACCCGATTGCCGTCGATCCGGTACACCCCACTGTCCGCCGAGAGCCAGATGACTCCGCGGTCGTCCCGGAGCATGCCGAGGATGTCTCCGGGCGGAAGCCCGGTCACTGGCAACGGGCGTTTCCTCCCCGCAGAATCCAGCGCCACCAGGCGCCGGCTGGCTTCACTCACCAACAGGCCGCCCGGCATCGGCCAGATCGGACTCGACAAGGTGTTGCTCGAGCCTCGGATCACCTCGTCGAACCCGGCGCCATTCCACCGCGCCACCCCGCCGTCCCCGAGCGACGCCCAGACCGTGCCACCCCCGGGGCGCACCGCCCAGACCGATGGTTCTTGAGCCCGCGCAGGAATGGTCGTGAAGGGACTGCGTTGGTACCGCTCCAGCCCCGCCCCGGTCCCGGCCCAGAGCCGCCCCCAGGTATCGGTGAGAAACCCCCAGATCTGTTCGGTGCCTCCGGCGGGCCGCAACGACTCGCCATCCCACGCGAAGATGCCGGCATCGGAGGTCCCGAGCCACAGGAGACCGTCCGGCGTTAGGCCGAGCGCCCAGACGGGGTGGTCCATCCCCGCGGTCCGGGTCGATACGGTCCGGCCTCTTACCGGACGGCCGGCCCGGTCCAGGGTCACGGCCGTCACCCCTTCCCGGGTCCCGACCCACACCTGGCCCGCCGGATCGGCCACGACGTCGTAGAAACGGCCGACCCCTTTGAACAGGCCGGCGTAGTTGACGACGCTGTCACCCTCGATCCGGCCGAACAAGCCGCGCCCGGCCAGCCACACGTGTCCGGCCCGGTCGAGCGCGAGGGCATCGGTGAAGTGGACTCCCCCGGGCACCGGACGGAACCGGGTCCCATCCCCGGTCAGTACCCCGCCGGCCGTCGCCACCCACATTCGCCCCGTCTGGTCTTCGAGCACTCCGAAGGTCCCCGCTCGGGGGACCTGATCCCAAGGAATCCGGCGGAACACGCCGCGATCGAGCACCACGAGGCCCGCCGCCGTACCGACCCAGAGCCGGCCGCGCCGGTCGGTCGAGACGGCGTTGATCCAATGATCGATGATGGCGCTGGTGTTATCGGGAGAGAAAACGGTGAAGGTGAGGCCATCGTAGCGAACCAAGCCGCGGCGGGTGCCAAGCCACTTATAGCCGTCCGGCGTCTCGGCGAGGGACGTGACGCGGGTTTCCGGAAGCCCTTGATCGCGCTCGATGGTCCGGCAGAAGTACGACCCGACGTCCGGGCGAGTGGCTGATTGAGCCCGGGCTTCCGCGGACGCCATGACCCAAACCGCTCCGGCAACGGCGAACACGCGAGAACCCATGCGGGAAGTTAATCGCGCCACTCTCGGCGAAGGCGGACCACCAGCCGCGGAAGGCCTTGACTTTTCGGGGGCCGGCTTCAGGTTGGAACGCATGCTGACTCCGATCCTGCTGGCCGTGATGTTCCAGACCAAGCCACCCGTCCCGAAACCGATGTGGACCGGTGAACTCACCCTCACGCTCAAGGGCAACGGCACGATCGAGGAGCCGTATCCGAAAATCGGCAAGCGACGGGTCACCTGGAAGGTCGATCGAACCGCTCGAGGGTGGGTCGTCCTCGATCATATGTTCAAAGGCGGAGGGATCGCGGGGACGCCGAGCACCCGCGATACCGTCCGGTACGAAACCTGGATCGCCAACGCCGCCCAACCGCTCGACCTGCAGGTGAGCGACACCGGGACCTACTACGGACCTACTCCGAGCGGCGCGATCGCTCTCGACCTGATCCGGATCACCTGTCCCACCACGACACCGAACGCCCGGCCGGGGCAGATCCGGTCATCGATTCTCCAGTTCGATTACGAAAAAGGCACCTACAGCTGGGAAACCCCTCGACTCTTCACGACCTGCAATCAGTCGCATTTGCGAACCCTCCTGGAAAACCCGAACCGGAAGCCGTTCGAATTGGTCTCGGGTCCGGTGGCCCTCGAATACGAAATCGTCCATCAACACGACCCGCTCGAAGCTTGGGCTCACGTCAACGGGACCTTCAAGAAGGGGGACACCGAGATCGTGTTGAGCAGGACCTTCGAGTTCAGATGGCAACATCCCATCGTTGCGAAGGCTCCGGTCAAGGCGGAACTGGTCCTGGTCCTCCGAAAGACACCCTGACTATCGAATCCAGGTCACAGGATGACGGTTGCGATCCGGTACCGGAAGTTGACCGGCCCAAACGAGAAACTACCCGGCCGATGCACGTTCCAGGCACCGGTGTTCCCGAACACCGAAGCCACCACGAAACCGTCCACGGTCGAGATGATCGGGGTGTCGCCGTCGCCGAGCAACTCCGCGTTGGGGTCGCCGCTGGTGTCTCGCTCTTCCGACACCACATAGAAATCACCCATGGGATTGACGGGGTCGGCCTTCAAGAACACCGAGGGTGTCAGAAACATGTACCCGTAGCTGGCGGTTGGATCGAGGTAGTCCGGTCCACCCGGCACGGTCCGGATGGTGGCGCTCGCCACGGCGACATCGCGTACCGCGTCGATGATCCGGAGTCGGTGCGTCGTCTTGGCCGGATCGGGGTTGGTACCATTGTTCGGAGCCAGAAACCTCCCCAACGCACAGACCTCGAGAACGGTAGCGGGGTTCGCCCCCAGCTGGATTTTCATCCCGACGAATCCGACCGGCTTCGCCGTGAGGACGAGGCTCCCCTGGGGCACGCTGACGAACGGTCGGGCCAATCGCGTATTGCCGCAGACCGTCGCCGAGTAGTCACTGGTGGCGCCGTTGGTGAGTCGAACCCGGACCCGATAGCACGGATTGGTCTGGGGGCCTGGAATCACGTCCGAATCCGAGAATGACGTGGCGCTGCCACTCCAGATCGGTGTCAGCCCTTTGTCGGTCCGAATCACGTCGTAGTGGGCGGCGTTGGGTACCGCGGTCCATGAGATCTCGACCCGGGCGTCACACTGGCCCACGACCGTGAGGTCTTTGGGCGGCGTGGCCCGGTCGAAGCCCACCCGGCAGCCGACGAAGACCAACAATCCAACGACGAACACCAAGAGGATGGGCGTGAGCAGCAGGAATCGGTCTGACATGGCGTGGTCACCTTACTTTGGCCAGCGGAGGTGGAGTTCGAACAGCGAGAGCACGACGAGCGCCAGTGAGATGGCATGATGAAGAGTGAAGCGGGCGGCGCTGGGTTCCGACTCTCGGGTGGATTGGAGCACCAGACGGCCGGCACCATACCCGGCACCACTCACCAGTGCCAGCGCTCCCGGAAATGG
>JANPEL010000430.1:0-2903 GCA_031431925.1 Gemmatimonadota bacterium | reverse complement strand
TCCACGTCGCTCGCGACGGAGACGTCGGTCTTCAGGTAGGTCGCCTGTCCCCCACTTGCCTTGATCTCGGCGGCGAGCGCGGCCAACTCCTCCTCGCGGCGGGCGCCGAGGACGACGCTCACGCCCTGGGCCGAAAACGCCTTGGCGGTGGCGAATCCGATGCCACTGCTGGCCCCGGTGATCAGGGCGACCTTCCCTGTCATGTCTGACATTGCGGTTCCTTGTTTTATGTAATGATCAGCGGGCGACGTTGACCACCTGGATCGTGGTGTATTCCTTCAACCCGTCGACATTGAACTCGACCCCAATGCCGGAACACTTGACCCCGCCGAACGGCGCGAGCGGGTGGAGGCCGCCGTGCTGGTTGACCCAGGCGGTGCCGCACTCGAGCCGCGCCGCCCACCCGGCCGCTTCTTCGGGGTCGTTGCCCCAGACCGAGCCGCCGAGCCCGACATCGAGCGCGTTGGCGCGAGTCAGGGCTTCTTCGACCGTCCGGTACTTGATGATCGGAATGGCCGGCCCGAACTGCTCCTCTTTGACGAGCAGCATCTCATCGGTGGCGTCGGCCACCACGGTCAAGGGATAGAAGAAGCCCGGGCCCTCGGGGCGGACCCCGCCGGTCACGATTCGGGCGCCCTTGGCGCGGGCCTCGTCGACGTAGGTGCTCACTTTGGTGCGCTGCATTTCATTGGTCAACGGGCCGATCAGGTTCTTCGGGTCCATTCCATCACCCACCGGCATCTTGGCCACGAACTCGGCGAACTTCGCCACCACATCCTCGTATTGGTCTTCGTGGACGTAGAGCCGCTTCAAGGCGGCGCAGGTCTGCCCGCCGTTCAAGAAGCAGCCCCAGAACAGCTTCTCGAGGAGCGGGTCGATGTCGGTGCCGGGCAGAACGATCCCCGCGTCGTTGCCGCCGAGCTCGAGCGTGAGGCGCTTCAACGTGTCGGCGGCGCCCTCCATGACGGACTTCCCGGTCTTGATCGAACCGGTGAACACGATCTTGTTGATGTCGGGGTGGGTCACCATCCGGCTTCCGACCTCGGCGCCGCCGGTCACCACATTGACGACCCCGGGCGGCAGGACCTGGTTCATCAACTCGACCAGCCGGAGGGTCGAGAGCGGCGTAAACGGTGAGGGCTTGATGACGATGGTACAGCCGACTCGGACCGCCGGCATCAGGTGCCAGGTGGCGATCATGAGCGGCCAGTTCCACGGAGTGATCGATCCGACCACGCCCACGGGCTTCCGGCTGATCACGATCCGGCCCTTTTTGTCGTCCTGAATCGTTTGTTCCGGCAGCGTGAGGCCGGCCGTGACGCGGGTCCAGGCCACGCAGCCACCGACCTCGAGGTTGGCCCCCGGTCCGCTCTGGGTCTTGCCTTGCTCGCGGGTGACCAGGGTTGAGAGTTCGCCGGCGTGCTGCTCGATCAGGTCGGCCACCTTGCCCAGGGCGGCGGCCCGGTCGGCATCGGGGAGCGCCGACCACGCCGGGAGCGCTCGGCGCGCGGCCGCAACGGCCTGGTCGAGCAGGGCCACATCGCCCTCGGGACAGACGCCCACCACGGTTCCGTCCGCGGGGTTCAGGACATTGGACGTCCGGCTGGTCTTGGCTGCTTTGCCGTCAATCATCAGCGAATAGGTTTGCATGGAGCAGTGGTCCTAGGTTGAGTGAACGTGGTGATCAGCGGTGCGGCACGCCCGCATACGCAAACCGAACGAAATCATCCGCTTTGATGAACCCAGCCCAGGTGGCGTCGAACTCCCGGGCCGGCTTTGATGCGATGATCCGGTCGAGACTGGCTCCGGCCGCAGCCTGCTTCCGGACCCGTTCGTGGATCGTCGCGAGCACGTCGCGGTAGGCGCGGAGGTTGGCCCGATTGGCGACTTTGCCGTGGCCCGGGATGATCTTGGTGCTGTCGTTGATGATCCCGAGCATCTTGTCGACGGCTGTGATCATCCCGCTGAGGGACCCCCCGCTCGACAGGTCGATGAATGGGAACCCATACCGGACATAGACGTCGCCCATGTGCACGACATTGGGGCCTCGAAAGTAGATGGCGGCATCACCGTCGGTGTGGGCGGCCGCCAGGTGGATCGCGGTGATCTCCCCGCCGTTGAGATGGAAGGTCAGGACGTCGTTGAAGGTCACGACCGGGAGCGCGCCGGCCGGTGACGGCATCTCTTCCCGTTTCAAGAACTCGACGAACTGCCGAGTCGACATCCGGCGGCGGACGTTGTCATGGGCGACGATCAGCGCGCCGGCCTTCGCCATGTTCTCGTTGCCGCCGGAATGATCGAAGTGCCAGTGGGTGTTGACGAGGAAGCGGACCGGTTTGTCGGTAATCGTGGCGATGGCCGCGAGGATCTTCGGGGTGAGCGGCGCGAATTGGTCGTCGACCACGAACACGGCATCGGGCCCGACCGCCAGGCCGATGTTGCCCCCCTCGCCGAAGAGGACATACATCCCGGGTGCCAGCCGCTCGGTGGTAATCTGGACCGAATCGGGGTTCTGGGCCGACGCGACCCCGGCCAAACCGGGGAAAAGCACGGCGAGGGCCGTGTACCGCAAGACGCTCCCAATCTTGGATCTCGGTGACATGGACTACCTCGGGGCTCTGGTGGCGGTGATCGGCGCACGTTCGAACCGGACGTCGCGGGCCCGGCCGGCAAATACCCGAAAGCCGGTGACCCGGCCCTTCTGGTCACGCGTGAAGCGCAGGGTTTGGCCGCCATTCCGAAAGCCGTCGCGGTAGGCCGGCTGAAAGGACTCTCGATCGTCCGGACGAGACCGTAGCACCAGGGCTTGGTCCTGGGGTTCGATCCGATAGGTGACTTCCAGCTCCGGGCTCCGATACTCGCCGGCGTAGTCGGTGAGCGGGGCGGTGGTCCCTCCGGCCGGT
>JANPEL010000429.1:0-22023 GCA_031431925.1 Gemmatimonadota bacterium | reverse complement strand
ACCGATCCCAGCCGGTCGGTGAGTCTGACGGGCCGGTTCATCGTCGGCGGGCTTTGGAGCGGCTCTCAACGGACGGTCAACAGCACCGTCACGGTTCGGCCGAACTACCGGTTTCGCCTGGCCGCCGGGCTCCAACGAACCTCGGCGAACCTCAACGCGCCGGCTGGGGCACACTTTACGAGCACCCTGGTTACCGCCCGGGGCAACTACAGCTTCAGTACCAACATGTTTCTCGACGCGCTGGCCCAGTACGACCCGGGTCGTCACACGTTCAACGCCAACGTCCGGTTCAACTTGATTCACCATCCGCTCAGCGACCTCTACGTGGTTCTGAATGAGCAGCGGATCAGTGATCCCATGCAGCCCGACCTCGTGCCGGGCCGAAGCCTGATTGTCAAAGCCACCCACATGCTGGCCTTCTGAACGGAAATGCCGTGAACGATTCCTACGTGCTCATCACCGGCGCTTCGACCGGAATCGGACAGACCTGTGCTGCCCGCCTCGATCGTCTCGGTTACACGGTCTTTGCCGGAGTCCGAAAGCCGGAGGACGGGAATCGGCTTCGGGCCGCGGGCTCGTCGCGACTCGTCCCGGTTCAGTTGGATGTCACCAAGCCGGAGGAGATCGCGGCCGCGGCGGCCCGGATCGCGGAGGTCGTTGGCCCTCGAGGTTTGGCCGGGCTCATCAACAACGCCGGGGTGGCCGGCGGGGGCCCGATTGAGTTCGTGCCGGTTGACACGGTCCGTCAAATCTTCGAAGTGAACGTCTTCGGGCTGCTCGCGGTGACGCAGGCCTTCCTCCCGATGCTTCGGACCGCTCACGGCCGGGTGATCAATATCGGCTCGATCGCCGGCAAGGCCGTGTCGCCGATGGTGGTGCCGTATGGGATGTCGAAACACGCCGTCGAGGCCCTGACCGACGGCCTCCGGCTTGAATTGGGCCGGGCCGGGATTCATGCCTCCATCGTCGAACCCGGCGCGGTCAAGACGCCGATTTGGGACAAGGGAGTGGAAGCGCTGGCCGACGCCGAACGCACGTTGCCGAAGGAGGCGCTCGACCGGTACGGCGCCAAGCTCAAGATCTTCGGCAAGGTGCTGGCCCACCTCAATGACCGAGGTGTCTCGGCCGAATTGGTGGCCGATGCCGTCGTCGATGCCCTTGAGGCCCGGACGCCGAAGACCCGTTATCTCGTGGGAACCGATGCGAAAATTCGGGCCTTTATTGTCCGGTTTCTGCCGAATCGTGTGGTGGACGCTCTGGTGCTCCGAGCCATTCAGCGGATGGAGGACGGACTGTCGTGACTGTCCTCCGTCGGTCGGTCGTTGCGTTGGTCGGCGTCCTGGCCGGATGTCTCGACCAGGAGCCGACCGGGGTAGGGGCGGTCCCGAGTTCAGCCGGCCAGCTCGTTCCGGCTACGGCGTGGCTCGAAACCGGTACGGCCCTGACGTACCGGACCGTGCCCGACGGGCCGTTCTCCCTTCGGCCCTCCCGCTCGGGCATCGTGTCCCTGGCTGGGGCCACGGCCACCGCTCTGGCGCCCGGTGGGGTTGACCTCGAAGCGTTCCTACCGACCGGGAAGGCCCGGGCGCGGATCCAGGTCTTAAGCCCGGTGGCGTCGTTGCAGGAGGGTGGGCTCGATCGGGGGCTGACCGAAGTCAGTCTGTTAGGCGTCTGGTCGGCCGACACCCGGACCGTGTTCGCCGTGGGCGGGGGGGGGACGATTCTGCTGTCGCGGGATGGCGGTGAGACCTGGCGTCCGATGGATTCCAAGGTCAAAGCCGATCTCACCGCGGTCTGGGGCACCAGCGAGCAGGACGTGTACGCGGTCGGGGCCCGGGGCGCCGTGGTCCACTACGACGGCATCCGCTGGGAGCAAATCAACATCCCGACAGTCGACGCGTTGCTCGAAGTCTGGGGCCTCGATCGCGACCACGTCTACATCGTCGGCGCGAACGCGGCATTTGCATTTGACGGGACGGCCTGGCGGTCGATGCCCGGTGCCTCGGGGTCGGAACTCTGGTCGGTCTGGGGGACTCGGCCGAATCAGCTGTTCAGCTCGGGCCAGAACGGTGTAATTCTCCAATGGGACGGCCTCCGATGGCGGCCGATGCAGACGCCGACCCAGTACATCCTGTTCGGCCTGCTGGGCTTCGCCCCTGATGACGTCTACGCCGTGGGGATTCGGGGTACCCTGCTCCACTACGACGGGATTCGGTGGAGCCCGATCGTGATCCCGAGCCAGGCCGATTTCTTCGCCATCGCCGCGACCTCGCGGAACGACATCATCTTGGTCGGGAACGGCGGGGCGGTGGTGAGCTACAACGGGACCGCCTGGACCCAGGCGCCCCAAACCGCCTCGTACGAGAACCTCCGCGCGGTCCATTTCGACCCCGCCGGCACGGCCCGGATCGTCGGGTGGTCTGGTACGGTCATCGAGCGGGGCCGCCAGGGCTGGATCAGACGGCTCACCGCCGCGACTCTGTTCGCTTCGGCGCTCGGTTCCGACGGCGCGCTCTACGCGGTCGGATTGGGAAGCACGGTGCTCCGTCGGCGCGGGGGCGTGGTCACGCCGGTGCCGGTGCCGGTGCGGCGCGATCTCTACGGCGTGGCGCGCGGGGCCGACGGGTACCTCTACGTCGTGGGAGACAACGGCACCGTACTCCGCTCGGCGGATGGCGCCACCTGGGAGATCGAAGCCACCCCGTCAACGGTGCTGCTCCGCTCGATCTGGGCCGATCCGACCGACCGGAATGCCATCTTCGTCGTCGGCGACCGGGGGACGATTCTCCGCCGAACCGGCGGGCAGTGGCAGGTCATGCCCGCACCGACCACCCGCTTTCTCCGGCATGTGTTCGGCGTCGGGAGCCGGGATGTTTTTGCGGTGGGCGATAGTGGCACGATCCTCCAGTTCGAGGGTCGAGGCTGGGTCACGATGGAAAGCCCCGTGTCAGAGCGGCTCCGCGGCGTCTGGGGCACGGCCCGAGACAACCTGATTGCCGTCGGCGAGGGCGGGGTGGCGATTCGCTTTGACGGGCGGCGGTGGTATCCGCTCGTGACGGGCACCGACAAAGAACTTCGAGCCGTCTCTGGAACGGGGCCGGCCGCCATCTATGCGGTGGGGCAGGACGGCATCGCGCTTCGATTCAACGGGGCGACGTGGAGGCCGGTCTCGACCACGTCGCCGGCGTTCCTCGTGGCCTTGAGCCCCGGACCCTCGGGCGGGCTCGTGGCGGTCGGCGCGATTCAGACCTTCTTGGACTTGACGCCGCCCTGACGCTCCGGTCAGGGGCCGCTACGGGCGCATCGAGCCGGCCCCGCGGGGTGAGGGCGCTCCGAAATGAAGGTACAGAACCGCGGGGGCGGCGTTCGGCCTCAGGATCACGATGTAGAGTCGATCGTAGTCGGCGTCGGTCAACTCGCCCACCGATTGGCCCGAGAGTTTCTCTACGATCATCGGCACCACATTGCTGTGGCTCACCACGACGGCCTTGCTGCCGGGCGGCAACCCCCTGAGAGCCGCGACCAATTCGTCGGTCTTGGCGGCGCCGAGCACCCTCGTCACGATGCCGAGTTCCTGGCCGAGTGGGGCGGCGGTTTCTTGGGTCCGCTTGAACTCGGAACTGAAAATGGCTGAGACCTTCTGGTCCCGGAGAGCGTGGGCCAGGGCACGGGCTCGAACGTTCCCCGCCTCCGTCAATGAAGGGTCAGGCGTCCCGGGGCCCTTTTCCGCATGGCGAACGACGAAAACCGTGATGGCGTCGTCTTGGGCCAAGGCAGGGCTGAAGCCGAGGAGGCTGAGGAGAGCGGCCAGTAGGAATCGGGTCGGGCGCATTTGGAGCATCTCGATTTCGGGACCCGTGGAGCATAATCGGGTTCCGTCGCCGGGGCCGGTTCGGCGTGGCTATGTTGCAGTCATTCAGGCCGGGAATTCACCGCGGAGGATGGGATGGAGTTAGCCTCGATGAAACAGGCGATGGTGGGCGCGGCGCTGGTCGCGGCGGTCGGGTGTGCCACCAACCCAGCGACCGGTCGGCGCGAGTTGTCCCTCGTCTCCGAGAGCCAGGAAATCTCCATGGGCCAGCAGGCCGCGGCCGAGGTGCGCCAGTCGATGGGGCTGGTGCCGGATTCGGCGCTCCAGCAGTATGTCCGCGCGATCGGGCTTCGGTTGGCCAAGGCGTCCGAGCGACCCAACCTTCCCTGGTCCTTCGACGTCATCGACGACCCCGCCGTCAACGCCTTCGCGCTGCCGGGCGGACCGATTTTCGTCACCCGCGGCATCCTGAGCTACATCCAAAACGAAGCCGAGCTGGCGTCGGTCATTGGACACGAAATCGGGCATGTCACCGCCAAGCACTCGGTCCAGCAGATTTCGCGGGCGCAATTGGCGCAGGGCCTGCTCGGGGTCGGCAGCGTTCTGAGCAGCGAGGTGGCGGCCGTCGCGGGCGTGGCGAGCCAGGGCCTCGGGATCATGTTCCTCAAGTTCGGCCGGGACGCCGAGACCCAAGCGGATGACCTGGGCTTTCGGTACTCCCTCAACGATGGCTACGATGTCCGCGCCATGAAGGGCATGTTCGAGATGTTAGGCCGGGTCAGCGGAGGCCCCAGTGCCGGGCGCCTGCCGCAGTGGCTTGCCACTCACCCCGACCCCGAGAACCGGATCGTCAAAACCGAACAGCGGCTGGCCCAACTCACCGTCGATCTGAGCCGGGCCAAGCTCAATCGGGATCTTTTCGTCCGGAACTTGGACGGGATGGTCTTCGGCGAAAATCCGCGTCAGGGGTACTTCGACCAGCAGCGCTTCAATCACCCCGATTTGGCGTTCCGGGTCGACTTTCCCGCTGGCTGGAAGACCCAGAATCAACCCACGGCGGTCGTCGGGGTCAGTGCCGCAGAGGACGCCATGTTCGTGCTGAGTATTCCCGGCAAGGATGCGCCGTCCCAATCCCTGGCCAAGTTTCTCAGCCAACCGGGGATCCAGTCGGCCAATCAGACCACCGCTGCCGTGAATGGCATGGTCGCCGCTGCGGCGGACTTCCAGGCCACCACGCAGGACAGCCAGGTGGTGGCCGGCCGGATCGCGTTCGTCTCGTATGGGGGAAGCACCTACCAACTGCTTGGCTACACCAAGCAGGCCGGCATCGCCGCCTACCGGGGCGTGTTTGCCCAGACGATTCAGAGCTTCAACCGACTCACCGACCCAGCCGCACTCGCCAAGCAGCCGATGCGGCTCAAGTTGGTCCGGCTCTCAAAAGACCTGAGTGTGGATGAGTTCAACCGCCAGAACCCGAGTGCGGTGCCGGCGACGACGGTGGCGTTCCTGAACGGGGTCAACGGGGTCACCGACCTGCTCAAGGCGGGCACCTGGGCCCGCCGGGTTCAGTAACGGCTAGTCCTCTTCCCGGAGGCACTCCTCCAGGATCCCCATGCCGGTGTCGACGTCATATTCGTCGAGGATCAGGGGGGGAGCCAGGCGGAAAGTGCTCTGGCCGCAGCCGAGGAGCAGCAGACCCTTCTTGAACGCCCGGTCGGTGAGCCGGTCGATGAGCTCCGGGGCGGGTTCTTTTGTGGTCCGGTCTTTCACAAACTCGATCCCAAGCATCAAGCCGCGTCCCCGGACGTCGCCGATCACGCCATAGTGTTCCTGCATCCGCCGGGCATGGCCGATCATCCGGTCGCCCATCGCCTGGATGTGGGGCAGCGATTGCTCGACGATGTCGAGGGTTGCCAACGCCGCTGCGCAGCAGACCGGGTTCCCCCCGAAGGTGGAGCCGTGGGCCCCCGGCTCCCACGTCATGACGGACTCCTTGGCGATGAACGCGCCGATCGGCATCCCGCTCCCCAGGCCCTTCGCGGTGACGATGATGTCCGGTTCGACGTTGTCCCAATCGCAGGCCCACATCTTCCCGGTCCGGCCAACGCCGCTTTGCACTTCGTCGGCCACGAGCAGCATTCCATGCTGGTCGCAGAGATCGCGGAGGGCCTTGAGAAATCCGACCGGCGGGATCACATAGCCGCCCTCGCCCTGAATCGGCTCGACGAAAATGGCCGCGACATCGTCTGGGCTCACTTGGCGAAGGAACAAGTCGTGCAAAGCCGCCAGCGAGTGTTCGACGGCGTTCGGGTTCCGGTACGGGTTGGCGTAGGGCACATGGTACACTTCCGGGAGGAGCGGTCCGAAGTGCTTGTGCTGCTTGACCTTGCTCGACGTTAGGCTGAGCGCGCCGCAGCTCCGCCCATGGAACGACCCCTGGAACGAAATCAAGGCCGTCCGCCGAGTGTGGTAGCGGGCCAGTTTGATGGCCCCTTCGATGGCCTCGGTGCCCGAGTTCGACAAGAAGGTTCGCTTCCGGCTTGGCCCGGGCGCCAGCCGCGCCAGGCGCTCGGCGAGCTTGGCAAAGCCCTCGAAATAGAAATCGGTGCCGCAAATGTGGAGGAATTTCTCGGCTTGATCTTTGATGGCGGCGACCACGGCCGGGTGATTGTAGCCCGTCGAGGTGACGGCGATCCCGGCCATGTAGTCGATGTACCGGTTGCCGTCGACGTCCTCGACCATGGCGCCCCGTCCGCCGGCGATTACCAAGGGGTATTCCTTGATGTAGGAAGTCGACGTCCAGGCGGCATCGCGATCGATGATTGCCCGGCCCTTGGGGCCGGGAGGGGTGGTCAACATCCGGGGGTAGTCGCGATTGGTCATGGGGCCCGCCAAAATGAGAAGGTACGGAGTTGCTAGACCGCCGCCGTTTGGGCGGCGACCTGGTCGCGCCACCACTGCTGCCCTTCCGGCGGCAAGGTATGAATCGGATCATAGTACTCGTGGCGCTGACCAAGGGCCTCGGCGTTACCCCATTCGATGCTGGTGAGATAATTCTTGGTCCAGTATGAGATCCCCTTTTCCCGGTCGTACTCGGCCAGTTGGTGGATCCATCGCTTCCCGACGAACGGCACGTCACAAACGATCCTGGGAGTCGCGAACCCCGGGAGGTACCCCATGATGTCGTGCTGAAGCTGTTGCGCTTCCGCGATCGACGTCCGCCAGTGCTCGGAGTTTGGGATCATGTCGCACATATAGAAGTAGTACGGCAGGATCTTGGCGTGGTCGAGCAACATGAAACAGAGGTTCAGCAGATCTTGGCTGGTGGCGTTGACCCCCCGGAGCAAGACCCCCTGATTGCGCACGTCACGGAAGCCGATCTCGAGGAGCCGCTTGGTGGCGCGCCCGACGAGCGGGGTAACCTGCTGGGCGGCGTTGGCGTGGGTGTGCAGGGCCAGGTCGACGCCGCGATCGAACGCCTTCTTCGCCAGCCGCTCGAGTCCTTCGAGGACGTTGTCCTGAAGGTAGTGCTGCGGCAACCCGATCAAACCCTTCGAGGCGAGCCGGATGTCGCGAATGTTCGGAATATCGAGCAGGGCGGAGACGAACGGCTCGAGCTGGGTGATGTGCAAATTGGCGATGTCGCCGCCGGAAACGACCACGTCGCGGACCGTGGCCGTTTTCCGGAGATAGTCCAGCATCTGCTGATGGCGGTCCTTCTGCGGAATCTGGAACTTGAGCTTGGCGACTTGCGGCACATCGTTGCCGACGAGGTCCATCCGGGTACAATGCCCGCAATACTGCGGGCAGGTCGTCAGCAACTCGGCCAGGACCTTGGTTGGATACCGGTGGGTCAGCCCCTCGACGACCCACATGTCATGCTCGTGAAGACTGTCGCGCGAGGCCTTCGGATGGTTGGCCCACTCGGTCAGCCGGTCGTTCAGGGCCGGGAGCATGTACCGCCGCACCGGGTCGTTCCAGAGGTCGGCCATGTTCATCGTATTGAGCATGTGCGGAGGCAGCAACATCGACATCGTGGCCCGTTGCTCCTGATCCTGGGCAATGCTGTCCATCAGGCTTTGGGGCAACAGGTCGCCCAAGGTGCTCTTCAATTCCCGAAGATTCTTAACCGAGTGCTTCCGCTGCCAGGTCGCATTCTCCCAGTCCGCCGTCGACACCCCGTGGTAGCCGGGAATTCGAGTCCAATCCGGCTCCACATACGGTTGGGCCGGTGGGTACGGAATTGGTTGGCCGGTCTTCAGTGGCGCTTGGGTCGGGTGCATTCAGGCCTCGCGGTCGGAAGTACAGCTTGACGGAAACCAAGATAATATATTATATATTATCGAGCAACCTGAAGGATTTCCCCTCAAACTGGTGGAGGTAGGCGCTGTGGATCTCGCGGGGGTGCTCACCCGGATGCCGCGGGTTCGAAAGCAGGCTACCCATGAGTTGGTGGCCTCTGTGCTGCGGGAAGCGATCACGGCAGGCCACCTACGCGGCAACGAGCCGCTCCCTCAAGACGAGATCGCGGCGCAACTCGACGTCAGCCACATTCCGGTTCGCGAGGCCCTTCGGCAACTCCAGTCCGAGGGCCTAGTCACGTACCAGCAGAATCGCGGGGCCTCGGTGGCGGCGCTGACCCCCGAGGAAATTCGGGAGATTTACGAGATCCGGGCCATTCTCGAGACCGCCGCCATCACCCAGGCCTGTGCGGACATCGCCCCCGAGAAATTGGAGCGGGCGGTTCGGATTCTGGCCGAGTCGGAGCGAACCGATGACCCCGCCCGATGGGGCTCCCTCGACGTCGAATTCCACGAGTTGATCTATGCATTGGAAGGTCGCCCCCGGCTTCACGAACTGATCGCCGGGCTCCTCAGGCGGGTCGACCGGTATTGGCTGTCCCATGGCTTGATGCTGCGTCACCGCTCGGAGTTCGAGCAGGAACATCGGGCCCTCCTCGGGGCCGTGGCGCAAGGAGATGCAGTCGGGGCCGGCCGGTGCCTTCAGGGTCACCTGGCCGGCGCCTCGCGTCTTCTGATTGCCGAAATGGTTCGCCTGGACGCCGCGACTCCAAGCAGTCTGCCCGGAGCCTGACGCCCCGCCCGGGGCCGGCTCCGGGGCCGAATCGTTAGGCACTCTTGGCTATTCCGTTGGGACTACGCAACATGGCGCGCAGGTCGCTCCGCCACACAGGCCCGGCATCTCACTTGCCTCTCTCGATGCCGACTCCTCAAACGGCACCGTCCCGAATGGCAACTGCCAGCGACCGAAAACCCGAATTGAGCTATGTGCTCGCGGCCACTACGACCGACGAAGTGCACAAAGCTGCAGCGTGGCTCCGCGAGGCCCGCCTTTCCGAGCGCGTCGAAATTGTCTTGGCGGCCCCCGGCAAGGTGTTTGGTCTGGTCGCCGGCCGGGTTATTCCGCCGTGGGTCCGGCTGGCGTCGGCCGACAACACTCCCGACCGGAAGGTGATTCAGGTGGCGGGAGCCCGCCAAACGACGGGCGCGGTGGTGATCGTGGTGAGTTGTGGCGATGATCTCGACTTGAAGGTCCGGGATCCCTTTGCCGTCGAGGGCTCGCCCGCCGAAGGCCACGATCCGCAGCTGTGGGCCGGCAGCGAGCAGGTTGCGTTGCCGCCCACCATGGTCGAAGTCCGGGTCTAGCCGTTTCCGCCGCTACTGCCGGGTGGTCCGCCGCCGCATGAAATCCATCAGGATGAACTGGCCTAACGTCATGGTATTGGTGAAGTAGGCCTTCCCGCGGCACATCTCGCCGATCGCTTTGACGAACTCGACCAAGGCCCGGTCTCGGGCCAGCATGAAGGTGTTGATGACGATGCCGCTTCGGCGGCAGGCGGCCACTTCCTGAAACGTGGCTTTCAGGATGGCGGGATCGAGTCCCATCGAGTTGAAATAGACCTCCCCGGATGGCATCGTCATGGCCGATGGCTTGCCGTCGGTGATCATGATGATCTGCCGCATGTCCTTCTTCTGTGCCATCAGCAGCCGCCGGGCGAGTTTGAGCCCTTCGGCGGTGTTGGTGTGATACGGGCCGACCTGGGCGCCGGTGAGGGTGGCCAGTGGAATTTCCTCGGCGCGGTCATGGAACAACACCACCTTCAAGGAATCGCCGGGGTACTGGGTCCGGATCAGGTGCGTCAGCGCCAACGCCACTTTCTTTGCCGGGGTAAAGCGGTCCTCTCCATAGAGGATCATCGAGTGCGAGCAGTCGAGCATCAAGACCGTCGCGGCCGAGGAGCGGTATTCCGACTGTTGGACCATCAGGTCGTCGTACTCGAGATCCAAGGGCAACGTCAGTCCGCCGCGGGCAATCGCCCTCCCCAGCGTGCCGGGCACGTCGAGGTTGAGGACGTCCCCGAATTCGTAAGGTTTTGACGAGGACTCCGCCTCGACTCCGGTCGAGAGGAACGGGGTGTCGTGAGTACCCAAGCTCGCCTTCCCAACGGTGCCGAGGAGGTTCTTGAGAGTTCGGTAGCCCAGGAAGTCGAGTCCTTTCCCGGTCAGATCAAACTGGACCTGCTCCGCCGCCGCCCGGGCTTGGCCCCCGGGACCGACCACCGCCGAGTAGCCGGCGGGAACCTGGGGGGGCTCTTTTGCCTTGAGGTACCCTTCGTCCATGAGCCGCTGAACGATCTGGTCGAGCATCCGGGACACGTCCTGGTCCAGTTGCCGGCCCTCGGGCGACTCAGGATCGATCTCGCCGCGGAGGTACTTCACCATGTCCTGGGTGAGTTGGCCGGATTTGAGAAGGGCCTCGAGAATGGCCTCCTTGAGCGAGTTCATCGACCGGTCGCCGCCCTGGGGCGGTTCCGCCCACCAGGGCCATTCCTCGGGTCCGCCGGCGAACCCGGACTGGAGCAGGAAATCGCCCAGTTGGTCCAACAGCGCCTGGAGGTTGACGGCATCGCCAAGCTCGGCGGTGTATTTGCCGTAGGTCGTGTATCGCATCATCTGTAAGGTCGTCCACTCGGGCGGCCGGGGCAACTATCTTCCCCGCGTGCTCCCCAAAGTTCGCGCGGCGATCCTCTCGATCGGTGCCCTCCAGCACCGCAACTTCCGTCTGTTCATCGTGGGACAATTCGTGTCCCTCTGCGGGACGTGGATGCAGAGCGTGGCTCTGTCCTGGCTGGTGCTCGAGTTGACCAACTCGACCTGGAAGACCGGCCTGGTGAGTTTCTTCGGCGCGCTACCGGTTCTCCTGCTGACGCTCTGGGGTGGAGCAGTGGCCGATCGGGTCGACAAGCGATTCTGGCTGATGGTGCTCCAGACCTTCTTTCTGGTCGAGGCGTTGGCCCTCGGGATCTTGGCGTGGGCGGGGATGATTACCGTGCCCTGGGTCTACGCGCTCGCGTTGTTGACGGGCGTGGTCAGCGCCTTCGAGATCCCGATCCGCCAAGCCTATCTCGTGGAGATGGTCGGGAAGTCCAACCTGATGAGCGCTATTGCCCTCAACAGTTCGGCGTTCAATCTCTCACGGGTCGTCGGCCCGGCGCTGGCCGGCGTGGTGAACGCCACCCTCGGGCCGGCGGCCTGTTTCTTCATCAATGCCGTCAGCTTCTTCGCGGTGTTGATCGGCCTTTACAAGATCGACCCGCACGAGGTTCGCTCCGACCAGAGCGGTCGCCGGGCTGGGCTCCGAGCCGGATGGGATCACGTCCGGGCCCTTCCCCTTCCCCGGGCGCTGGTGATACTCACCACCGTGTTCACGTTGTTCGGATCGGCGCTGATCGCGATTCTTCCGGCCTTTGCCCGGAAGGCCCTGGGCGCGGAGGTCGGCGGGTACGGCGGGTTGATGTCGGCGTTCGGGATCGGGGCGGCCCTCGGCGCCCTCACCTTGGCCGCGATCGGCCAGCGTTTCCAGCGAGAGCGGGTGGCCTTCATCGCCGCCATCGCCGTCGGCGTCAGCTTACTGCTATTGGGGTTGGTTCACGTGTTCGCGGTGGCCGTCGTCCTGCTCGTCGTGGCGGGATTGAGTATGGCGCTCAACGCCATCATGACGAATACGATCCTGCAAACCAGCGCTCCCGATCACATCCGGGGCCAGGTGGTCGGCCTCTATTCCTTCATCGTCATCGGCCTGGCACCGTTCGGTTCCGCGCAGGCGTCGTGGATCGGCGAGCAGTTTGGCCCGTCGTTCGCGATCGCATTGGGCGGGGCCGTCTGTTTGGTGGCGGCCCTGGTCATGGCGTGGCGGAATGGGCTCTTTCGTCCCCGGCCTGATGTCGGGCCCCTCGCTCGGATGACCGGGGAATACCCGGTCCTCGATTCCCCTGATGGTCAAGGAGGTGGGCGGTGATCATCACGATCTCTCGCGAACTGGGCGCCGGTGGGAGCGAGGTGGCCCGTCAGGTGGCCGACGCGCTCGGGTGGCGGGTGGTGGACAACGAATTGGTCGACCAGATCGCCGCCCGGACCGGGCTGAGCCCGGCCGAGGTGAGAGAACGCGAAGAGCGGGCGCCGGGGTTCCTCGAGCGGCTGATCCGGATGCTCACCAAGGCCGCGCCGGAAATGCTGACCCCAGCGGCCGAACACGTGCCTGAGTTGGAAGAAGCCCATTTGGTCAAGATGACCCAGACGGTGGTGGAAGAAATTGCGCGGGAGGGGCGGGTGGTGCTGGTGGGCCGCGCGGCCCCGGTGGTGTTGAGCCGCGATCGCGATGCGATCCACCTCAAGATCGTCGCTCCGAAAGCCCGGCGGGTCGAGGCCGTCATGGCCAGGCTCGGGATCGGGCCGGACGAGGCCGCGGCCGAGGTCGAGACGTCCGATGCGAACCGGAAGCGCTATCACGAGCAGTATTACGAACGGGACTGGAACGACGCCTCGTACTACCACTTGGTACTCAATACGGCGGCGTTAGGTATCCCGCACACGGTGGCCACGATCGTCGGCCGGGCCAAGACGCTGTGGCCCCACGAAACCCGGGAGCGCCGAGTCCCGCCGCCAACGCCTTAGTCGTCGACCTCCCGGCGTTTGTCCTGCCGCTGCGTCCGGAGCGCCGTCCAGCCGTACTCCTCGCTCCGGCTGATCCGCTTTTGGGCGGCGAGGGCCTCCAAGACCAACTCGCACGCGGTAACCAGGGTGCCCGCGTCGGTGCCCGGGCCTTCGCTCACCAACTCCGCCACGGTCACCAGCCCGGGAACCACCCGGAACGCCTTGAGGCAGAGGTCGCTCGCTTCGTCGCCGGAGACCTTGAGGGCCTGCCCGCTGTCGAACCAGGTCACGATCCGCTCCACTGATTCCGCCTCGACACTGTCGGCCCGGCCCAGGAAGGTTCGGTTGCAGGCCCTCCGGATCAGCTCCTTGGCGATGGCCTCGGATCCCTGGAGCTCGCCCTCATACTCGAGTTCGAGCTTGCCGGTGACCGCCGGGAGCCCGGCGTAGAGATCACTGATCCGGGGCACGACCGGCTGTTCGCGGTGGGCTATGGCGCGGCGTTCGGCATTGGACACGGCGGTCTCGAGCAGCGCGATCGGGAGCCGCTGACTCACTCCGGATCGCTTGTCGACCCGCCGGTCGGCGCGGGCTTCGAAGGCCACCCGTTCAATCACTTCCCGGACAAACTCCGGAATCCGAACCGGTGGTCCACCCCGCTCGACCCACGCTACCTGGGCGGTAATCCGGATCCCGAGGTCGACGTCGCGAGGGTAGTGGGTTTGGATTTCCGCCCCGATCCGGTCCTTGAGGGGTGTGACGATCTTGCCGCGGGCGGTGTAATCCTCGGGATTGGCGGTAAACACGAGCAACACATCGAGGGGAAGCCGGATCGGATACCCTTTGATCTGGACGTCACCCTCCTGCATGATGTTGAACAGGCCGACTTGGATTTTACCGCTCAAATCGGGGAGCTCATTGATGCCGAAGATGCCCCGGTTGGCCCGGGGCAACAGGCCGTAGTGCATCGTGAGCTCGTCACTCAGCAGATGCCCACCCTTAGCTGCCTTGATCGGATCGAGGTCGCCGATCAGATCGGCGATCGTCACGTCGGGCGTCGCGAGTTTCTCGACGAATCGCGACTCGCGGTCGAGCCACCCAATCGGCGTCCGGCCGCCCAACTCGGCCAGCTGGGCCCGGCCGAACTTCGAAATCGGTCCGAAAGGATTGTCGTTGACTTCACTCCCCGCGATGATCGGGAGCTGCTCGTCGAGGAACCGAACCAGGCTCCGGAGCAGCCGGCTCTTGGCCTGCCCCCGAAGCCCGAGGAGAATGAAATCCTGGCGGGCCAACAAGGCGTTGACGACTTGAGGCACGATCGTGTCGTCGTACCCGTGAATATCCGGAAACAGGGGCTGGTCGGATTCGAGCGCGGCCAACACGTTGATTCGAATCTCGTCACGAACCGATCGGTGCCGACGGCTGATCGCGCCCCAAGGGCTCGATTCCAGTTCGGCGAGGGTGCTCGGGAGTCGCGGCTTCGGCATGCTTTCGGGAGAATTCAAGGGTAAGCCCGCAGTCTATGCGGCCGTAAGTCGTTGCTATCCATTGACAAAGGCTGTTCAACTCGTATCTTAGTCGGCTGTGTTTCCCCGCGTCCTGTGCGCGGAATACCGGTTCCATACCAATGTAAACCCCGCTCACGGAGGAGTACCATGTCGAAGTACGTTTTTGCTGCTGCCCTGCTGGCCCTGTCGGCCTGTGGCGAGAAGAAGGCTGATGCCCCGGCGATTGATTCCGCCGCCGTTGCCGCCCCGGCTCCTGCCGCGCCGGTCGCCGTTGACTCGATGGCCAAGCCGGACAGCGCGATGGCTGGCGACACGACCAAGGCGCACTAACGCCGCTGGTGGTTGCAGTCCGAAAGAGCCCCGGTGCTAACGCGTCGGGGCTCTTTGATTGTTAGCAGGGAACGATTCGATCGTCACGCCGTTGACGGTCCTCCCGGGTTCGATTTCGTGCCGGACTTTCGCCAGTCCGAGGGACGACCCATCCTCGAGCCGGAGCACCGAGCCGATGCGGACCACGACCTTCCCGGCCTCGAGAAGCTCACCGGATTCGGGCGGACTCGTGCCCGGTGACCAACGGACTCGCCGGAGCAACCAATTGGGGTGGCCGCGAAAGTGGAGACGGGCCACCGTCTCCTGACCCACGTAGCATCCCTTGCTATGCGAGACGCCGCCGATCCCGCCATAGTCCACTTCCGCCGGCATGGTTCGGGCGTCGATTTCGGCGCCGAGGGCCGGAAACCCACCGAGGACCCGGGCCGCGACGAGGTCGTCTTCGGTTCCAAGCTGGGCGCCGCCGGCCGTGAGGTCCGCCGCCGCAGCTAGACACGCGCTAGCCGAACCAAGTATCAGGATGCCGAACGGAGCGCGGTCGCTCTGCGGCGCGGCGACCGAGACGGTCTCGCCGGCGATCGGCCAGGTTGCGGCCCGGCCCAGTTCGAGCGGGTGGCCCAGTCGGCTCCCGATGAGCTCCCGGGCTTGGCGGCCCGCCACCCAGACACATTGGTCCACCGCGGTCCGGTTGGTGACCTTGGCAACCCGGGGCGGAAACTGGCGGCGCAGGAGGTCGGCCAGCTCCGATTCGACCGATCGATCGGCCACAAGGACCAGGTCCAGGTCGCCGGCAGGACGAAGGACCCAGCAGTCGGCGACGATCATGCCCTTGGGGGTCAAGATGGCCCCGTATATCAAGCTGTTCGGACCCGGCTTGACGATATCGTTCGTGGTAATGCCCTGGACGCATTGCACCGCGCCGGGCCCGGTCACGACGAACTGCGCCGGCCGACCGGGGATGATGATCGCGCCGTTCTGCAGCAGATGGAGCCGGGTATTGGAAATCGCGACGGTCAGCACAACTCAACCTAGGCTAGTCGGCAGCCGCGTCGTAGTAGCCGGCCGCCCGGTAGGACCAATCGAGCAATTCAACCGGATGGGCCACCTGCGTCCTGAGCCCGGCCGCGGCGAGCCCCGCCCCGATCTGCATCAGGCAACCTGGGTTGCCTGTCACGATGAAGTCAGGCACCGGCGATGCGGCTGCGATCGCGGCGACCTTGTCGTCCAAGACGGCTCTCGAGAGTTCGGGATGGAGGACCCCGTAAATCCCGGCGCTTCCGCAGCACCGGTCTGATCCCGGCAGCTGCCGGACCACCAGGGTGGGGATGGCGGCCAACATGTCGAGGACTTCGCGATGGACTCGTTGGGCGTGTTGGAGATGGCAGGGCGCATCGTACCCAACCGTGAGGGCGAGCGGCCCTCCCGGCCTCGGTCCGGCGGCGGCCAGGAGCTCGCTGACGTCCCGCGTCCGGTTCCCGACATCGGCCCCGTCTGCGGTGCCGAGGAGGTGGCCGAGATCCTTGAAGAGCGCACCGCAGCCGGCGCTGTTGACGACGACGAAATCGGCGCGGCCCAGGAACGCTTTGACGTTGCCCATCGCCAGGGCCCGGGCACCATCCTGGTCGCCGGCATGGTCGTGGAGGGCGCCGCAGCACCCCTGGCCCTCCACTTCGATGACCCGGTATCCGTTCACCTCAAGCGTCCGGCGGGTTGCCTCATGGACGTGACCGAACAGTCCATCCATGACGCAGCCGCGAAAGAGGGCCACGGTGCCACGGCTGACCGACGGCCGTTCCGGATGGCCTCCGCCCTCCCGGCGACTCGGCCGGGTGGCGGCTACCATGCCCGCTAAGAATCCCAGCCGCCCGGGCCCGGCAACGAGCCGAGCCAAGCCGGTGGCCCGCGCCACCCGAGCGAGGGCCGTGGCGAACCGCCATCGCCACGGTTGACTGAACATGCCGAGGACCGCCCGGGCCTGACCCGAGAGGCCGCGTTCGGCGGAGATCCGGGCCCGGGCGGCCTCGAGGCCCCGGCCATACCCGACACCCGAGGGGCACACCGGTTCACAGCCGCGGCAGCCGAGGCAGGCGTCCAAATGCTGGACCAGCCCGGGATCATCGGCGGCCAGTTCGCCCCGTTCCAGCGCCCGCATCAGCAGGATCCGGCCCCGGGGGCTGTCGCTCTCGTCGCCGGTGGCCAAATAGGTTGGACACGCGGGAAGACAGAACCCGCAGTGGACGCACGGGTCGAGCGCTTCGAACCCGGCGCGAGCGGTTGAGACCCCGGCGTCAGGCATTGCCGGGGACATCGAGCGGGGCCATCAGAATGCCGGTGGGATCGAACACGGCGCGGACTCGGTCACTCAATGGCCGGACCCCCTCACGGAAGGCGCCGAAATGGCCGGTCTTGGCGCGGAAGCTCCACGGGGCCCGTTCCACGGTGACGGGAATTTCCCGGGCGGCGAGCTGGTGGCGGAGGGTGATCAGCGCGTCCGGCAACGGGTGCCCCGTCCACCGAAGGCCGCCCCGCCCGGCCGACGCGCTCAGGCGACCGGGGCCGAGGTGTTCGACCACGAGATCGGCCACCTCGGGAATCGACTGGGGCAGGACGCCAAGCCGGATCGTCACCGGCCCGTCGAGCGCCGCTTCCGCGACGGCCGATTGGAACGCCGCCGCCGCCGGGCCGGACAGGACCTCAAAGGCCAGGTCGGCCCCGATCCTCCGGGCCCGCTCGGCCTCCGCGAGGACGCCCTCCTCGGTACCCGCGATGTCGACCAAGAGCCACCAGCCTAACGAGCCGGTGGCGGCCGGCGACACCAGTTCGACGGTGACGGCATCAACGCCGGCGTCGACCAACGCCCGGGCCGCGTTGGCGAGGGGATCGAGGTCGCCGATGGCGAGGAGGGTTCGGTGAGCGGCCGGGAGCGCTCGGAGCCGGAGGTTGGTTTCGGCGATGATGCCAAACGCCCCAAACCCGCCGATCTGGACCTTGCTCAGGTCGAAGCCGGCCACGTTCTTGACCACGATGCCGCCGGCCCGAACAATCCTGCCGTCGCCGGTTACGACCGTCGTGCCAAGGACCTGATCGCGGAGCGGCCCGAACCGATGCCGCACCGCGCCAGCCGTGCCGGTGGCGAGGATCGAGCCGAGGGTTCGGTCCGGCGACCCGGGGGGATCGATGGCCACCCAGGTTCGGTGGGCCGCCAGGCGCTCGGCCACCGCGCGCCGAGTGGCGCCGCCCTGCACGGAGGCCACCAGGTCGGACGGGGCAACCGAGAGAATCCGGTTGAGTCGCTCGGTGCTCAGGGCCAAGTCGGCGGGTGCGTCGGCCGGCATCCAGGTGCGGGCGCCCTCGATTCGGACCTTCCACCCCTGCTCGTTAGCCAGCCCCAAGGCCGCGGCCAGCCCGTCGATCGAGTCGGGACTGATCCGGGGGCGCCCGTCCGGTCCTTCGGATCCGGTGAGGCCAAGCGTCGCCTTGATCCGGCCGAGAATACCGGGCGTCATCCGAGGGGTCCCGGCCGCCATTCGCGGCAGTAATGGATCGGAACGACTTTGCCGGGATTGGCCGACTCGGTGGGGTCGAAGGCTCGCCGTACGGCGCACATCGTGGCGAGGGTGGTCGGGTCGAAGATCAGCGGCATGTAGTCAATCTTGTCGGACCCGACCCCGTGTTCGCCGGTGATCGAGCCCCCGGCGGCGATACAGGCCTTCATGATGGCCGCGCTCGCGGCTTCGACGCGCTCGCGAAGTTCAGGGTCGCGATGATCATAGCAGATGTTGGGATGGAGGTTGCCGTCGCCGGCGTGGAAGACGTTGGCGATGGTCAGGCCGTATTGGCGGCCCAACGCCGTGATGGTGTCGAGGAGGTCGGGGAGGGCCGTCCGGGGGACGACGGCGTCCTGCACCACCAAGTCCGGCGCGATCCGGCCCATGGCTCCGAACGCCTTCTTCCGGCCCTGCCACAACTTGGCTCGGGCGTCCGGGGTTTCGGCCGACCGCACGGTCCTGGCGCCGAATCGATGGAGCAGGGCTTCGACGACGACGGAATCGGCCCGCACCCCGGACTCGGTGCCGTCGAGCTCCACCAACAGAACCGCCGCCGCGTCGGTCGGATAGCCCGCGGCGTAGATCGACGCTTCCACCGCCTTGATGCAGGCTTGATCGAGCAGCTCGAGCGCGGCCGGCACCACGCCGGATTCGATGATGGTGCCGACCGCCTCGGTGGCGGCTCGCACCGACGTGAAGTCGGCGAGCAGGGTCCGGATCGCGGCCGGAATCGCCTCGAGGCGGACGGTGATCTCGAGGGCGATGCCGAACATGCCTTCCGACCCGACGAAGAGGCCCACGAGGTCCGGTCCCCAGGGTTCACCCTGGCGGCTACCCAACGTGGCGACGGTGCCGTCGGCCAGGACGACCTCGAGGGCCACCACATGGCTGGTTGTCGCGCCGTATTTGAGGCAGTGGGGCCCGCCGGCGTTCTCGGCCACGTTGCCGCCGATGGTGCAGGCGGTTTGGCTCGAGGGGTCGGGAGCGTAGAGGAGCCCGTATGGTGCGGCCGCTTCCGACAGCTTGGCGTTCACGACGCCCGGCTCGATCACCGCCCGGCGATCGACCGGATCGATGGACAGGATCCGGTTGAGCCGGGTCAGCGGGATCAACACGGCGTTGGGGTCGGCCAAGGCGCCGCCGGACAACCCGGTGCCGGCGCCGCGGGCCACCCAGGGGACCTGTCGCGTCGCCAACAGGCGAACGACGGCAATGACCTCCTCCTTGGAGCCGGGGAGCACGACGAGCATTGGGACCGAGGCATGGGTCGGGAGGCCGTCGCCTTCATAGGTCCGCCGTTCAGCGTCCCGGACCTTGACCCACCGGGTGCCGACAATGGCGGCGAGTCCCGCGACGAGCTCCGGGGCCGTCGCGCCCATCAGTGATGGGTTCCGTGGCCGTTGGTGCGGGCCCGGGCATGGATGGCGGCCCGGGCCTCGAGGTCCTCGACCAACCCGGGCATCGCGTCGAGCAGGCGGGTGACTCGTTCCCGGTCCGACCTGATGGCCAGAAACGCCCGCTTGGTCTCGAAATCCCATTCGAGGAGGGCGGCCACTTGGAAGCTCAACTGTCCGGGGTCGTTCGAGAGTTCGGATTCTTCCGAGCCGTCGGACATCGCCGTCCGTGCCGCAGCGTATCGCTCGCCGAGCTGTCGCAACACGAGGTAGTTCGCGGGGCTCGGGACGGTGGTGTCGAAACCGTCGGGGAGCTCGGTCGTCTCGCCGAGCAGGTAGGGAGTGTCGGTGGCCAAAATACCGAGGAGGACCACTCGCTCCTCTCCCGACACGACGAGGTTCGATCGCCCGTCGGGCAAAGGCTGAATGGCCCGAATCCGGGCCACGGTGCCGACCGTGCCCGGCTCGGGCGTTCCGCCAGCGGGCCCCGGCGGCAGGATCACGAAGCGGTGGTCGTTTTCGGCGGCGTCGGCCACGAGGCGGCGATATCGTGGTTCGAATACATGCAGGGGGGTCAGCGCCCCGGGGAAGAGCACGAGGGTCAACGGAAAGAGCGGCAGGCCGGCCATGACGGTAATCTAGTGAGGCCACGAGAGGCGGGACGAAGCCCGATCCTCTCGTGACCCGCCGTCGAGGGCGGCTAGGCGACCGGCACGGCGTGTTGCAGGTACTTCACTTCCTCTGAGTTCCGGAGTTTCTCGAAGGCCCGTTCGCGGATCTGCCGCACCCGTTCGCGGGTGACACCGAGGAGCGCCCCGATTCCTTCGAGCGTGAGGGCTTCCGAGCCTTCGTCGAGTCCGTAGTAGAGCGAGAGGATCCGGCGCTCGCGAGCCGTCAGGTACTGCTCGAACAGCTTGCCGAGGAACTGCTTCTGCAGTCCGGCATCGACGAACTCCTCGATCTCGCCGCTGGCTTGCCCGGAGACCCGTTCGCCGAAGGTGGCGGAGCCGGAGTCGCCCTTCTCGACGGGGGCGTCGAGCGAGATTTCGACGGTCGACACCAATCGGGAGGAGCGGATCGTATCGACTGATTCGTCGAGCACCCGGGCCGTTTCCGCATCGGTCGGCGACCGGCCGAGCTCCTGGCTGAGCAGACTCTCGACCTTGGCCATCCGGAGCAGGGCGGCGTTCTGGTTGAGCGGAATCCGCACCGTCCGGGTCTGCTCCGCGAGGGCCTTGAGCACACACTGACGGACCCACCACACCGCATAGCTGATGAATTTGACGCCGTGGGCCGGGTCGAACTTCTTGACGGCCTTGAGCAGTCCTTCATTGCCGATCGCGACGAGCTCGCCGAGGTCGAGTCCGTGTCCCTGGAACCGCTTCACATAGGAGATGACGAACCGGAGATTGGCGGTGACCAGCCGATCCATCGCCTCGGGGTCGCCTTTTTGGGCCCGTTTGGCGAGCCGAACTTCTTCTTTCGGATCGGTGATCATCGGCAACTTGCGGATGTCCAAGAGGTACTGATCGAATGAACTGCCGGGAGCCGCCCGACCCGCTAGACGCGGGCGGCGTTCACGCTGGATACGCATTCTACCTCGACCTCGAGTGACGTTCTTCGTTTGTGTTCGTTGGGTGCTCGCGTCAGCGAGCGGAGGGCGTTGGTCATGACAACCAACGGCAACAATCTAGGAAACTGTTAGACTGGGAGTCAATAGCGTTAGGCCGTCAACATCGCGACTTCGTTAGGCGACAACGACTTGCGGCGTTTGTCTACGTCAAGTGGAAAACCGAAACAGCGCCAATGTGGACATGGCTGGTAACCAGCTGCCAGTCAACGACTTACGGTGTTGGCGGTGTGGATAGCGTGTGGATATCGGCGGGTGCCATGGCGTCGCGATGGCTGCCTAACGCTTGCCTAACGATGTCGTCGGAGATCTCGGTGGTCCACTCGGATGCCTGCGCCAGGACCCCCGGTGCCCGGGGAAGCGCCAGGCGGAACGAGCCATGCCGGGCCTTCTTGTCCCGACGCATGGCGTCGAGTAACTGGTCGTCCTGCCCGGGGTCGGGGAGGCCGAGGGGCACCCCGACCCGGGCCAGCCGGTCGGCCAGGTCGGGGGCCAGGGATTCCGGTGCCAGGCCGCACAACGCGGCGATCCTCGCCTCGATGATCAAGCCCAATCCGACCGCGTCGCCGTGGGGCAGGCGATAGCCGGCGAGCCACTCGAGGGCATGCCCGACGGTGTGGCCGGCGTTCAGAATGGCCCGCCTTCCGTGCTCATGCTCGTCGGTGGCGACGATGGCGGCCTTGATCTCGACGCTCCGGCGGACCAGGTGCCCGATGACGGCGGGATCGCGGGCCAGCAGATCCGCGAGGTGGCGATCGATCCAGTCCCAATACTCGGCGTCCGCGACCAGCCCGTGCTTGATCGCCTCCACGACGCCGCCCCGGAGGTGGGCCGAGCGGAGGGTGCGG
>JANPEL010000428.1:0-26178 GCA_031431925.1 Gemmatimonadota bacterium | reverse complement strand
CGACGGTTCGCCAGGTCAGGGCCGCGGGGACGCTGTCGCCCTTGGCGTTTCGGGCCACCACCCGAATGGTCACCGACCGGCCTTCCTCGAGAAACGAGTTGGCCGGCTGGGTGATCTCGAGATAGGAGATCTGGTCGTCGTTCTCGAAGGCGCCACTGCAGCCGATGAAGCCGGCCGCCAGGGCGCCAATGATCAGGCTGAGCCGACGGCGGCCGCCGGGGTTTCTTCGAGATCCCGTAGGGCGGTGGAGGCGTGCTGGATCCAACGATCGGCGTCCGATCCTCGAGGGGGTTTGGTCAGAAAGGCGCGCAGGTGCTCCGCGGCGCGGTCGAGGTCCCCGCGTTTGAGATGCAGGAACGCTAGACCATAATGGGCACCCGAGAGCGAATCGTCCAGTTCGAGGGCCCGTCGGTAGTGGCGGATCGCTTCGTCGGGCTGCCCCGTCTTGGTGAAGGCGATGGCCATATTCTGGAGGATTCGGGGATCGTTGGGGTTGTCCCGGAGTCCCAGTCGGTAACTGGTCAAGGCGGCAACGAAATCGCCCTGCCGCTCGAGGGCCAGGGCTTCGTTCAGATAGTCGAGGCGCTGGGGTTCGCTCGGGGTCGAACTCAACCGATCCAGGACGCGTCGAAAGAAACTCATGAGCGGGGGTCGTCTCCGATTTTCCAGGGGTCGCTGCACCGTTGCTACAACATAAGAAAGTTGTTGATCCGATGCAATACAAGTCGTTGCGGCATCGACTCGATCGGCTCCACCTTGCGGCTGACTTTCGGACCACCTGGCGGGTACCTATGTTTGGGGGCCCCCCTAGCCAACCCCTCAGTGAGGAGCTTGCCATGCCACGGCGTCCAGTGGACCCAACTCGGGGAATCCTCGAGATTGATTGGCCCCTGTTCGGGGAGCTCTGCCGGGCCTTGGCCCTGAAGGTGTCCCGGAGCTACGATCCCGAGGTCATCCTGGGAATCGCCAAGGCCGGGGTCATCCCGGGGGCGGTGGTGGCGGCCATCCTGGAGCGGGAGTTCAGCTCGATGACCGTGACCCGGAAGAAGGCCGGCTCGATGCCGGTGCTGGTCAGCGGGCCCCCCGCCTCGATCCAAGGCCGCCGGGTTCTGGTCGTCGACGAAACCTGCGACTCCGGGCACACCCTCAAACTCGCGCTCAACGAAGTCCGGGCCCAGCTGCCCGCGGAGGTTCGGACCGCCGTGTCGTTCAAGACCGGTGGGTATCAACCGGACTTCTTCTCCTTCGAAACCGACAAGGCGATCGTCCTGCCCTGGGATCGCGAAATCATCCGCGACGGCGAGCTGATCCGCCGGCCGGACGGAGTCTTGGGCACCGGTCTCAATGCGTGATCTGTTGGTCCAGGCCCTGAAATCGGCCGGTGGCTATGTCGAACTCCGGCTCCGCCGCCGATGGTCGACGGCCGTGGTGTTTCGGAAGCAGCGACTCGAGGTGGCCACTGAATATCACGCCTTTGGCGGCGTGGCCCGTTGCTTGGTGCCGGGCCACGGGTGGGGGGCGGTGGCCTTTACCGACCCCGATCGCTCGGCGTTGGCGGTCGTCCGCGCCCACGAACTGTCGCTGGAGACTCGTCCCGAACGCCCGATTACCTTGGCGCCGATTCCGATTCGGCAGGTCGATCACGCGGACCTGCTGCTCGACGATCCCCGCTTGGTTTCCCTGGCGGAAAAACGTGAACTACTCGAGGGGCTGACCGGCGAGTTGTTGGCCGCCGATCGGCGGCTGGTCGATTCCCGGACCAGCTACGGCGACTCGGTGTACGAAACGTGGCTGGCCACCAGCGAAGGGGTTTGGCTCCACGAATTGCGGAGTGAGGCAAGTCTCGGCGCCCTGGCCGTGGCGGGAGAGGACGGGGCCCAAGAGCGGGCCCTCGAGTCGGTCGCCGTGCTCGGCGGCTGGGGTTCGGTGGCGGGACGGGCTCCCATGTTCCGGGAGGTGGGCGAACGCGCCGTGGCCCGGCTCCATGCCGCCCCGGTCAAGGCCGGCCGGTATCCGGTCGTGTTCGATCCCCGCGCCACCGGGGCCCTGGTGCTCCAGACCATCACCAACCTGTGCCGGTCGCCCGCCCGGGGCATCGAGCGGGAGTTGTTGGCGTTAGGCACCCGGATCGGCCCGGAGTTCCTGACCGTCGGGGACGATCCAACCGCCTCCGGGCTTCGGACCAGTCTGGCGCTCGACGACGAGGGCACCCCGGTCAACCACACGCATTTGGTCCAAAACGGCGTGGTCGTAGCCCACCTCCACACCCGGGAAACCGCGGCCCGCGCGGCGGTCGGGCCCACCGGCCATGCTTTGGCCACCTCCCTCCGGTCGATTCCAGCGGCTCGCCCGACCAATAGTTATGTCGCCAAGGGGCCGGGCGACTCCGCCGCCCTGATCGGCGATGTGCCGTTAGGCATCTACGTGTCCGATGTGCTCGGTGTGGCGGTCGAAGGCCACCAAGTGACGCTGACGCCGGCGTCCACCCGGATGATTCGCAACGGGGTCTTGGCGGAGTCGGTCAAGTGCGCCCCGATCACGGCCGATCTCTTCGCCCTCTATGGCCGGCTCGACCGGGTCGGGGGCGACTTTGCCTGGGATCCGAGCGCGGCCGCCCTCCACGACGCCGGCCCCCTTCGGCCGATTACCACCGGAGCGCCTCACACCCGGTTCGTCGATCTCGACATCGGCGCCCTCTACACATGATGGCCGGGGTGCTCGCCGACCTTCGGTCGCGGGCGTCGCATGCCGACCTGGTGCGCGCCCGGGACGAGACCATCACCGTGGTGCTCTCCGCGCACCGTGAGGCCACCGTCTCGATCGACCAGAGCGACACCGTCCAGATTCGAGCCCTCGCCAACGGCCGCCTCGGCTGGGCCGGGGGCGACACCGCCACGGTTGGCGCCGTGGCCGAGAGTGCGCTCCGGTCGGCCGCCGCGGGCGACCCTGCCGAGATGTTCTTCCCGGCTCCCGCGCCGATCCCGTCGGTCATCACCCGATCGCCGGCGGCGGCCGCGCTCACGGTTCCCGACTTGCTCGACCTCGCCGGGTCCGTGGCCGACCGCCTCAGGCGACTCAACCGTCGCATCGAGACCTGGGCCGAACGCTCGGTGGGGACCGTCGACGTCGGGAGCAGCCGGGGTGTCTTGGCGTCATACGATGTCACGGTGGTCGGTCTTGGGATCTCGGTCGCTGGAGGACCCGGGCCCTGCCAGGTGCATGTGGCGAGCGTGCCGCCCCCGGACGACCCCGCGCTCGAGTCCCTGGTGGCCGAAGTCGAAGCGCGCTTTGATCCGGAACCGCTCGACTTGGACGGCTTGCCCGCCACTGCGCGGGTCTGGTTCAAGCCCCGGGCGGTGCGGGCCTTGCTCGCCCCCCTGCTGGTTCGGCACTCGAGCGAGTGGAAGACCAACGACCGGGGCCGCCCCATGGTCATCGACGGGCGGCTCTCGCTGGTCGACGATCCCCTGATCGACGGCCGGCCCGGCAGCCGGCCAGTCTGCGACGATGGGATTCCCACCCAACGCCGGACGCTGATCCGCGGCGGACAACCGGTGGCCGGTCTGCTCGACCTCCAAACCGCCTCGCGCCTCCGGCTTCCGGCCACCGGTCACGGCGTGCGGCGGGGTTTTCGGCCGCCGGTGGCCCGGTACTCCAATCTGGTTCTCGAAGTGTCCGAACCCGGCGTGTCCGACCTGGCCCGGGCCGTCGGCGACGGCTTGTTGGTGTCCGAGATTGAAGTCGGCCCGGCGCCGAATCCGGCGCGGGGGGTCTTCCGGGTGGCGGTACCGTGGTGCTATCGGATTGTTGGCGGCCGGATTGTCGGCCGGGTTGAACGGGCGGTGCTCGCGGGGGATGTCGGCCGGTTGTTCCAACAGGTGGCGGCCATCGGTGCCGACGCCCAATGGCACGGGGCCGTCCGAGTCCCGTCGTTGGTTCTCGACGGAGTCGGGGTGACGCTCCGGTAGGTTATTTCTTGAGTTCGCCGACGAGGGCGTCGTAGGTCTTGCCCGTGACCATGCCTTCGTACATCCAGGTCAAGAGGTCGGGGCTGCCCACCAGAAACCGGCATCGCGCCTCGCCCCGACTCCGGCACTCGACCTCCATGACCGCCGCGGGATACCCGCCGAGCCGGGTAAAGAAGTCCGAAAGCAAGCCGCAGGTAAAATGGCACGACGGCACGCCCGCTCCCCGGGGTTCGGCTTCGGCCCAGTCGCCGCTGTCCAGGCAGAAGAGACCCGGGGCCAGAGTTTCCACAGCGACCGACCCCCAGCCTTCCTCCCGAAAAAAGCCGGCCAGCGCCTCACCGAGGTATCGGGCATCGAGCGCCTGCGGCGTCTCGACACCATAGCGGTCGGCAATCGATCCGACGAATCCGTCGTATCCGCTGGCCCCGGCCGAGAATCCGATTTCCCGAAGCAAGCCGGCGGCTTGCGCGGGTACTTCACGATCGAGGACGACCCGCAATTGGTCGAGGGCGGCGCGGCCGACCGCGAGACGAGGGTGCGTAGTGGTGGAGACCATGAGTCCAAGCTAGGCTTCCCGGCCGACGCGGCGCAAGAGTTCGGCCTCCTCGATAACCTCGACGCCGAGGGCTCGGGCCCGGTCGAGCTTGCCACCGGCCTCGGCGCCCGCCACGACGGTGTCGGTCTTCTTGGTGACCGTGCCGCCCACCCGGCCGCCCGCGGCCTCGATCAAGGCCGTCGCCTCGGGCCGAGAGAGCGTCGTCAGGGTTCCGGTCAACACGTAGCTCTTTCCGGCCAGCGCGCCGCCGACGGGCCCGGCGTTAGGCTCGGTGAAGTTGAGCCCGGCCTTCGCCAGCCGTTCGAGGAGCGCCCGGTTGGCCGGCGTCCGGAAGAACTCGAACACCGCCGCCGCGATGATCGGTCCGATGCCGGGCACCTCGGCGATGGTGTCGAGGTCGGCCTCGGCCACCGCCGTCAGGTCGCCGAACCGGCGGGCCAGGACCTGGGCGATGTTCTTCCCGACGTGCCGGACCCCGAGGCCGAAGAGCAGCTGCGACAAGGGCCGGGTGGCCGAGTCCGCGATCGACCGGACCAGCAGCGTGGCCGATTGATCGGCGAACCGGTCGAGTTCGACCAGCTGCGGCACCGACAGACCATAGAGGTCGCTCACGTCGGCAATCAACCCGGCGTCGAGGAGCTGGCGGATCCGTTCCGCGCCCAAGCCCCGAATGTCCATGGCCTCCCGCGAGGCGAAGTGCACGATCGCTTCGAAGAGCCGGCCGGGGCAGGCGGCGTTCGGACAAAATCGCATCGCTTCGTCCGGCGGCCGGCCCACCGGCGTTCCGCAGGCCGGGCACTCCGACGGCGGAACGAACGGACGCTCGGTGCCGTTCCGTCGGGCCCGAACCGGACCGATGACTTGAGGAATCACCTCACCCGCCCGCATGATCTCGACCCAGTCGCCGATCCGGATGTCTTTCTGGGCGATCAAATCTTCGTTATGCAGCGTTGCGCTCGACACGGTTACGCCGCCGACCTCGACCGGGGTGAGCACCGCGTAGGGATTGAGCGCGCCGGTCCGGCCGACGTTGATCCGGATCTCCTCCAACCGTGTGATCGCCACCTCGGGCGCAAATTTCCGGGCAATGGCCCACCGCGGCTCCCGGCCCCCGACCACCCCAAGGTCTTCCTGGAGGTCTCTGCGGTCGACTTTGACAACCACTCCATCAGCCTCGAACGGGAGCGTTGGCAGCAGCGCCTCGTATTCCGGAATTGCCGCTTGGACCGCCGCCAGGGTCTCGAACCGCCGCCGGTGGGGCTCGACCTGAAACCCCCACCGGGCCAGCGTGGCCAAGACCTCGTGATGGGAGGTGGCCGCGAGCGAGCCTTCGATGACCTCGATGTGAAAGGCGAACATCCGCAGGCGGCGCGACCGGGTGATCCGGGCATCGAGCTGCCGGAGGCTGCCGGCCGCGGCATTCCGGGGATTGGCAAACGGAGGTTCGGCGAGCGCCTCCCGGCGGGCGTTGAGTTTCCGGAACGAGGTGAGCGGGAAATAGACCTCGCCCCGAATTTCGACCAGGCGCGGGGTGTCGGTTGCGGTGAGGACCAAGGGGATATCCCCGATCGTCTTCAAGTTGGCGGTGACGTCTTCGCCGATCACCCCGTTCCCGCGCGTCGCGCCCACGACCAGACGTCCATCTCGATAGGTCAGATTGACGGCGGCGCCGTCGATCTTGATCTCGGCGGCATAGCCCGACTGGCGGACATCCGGGTTGATCCGGGCATTCCGCTCCTCCCAGGCCGCCAACTCCTCGGGCGAAAACGCATTGGCCAGCGACAACATCGGCCGGAGGTGGGGGTGCTTGGTCAGGGTCGAGGCGGGCTCGCCACCGACGCGCTGGGTGGGGCTATCTGGTGTCAGGAGTTTCGGGTGGGCGGCCTCCAGACTCTGGAGCTCCCGGAACAGGAGGTCGTATTCGGCGTCCGAGATTTCCGGCGCATCCTCGACATGGTATTGGCGGTTGGCTTGGTTGATGGCCGCTCGGAGTTCCTCGACCCGCCGGGCGGCGTCGGTGGCCGGCCGGGTCATGACCGGGATTCGCGCCTGAGGACCGCGAGGGCAACCCCGGCCAGCCGGTCGAGTTCGGCCTGGCTGGCCCGGGGCACCAGCTCCTCGGCGGCCGCGGCATCCTGCTCGGAAAACGTGGCCAGCAGCCCCTTCAGAAAGGCGATCAACGCCGCTCGCTCCCGGTCCTTTTCGAGCGCGGAGGCGCTGCCGCGCTGCTTGGCCTGGAGCCGTTCGAACCGGTGCGCGGTCCGGAGCGCCCGGGCGGTGACGTCGGCCACCAAGCGAGCCCACTGAATGTCCGAAGCGGTCAGCAGCGGCCGAGTCCGGTCGGTCCGGAGGAAGATCGCGCCGATCGTCACCTTCCGCCACGCGATCGGTACCACGGTAATCGACTGGACCCGCCGGGTGGCCAGCGCATCTTGGACCGATTCGAGTGCCGGTTCGTGGATCACGTCGGGAATGTTGACGATCTCGCCGGTGTCGATGGCGCGCTTCAGTTCGGGGTAGTCCGCGAGGTTGACCTTCTGGCTCCGGAGCGAGGGGTCTTCGTAGCTCGCCACCAGGTGGACATCGCCGCCGCCCTTCTCGGTCAAGAAGACCGAACAGCGGTCGAGCTCGAGGGCGTAGCCGACGCGGCGGGCCACCGACTGCACGATGTCCCGGTAGTTGAGCGAACCGGCTAACTCACGGAGCAGCTCGATGACGATCAGCAGCCGACGACGCTCGACCTCGAGCTCTTCGATCCGGGTTTGGAGCCGATTCGGGTCGGCGGCGGGAAACCGGGCTGGGTTCATGGACCTAAATTAGCAAACTTGGTTGAACCCGGCTGGCCGGGCCGCTAGCTTCTCCCGGTATGGACACTCGAGAGCAACCTCAAGAGACCCGATCCCCGCGCTCCGGCTTTGGCCTCGGCCTCCTGGTCGGCGCGGTCGTCGGCGCGGCCGTGGCGCTCCTCTTCGCGCCCGGGCCCGGCCGCGAAACCCGGCGGCAGCTCCGGCGCCGTCTCGCCGCCGCCAGCGAACGGGTCGGCGAGGAGTTCGAAGAGCTCGACGGCCGGGTCCGGCGAGAAATTCGGCGGCACCGGTCCTAAGGCAGGTCCCGGAGCAGCCGGGCGGCCTCGGACCGATAGCGGGCATCGAGACTCACTCGGTCCGGGAGTTCGACGATCCGGTCGAGTTCGCCGCGGGCGTCCGACCACCGTTTTCGGTCGATATAGATCACGGCAAGGTCCAGCCGGTGGAAGATCCTGGTCGGGTCGATCTGGACCGCCGTTTCCAGGTGGTCAATGGCCGACGCCCAGTTGGCTTTGCTCAAGATCTTCCCGCCTAACAAGTTCTTGGCCATGAAGCGATTGAACCCCGAAGTCCGCATCGCCTCGGCGTGCCAGAGGCCCAGGATGTGATGGGCGCCATCATGGTTGGGGTCGATCGCCAGGGTTCGGGTCGCCGCTTCGTAGATCCCGATTGCGTACCGAACCCGGTCCTTCTTGCTCCGGGTCAGAGCCACCCGTCCGAGGGCCATGGCCAGGACGAAGTGCCCCTCCGGCCTGGCGTCGTCAACCGCCACCGCCCGGCGGGCGAACCGCTCCGCCGCGACGTAGGCCGAGTCGCGAGCGGGGCACCGGATCGAATCAGGTGTTTCCTGGCCAACGTCGACCCAGGCCACGGCGCTTCGCCAATTGGCCTCGAAGTGAAGGGAATCATGCCCAAGAATCCCTTGCAACAATCGGAGGGCCTCACGCGGGTGTCGAGCCGCCGACTCCCGGGCTTCAGCCAAGAGGGCGAGCTCCCCTTGGGCCGACAGCGGCGCCCCGAGTATGAGTCCAACCAGGGCCAAGATTCCAATGCGCATGGGGGAATGATATGAGTCCGACCGACCTGATGGTACCTCGGTTGATCGAGCGGAAGCGGGACGGCGGGGTACTGACGGCCGCGGAGTGGCAAGGGTTGATCGCGGGCTACGTCGCCGATCGGATTCCGGACTACCAGATGGCGGCGCTGGCCATGGCCATCCTGTTCCGGGGGCTCGCGGACGACGAATTGGTGGCCCTGACCCAAGCGATGCGGGAATCCGGCGAGCAATTTCATCTTGGAGATCTGGACCGCCCCCGGGTCGACAAGCACTCGATCGGAGGCGTCGGTGACAAGACCTCGCTCCTCCTCGCGCCGATGCTCGCCTGTCTCGACGTGGCCGTCCCGATGATCTCCGGTCGGGGGCTTGGTCATACCGGCGGGACCCTCGACAAATTGGAATCGATCCCCGGATTTCGCACCGGCCTGAGTCTGGCCGAGGCCCGTCGTCAGATCGAGCGGATCGGGGTGGCGATGGTGGGCCAGACGCCGCAACTGGTGCCCGCCGACCGGAAGCTCTACGCGTTGCGGGACGTGACGGGGACGGTCGAGTCGATTCCGTTGATTGCCGCGAGCATCATGTCGAAGAAGCTGGCGGAGTCGCTCACCGGCCTGGTCCTTGATATCAAGACGGGCAGCGGGGCCTTCATCCGGAATCCAACCGACTCCCAAGTGCTGGCCCGGACCATGATCGAACTCGGCGAGGCCAGCGAGTGCCGGACGATCGGGCTCCTGACCGCCATGGACCGTCCGCTCGGCGTGGCCTGTGGCAATGCGCTCGAAGTCGAGGAGTCGATCCAGGGTCTGTCGGGCAGCGGCCCGCCCGATCTCATGGAGGTGACCTTCGCCCTCGGAGTCGAAATGGTGGTGGCCGCCGGCATCGAGAGCAACCGGGCCATTGCCCGGACCCGCCTCGAAGCGTTGGTGGCAAGCGGAGCGGCGTTGGAACGGTTCGGCCTTCTGATCGAAGCCCAGGGCGGGGATCGTCGGGTCATCGACGAGCCCTCAAGGCTGCCGGTCGCGCCGGTGGTCCAGGAAATCGCTGCCGAAGCGGATGGCGTGATTGGTACCGTCGAACCCCGGGCCATTGGGCATGTCGTCGTCGCCCTCGGCGGCGGCCGATCGCGAACCGACGAGGTGATCGATCCCGCGGTCGGCGTGCGGGTGTTGGTCAAGCCCGGGGCCGTCATTCAGGCCGGTCAGATCCTCGCGACCGTCCATGCCCGGACCAATACGGCCGCCCAACACGCTGCCGAAGCGGTTCGGAAAGCCATCGACTTCGGGATCGCGGACCCGCTGCCGCTGGTGAGTCATCGAGTGACCAAAGACGGCGTGGAGGCGCTCGCCTAACGACCAGGTTTCGAGGCGGCTCGCCCCCCGACTGAAGTTCGGCCACGCAACTCCGTGCACCTCTCCTCACCATCCGGCCGTTTGGCCGGTGGCGTACCCCTTGCCTCCACTCGAAAGCCAGGGTGCCCCGTTGCCGGGGGCCATCCCGTTGCAGGTCCCGAGGTTCGGGGCCGCCCCGGCCGGATGAGCCTAGGGTGGGATCAGGGGCAATTTGCCCGGGTAACGAAGCGGTACGGGAGCGACCAATGGATCTGGGTGGACACGGGCTGCGAACAACTGCATCTCACCGAGGCGGCGGGCCATGACCGTCGGCTCGGCAGCGGCCTGGTATACCGACCCCGCCAAGGCAAGCGCGGCCGCGCGCGGGACGAGTCCAGCGCCCCGAGCCCTCGAAGCCCGGGGGCTGGCCACGATGCACCACATTCTGGTTCAGCTCGGATCGGTCGAATTGCGGCCTCGATTTGCCGAGGCCTGCAAGGCGTTTGGGGATATCGTGTGGTGCGATGACCTCGACGATTTGATGATCCGTGCGTCCGCCCGGGAAGCCTTGGCCGTCATCGTCGATCTCGCCGACCGCGGCGGAGTGCCGGCGGCCCCCGCCGTGGCTCGGATTCGGAGCCGCCGGCCGGACCTCCCGATCGTGTTGTGGTGCCATCGGGTCGGCGCCGACGGGTCGGCGATTGCAGCCATGATTCAGGCCGGCGTGTCAGCCGTGATCATCCGGGAGGAGCAGGACTTCGAACGCCGGCTCCTCTCGGCGTTGACCCGAGCCAGCGATGTCGCGTTCCAGCAACTCACCGATCAAGCGCTCCATCGCCGGGTGCCGACGCCGTTCATTCCGGTCGTCCGGTTTTGCCTCGATCACGCCGCCAGCGCCCCCCGAGTGGAGGTGATTGCGCGGACGGTCGGGATGAGCAGCAAGGCCCTGGCGGCCCAGCTCAAACGGGCCGGGATGCCCCCGGTCAGCTCGTTGGTCATGTGGGGCAAGGCGCTGGTTGCGGCCTACCGGTTGGAGAAGACGACTGAGTCGGTCGCGGTCGTGGCCCGTTCCCTTGGATTTGCGTCGGGCTCGGCGCTCCGGCGTCTGCTCAAGCGATGTTCCAACGAGCCACCCCAGTCGATTCGGGCCCCCGGCGGGTTTGGATGGATGCTCAGGTGCTTCGAACGCCAGCTGGCCAAGGGGGGCAGGCTATGAGGGTGCCCCCCTTGGTCATCAGACATCCAGGTTGCTGACGTACTTCGCGTTCTGCTCGATGAACTGCCGCCGCGGTTCCACCTCGTCGCCCATCAGTTCCTCGAACAGGCGGGAGGCTTCCACCACATCCTCGAGGGTGACCCGGAGAATGGTCCGCTTCTCGGGATCCATGGTGGTGTTCCAGAGTTGCCCCGGGTTCATCTCGCCGAGGCCCTTGTAGCGCTGGACGTTGACGTTGGCTTTGCCCTCGGGGCCGGCCAACCGTTTGATGTACTCGTCCCGCTCCACCTCAGTATAGGCGTAAAACTCTTCCTTGCCCCGGGCCACTCGGTACAGCGGCGGCTGGGCGATGTAGATGTAGCCGGCATCGATCAACTCCGGCATTTGGCGGAAGAAGAACGTCAGCAACAGCGTCCGGATGTGAGCGCCGTCGATATCGGCGTCGGTCATCAGGATGATCTTATGGTACCGGGCGTCTTCGAGTTTGAAATCGTCCTTCACGCCGCAGCCGATGGCGGTGATCATCGCCCGAATTTCCTCGTTGCCGAGAATCCGGTCGATTCGGGCCCGCTCCACGTTCAGGATCTTGCCGCGGAGCGGCAGGATGGCCTGGTGCGAGCGATCGCGCCCCTGCTTGGCGCTGCCGCCGGCTGAATCGCCCTCCACCAGATAAATCTCACAGAGCGCCGGATCGTCCAGGGAGCAATCGGCCAATTTGCCGGGTAAGACCGCATTCTCGAGGCCGGACTTTTTTCGGACCAAGTCGCGGGCTTTCCGGGCGGCCTCGCGGGCCCGCGCGGCGCTGACCGCCTTTTCGATGATGGCCCTCGCCACCGACGGATACTCCTCGAGGTAGTTGCCGAGGTGCTCGTTGACGGCCGACTTGACCACGCCTTCGACTTCCGAGTTCCCGAGTTTGGTCTTGGTTTGACCCTCGAACTGGGGCTCTCGCACCTTCACGTGCAGGACGCAGGTCAGGCCTTCGCGAATATCTTCGCCCGAGAGGCCAAAATCCTCTTTCTTGAGGTGGCCGCCCTTTTTCGCGTAGTCGTTGATCGTTCGGGTCAGCGCGGCCCGAAATCCGGTGAGGTGGGTTCCGCCTTCGTGGGTGTTGATGTTGTTCACGAAGGTGAACGTGTTCTCGTTGTAGCCGTCCTCGTATTGCAGGGCCAGGTCGACATCGACGTCGTTCAACGACGTGCTGAAGGACACCACCTTCGGGTGGACCGGCTTCTTGTTGCGGTTGAGCCACTCGACGAACTGGATCAGGCCGCCCTTGGCGAAGAACGTCTCGTCCTGGGCCGGCTCCTTGCGCTCGTCCCGGAGGGTGATCGTGACGCCCTTGTTGAGAAACGCCAATTGCCTGAGCCGGTCGGCCAGGGTGTTGTGATTGTACTCCAGCACGGTGAAAATCTCAGGGTCGGGCTTGAAGGTCACGGTCGTGCCGGTGCCCTTGGCCTTTCCGACGACATTCAGCTTCTTGGTCGTCTGGCCCCGAACGAAGGCCATGTGATAGCGCTTGCCGTCGCGATCGACGAAGACCTCGAGTTGCTCCGACAAGGCATTGACGACCGACACCCCGACGCCGTGGAGGCCGCCCGACACCTTGTAGTTCGACTTGTCGAACTTGCCGCCGGCGTGGAGTACCGTGAGCGCCAACTCAACCCCGGGAATCTTCTCGGTCGGATGGATGTCGACGGGAATCCCGCGCCCGTTGTCGGAGACGGTGATCCCGTTGTTGGCGTGAATGGTGACCGAGATCTCGTCGCAATGACCGGCCAGCGCCTCGTCGATCGAGTTGTCGACCACCTCGTACACCAAGTGGTGGAGGCCGTTTTCGCTGGTCGATCCGATGTACATGCCGGGGCGCTTGCGAACCGCCTCTAGTCCCTTCAGGACCTGGATCGAGTCCGCGCCGTAATCGCCGTTGCCGTTGGTCGGCTTGTCCGCATTGGCCATGAAAGTCCGTCGGTTATTCGTTCATTCCCACGATGCAGCGAAGATCGCGAATCTTGCCGTCACGGTCCTGGTTCAGCCGGGCCAGGATCCGCGGGGCCATCAAACTCAGTTCGGCGGCCCAGGGCGACGAGCGCACCCGAACCCACAGCAGGCCGTCGGCGGTGACGGCCTCGGCGCGGGCATTGGCCGCGACCCGCTCGCCGACCACTTCCGCCCACCGTTCTACCGCCCCGGCCAAGTCCAGCCGTTTGGTCAGGCCCTTTTTCCCGAGATACGCATCGAGGGCGCTGCTCAACGTTTCGGGACGTTTCTTGTTCGTCATGCCGGTTGCCACTCCATCCGGGTGCCGATCATGCCCCGCTCGACTCGGTAGATCGGGAGATCCAGGCCGTCGGGCAACTCGTCCTGCCGGGGGGCGGTCACGAAAACCTGAATCGCCGATCCCAGCCGAAGCCGGCCCGCCAACCGCTCCTGCCGGTCCCGGTCGAGCTCCGCGAACACATCGTCGAGGAGCAAGGCCGGCGGATCGCCGTGCGCCGCCTCGAACGTGTCGCGCTCGCAGAGCTTGAGCGCAATCGCCGCCGTTCGCTGCTGCCCCGTCGATCCGGCGACCCGGAGCGGCGTCCCGCCGAGATCGAGCGTCAAATCGTCGCGGTGCGGCCCGGCGTGCGTGGCCCCAAAGGCCAAGTCCCGTTTCCGGTTGGCCGCGAAGGCCGCGGGCCAAGCGTCCGGCGAGGCCAACTCGGCCTTCCCGCGGTATCGAAGCGTGACCGGCATGTCCTCGCCGAGCGCGGCACAGGCGGCGCTCCACGCCGGGCCGAACCGCTCGCACCACGCCAACCGGGCCGTCACCACGCCGGCCCCGAATCGAGCCACCGCGGGATCAAATGCCGCGGCAATCTCGGGTTCGGCCCGGCGAAGGGCCGCATTTCGCTGCTCCAGCGCCGCCCGATACTGGCGGAGGGCCCGGAGGTACCCGGGGTCCGCCAGGGCCAGGGTTCGGTCGAGGAACTGCCGCCGCTCGGAGGCCCCGCCCGAAACCAAGCTCACGTCCGTCGGCAGAAACGCCACCGCCAACCAGTCGCCCAGGGATTGGCCGACCCGCTCGGCCTCGACCCCGTCGGTCACCACCCGTTTCCGCCGGCCCACCACTTCGAAGCCGGCCTCGGCCCGGGTGGTTCGGTCGCCGCGTTCAAAATCCAGGGCGAGGTGGAACCCCGGTTCCCCGAATTGAACCAGCGCGGCGTCGCGGGCACCCCGAACGCTGCGGTAGAGAACCGGATAGTAGATCAGTTCCAGCAGATTGGTCTTGCCGTGGCCGTTGTCGCCCAGGAAGACCGCTCCCCCCGGGGGCAGCGCGAGATCGAGGCGCGCCAAGTTCCTGAAGCCGCTGGCCTCGATTCGGACCGCCCGCATAAGGGGAGAAATTTAGGCGGGCGGGGGCTTGGATTCTACCCTATTTCCCCTCGAACTTGGGGCTCCGTTTTTCGAGGAAAGCCCGGGTTCCTTCCGCTGCATCGGCGGTGTCGAACAAGACCCCGAACATCGTCGTCTCGAAGGCCAACGCCTCGTCCATCGGCATCGTCTCCGACAGATTGGCCAACTCAATACAGGCCGTCACCGCGAGCGGGGCATTGGCCAGGATGGCCCGAGCCAGCTTTTCGGCCTCCGCCATGAGTTGGTCCGCGGGGTAGACATGGTTGACGAGCCCGATCCGATCGGCCTCTTTGGCGTCGATCATCCCGCCGGTTGTCAGCAATTCGAGGGCCCGACCCTTCCCGATCAGACGGGCCAGCCGGATGGTGCCGCCGTACCCCGGCGGAATCCCGAGCTTCACCTCGGGTTGGCCGAAGCGGGCGGATTCCGAGGCGAGTCGGATGTGACAGGCCATGGCCAACTCGCAGCCTCCGCCGAGGGCAAAGCCATTGACGGCCGCAATGTAGGGCTTGGGGCTTTTCTCGATACTCCGGAAAATACCCGACCCCTTGGCGGAGAGCCGCCGGGCCGAGAGGCCCCGGAGATTCTGGAACTCGGCGATGTCGGCCCCAGCCACGAACGCCTTCGGGCCGGCCCCCGTGATGATCGCGGCCCGGATCTCCGGCAGCTGCCGGACTTGATCGACGGCGCCCCCGAGGTCCGAGATGACCTGGGCATTGAGCGCGTTGAGCTTGTCAGGGCGGTTGACCGTGATCACCGCCAGGCCGTCGCGAATTTCGAACAGCAGGGTCGAGTATGTCATCCCGGAAAAGTAGTGGGATCACCAGGGTTCAGGCTATCATTCCGACCACTCGTTTCCTCGGGACACGCGCGATGGGGCCTTTGGGTTGGATTGGGCTGGTAGTCGGATCGGTGACCGCCGTGGCGGTGCTGCAATTGATCTACCTCTCCATCGTACTCCGGTGGGAAGACGATCAGACCGTCGGGCTCGGCTACTACGGGCTCCATTCCACCGAACGGGATCGGTTCAAACGGACCCTTCGGACCCATGCCCGGCTCCTCGCCCCGATCCTCCGCCTCGGCATTCGCTTCATCCGGCTCGACTTTCGGAAATCCCGGTTCCAGTATCGCGGCGTCTCGGGCCCAATGGGCAGCTGCAGCGCCGAGACCTTCGCGGCGGCCGCGGCGTTCACGCCGCTGCCTGAAGACGTCTTCGTCGTTACCCAGATGAAGTGCGGCACGACCTGGATGCAGCACGTGGTCTACGAGGTGGTGAACCGGGGCCTTGGTGATCTGGTCGCCACCGGGACGACGCTCTATTCCCAATGCCCCTGGCTCGAAGGGCGCAAGGCCGTTCCGATCGAGGTCGCGCCCCGCCTGGGTCGGGAACGGCCCACCCGGATCATCAAGACCCATCTGCCCGCCGATCTCTGCCCCACGGAGCCCGCGGCCCGGTACATCTACGTGGCCCGTCACCCGGTATCGTGCTTTGCGAGTTGCGTCGATTTCATCCGGACCAACGTGGGGGCCATGGCGCCGCCGCTGGCGGTGTTCGAAGCCTGGTTCACCGATCCGGATCTGATGTGGTGGGGCACCTGGTCCAGCCACGTGAAGGGCTGGTGGGATCGGGCGGCCCGGAACCCGAACGTCCTCGTGGTCCTGTTCGAAGACATGAAGAAGGATCTTCCCTCGGTGGTCAAGCAGGTCACCGCCTTCCTCGGGGTTGCCCCGCTGTCGGAGCCGGAACTCGGGCTCGTGGTGGAGAAGTGCGGCTTCCAATACATGCAAGCGCACCAGGATCTCTTCGAGATGCAGCCGCCCCATATTCTTCAGGCCGACGCCGAGCTGTTTGTTCGGGGCACGGCCGAGCGGCACAAGGACGTCCCCGCCGAGACGCGGGAACGGCTGGCCGAGTGGGCGGTCCGCGAGATGGCGGGCAGCAGCTTTCCCCTGGCCCGGGCCTATCCCGACCTCCAATGACCGGCGCCCTCCTCGCCGGCCACTGTCCTGGCTATCTTTAACCCATGAAACCTGGAACCAAGTTCGCGGTCGGCGCGGCCGTCATTGTGGCGGCAATCGGGCTGTTGATCTACACGGGTGTCAGCCAAACCGGGGTGTACTTCTTGAGCCCCTCCGAGTTGCTCGCTCGGACCGAGACCGACCCGACGTTTCACGACGTGGGTCTCAAGGTGGGTGCCAAGGTGGTCCGCGGCTCGATTCAGCGGGACGCTCCGGCCCAGCGGATCAACTTCGTGGTGTCCGACAGCACCGGACAGTTTCCGGTGACGTATCAGGGCATTGTGCCCGACACCTTCACCGACGAGAACGAAATCGAAGTCATCATGGCCGGCAAACTCGGACGTGACGGAGTCTTTCACGCCACGGAGGTGCTGGCCAAGTGCGGCTCCAAGTATGAGTCCGAGCTGTCAAAGATTTCAAAACAAATGAAACAGCAGTCGTAAGCCAAACGAGGTGGAGCGGGCCGCCCCGCTCCACCTCGCCTTTGCCGCTACCGATATTCCAGTCGCACCGCCCCGTTGGTAATCGAACGCTCCCCCTTGATCAACCAATTCGCCCCCGGCAGGAACGCACTCGCGGCCACTTGATCTTCGACGGCATTCCCGACCGGATCGTCGTTGGTCTTGAACCATGAGGTGACGGCCCGGATGACCCGGAGGTAGATCGGCGCTTTGCGGATGATCCGGGTCCCGAAGCCGGTCGTCGAGTCCTGGGCCCCGGTCAGGTCGTTGTAGACGAGCTTGACCGCGTCGAACAAGTTGGTGGTGCGAGTCGAGTCGATCCTGATCTCGCACGCCGTGTCGTCGTCCTCGACTACGAAGAGCCGAAGATTTTGTCCCGGGTGCTGGACCTTGTATTGATCGAACTGGGTTGGGCTGAACAGCATCACGTTGCCGGCCCAGCTGGTGGCATTCTGGTCGAATTGGTACGGCCCACCCGCCTGCTCGCCGGCGCACTGGTAAGTCGTGAGCCCGTTGGTCGACCCGGCCTGTCCCAGGACGTGGACCTCGAATTCAGGACTGCCCTTGAACCAGCTTTCGAAGGTGCCGGTGAACTTGGCGGCGGTCAGGTAGACCCCGGGCGCCGTCGGCGCGGGGGTAATGCCGCCCGGCGGGGGAGGAAAGATGCAATCCGGGCAGTCGTCCACCGATGCCGGGCCCCGGTCGAAACGGGTCTCGGCCCGCCCGACCATCAGCACCGGCGTGGCCGGCGGACTGGCCGGACTCAACTGGCTTCGCCGGCCCAACAGGTCATAGGCAACCGGCGACTCGCCATCGCGCTCGGCGGTGGCCACGAGCAGGTTCGGCCCCCCGGTCCACTGCTGGCGGTGACTCGGGAGCGGGAAGTACATCTCGATCGCGGCCCCCTGGTCGAGGTCGGTCTGGATGGCGTCCTCGGAATCCCCGCTGAGGTGGGCCAACCGGCGCCGTTCGGTGCCGCCGGCCTTGGCCATGAAACCCTGAAGGTGGACCTTCTTCTCCGCGAACCCCGAGCGGCCGATCTCGTCGAAGACCGCCTGCCGAAATCCGGGGTCCCGGAGGGCCCGGGCCACTCGCCGGGCGAGCCGGTCATGGCGGGTCCGATCGGGATCACTCTGGCCCGCCGCTCCGGCCGGGCTTTGGCTTGAACGGCTGCCGGGTTCGGGATGGGGTCCGGTGGGTCCAGTGTCATCCGGCGACGAACATGCGGTCAACAGCAGTCCGAGCCAAGCACCTCTCCGCCAATAATGATGTTTCATGTTTCCTCCTCGTCGTGGTTGGTCCCGGCGTATCCGTGACCAGGGCATCCACAGTAGGAGAAAGACCGTCGTCCCCGTCAACCAAGAAACCGCGAGGATGAGGAGGAAAAACGCGAGCGGCTACACTTCGAGGGCCTCGAGACGCTTGAGGCTTTGGCGGAGCGGGATCAAGGTGGCGGCGGCGCAAAGCAGGAAAACCTTGGCCATGGCCCACCACAGCTCCCCCGTGAACCCCTTGGCGGCGAGGCCGGACTGGTACGCCTGCAGGTGGGCGGCAACCGGCCGGGCTTCGACGACGATGATGCCGGCTAACAGCAGAATGGCGCTCATCATGAACACCAACCCGCCGAAGCTGGTCGGAATCTGGGCGGCGTTCTCGGTTTCGAATTGGGGAAAGAGCACCCCGAGCGACAAGGCGAGTGATCCGGCGGCCATCGTAAAAGAGGCGATCGTCACCACGCTCAGGAACATCATGAACGGAGAGGCCCTGAGGATCTCATTGGTGACCACGGTGATCGTCACCGCGACGATCAGGAGGGGCGCCGTCCCGACCCAGTACTTGCTCCACAGCATGGCCTTGAGGTCGAGGGGGCTCGACTTGAGCAACCAGAGTTGCCGGCCTTCGAGGGACACCGACGGGAAGATGAACCGGGCGGCAATCGCCGCCAAAACGAACCCGGCCAAGCCCTGGTTGAGGAACACCACCAGGGTCACCAGCAAGTACGGCACTTTCTCGCCGGTATAGAGCGGGAGCGCCCGAATGTTGAACACGTAGACGATCAACAAGACGGCCAGGAGGATGAGCTGGCTCCACTGCGTCGTGTCGCGGAAGAACACCCGGAGGTCCTTCATGATGAATTCCCGGCGGGTCACCGGCAAGAACCGGAGCGCTCCCCCGACCCACCGCTGCCAGAGCACCCCGGCGGCGTGTCGTTCCGATCCTTCTTGCGCCTTGGAGAAGGCGGCGGGGTAGAGCCGGCTGTGCAGGGCCCCGCCGAGCACGACGAACGCCCCCGCGGTGGACCACAGGAGCACCAGTGGCAACGGATCGCCGACCCGCTCGAGCCAGTTCATGATGGCATTGGCCACCCACTCGCTCGGAATCAACGGGTGACTCGGGGCCCGAAGATCGGCCACGAAATCGACCAAATTCCGAAATCCGTCCGGGCGCGACAACTGCTCCGGGCGCATGAATCGAAGCACCAGGACGACGCTGCCGACCGCTCCGATGGCCACCAACGTCAGCAGGTCCCGCGCCCGGCGGGCCGGAAACACGTTGACCAAGACCAGCGTGATGGCGGACCCGATAATGGTGGGTAACAAGAAGAAGGGCACCAACGCCGCCACCGCCGCGAGTGGGAACAGCCACCCGCCCTTGTACACCACGCCATAGGCCGTCAGGATCGGCACCAGCAGGAGCGCCACCATCCACGAGGAGTGGACCATAGTTTCGAAGAGCTTGGCGATGTAGAGTCGCCCCCAGTCGACCGGCGCCGACACCAGCATGTCGAGGTCCTTGGCCAGGAAGAGCGTCGACAACGCCGTCACCAGGTTGGACAACAACAGAATCGACGCGAACGACAACAACAGGAGGCTCAGAATCTTGCCCGCCAGCAAGCCGCCGATTTCCGGGGTGGTGCCGAGATAGCGGAGGACCCGATGGAACACGAGAAACGCGCCGAGCCAAAAGGCGCCGCCGATCGCCGCGAGCAAGACGACCCGCCAGGCAGCCTCGTTGCGGCCCTTGGCCATCCGGGCCGTCACGCTCCGCCACTTGGGAAACATGATCTGGGCGATACTGGCGCCCCGCACCGGCCGCTCAGTCACCGAGAACAGCGCTCAATTCGCGGTCGCTCAACCCGCCGGTCAGCTTGAGGAAGACTTCCTCCAGGCTCGCATTGCCGGAACTGGTTTGCTCCCGGATCTGCGCCATCGTCCCGGCCGTCGCGATCTGGCCGCCGTACACGATCCCGATCTGATCGCACATGACCTCGGCAATTTCCAGGGTGTGGGTGCTCATCAGCACCGTCCCGCCCCGGTCGACGAAGTGCCGGAAGATGTCCTTCAACAGCCGGGAGCTCTTCGGATCGAGCCCCACCATCGGCTCGTCGACGACGATCACCTCCGGCCGGTGCACCAGGGCGCTCGAGATAATCAGCTTCTGGCGCATCCCATGACTGTACGATTCGGTCAGCTCATGCTTCCACGGGGTCAGCTCGAACAATTCCAGGAGCTCGTCCGTGCGCTTTTCGATTTCCGGACCGCTTTGCCCGTAGAGGCCGGCCACGAACCGCAGGAACTCGGCCCCGGTCAGCTTGTCGTACACAAACGGCCGATCGGGTATAAATCCCAGCCGTTGCTTGGCCTGAATCGGTTGGCTCACGACGTCAAAACCGGCCACCGTGGCCGATCCAGACGTTGGCCGAAGGATCCCGGCAATCATCCGCATCGTCGTGGTCTTGCCGGCGCCGTTCGGCCCCAGCAACCCGTAGAGGGTGCCCCGCGGGATCTCGAGCGAGATGGCGTTGACGGCCGTGAACTTCCCGTACCGCTTGGTCAGACTCTTCAATTCGATCATGGCGCTGCCGTAGGTTTGATCGGCGTAATCCGCGCCGATCCGAGGAGTGGAACCAAATCGATGGCTTGCCCGCCGCCGCCCACGCTGACCCGGATCAGCCGGCGCGATGCCGGGACGTGACCGAAGGTGGGGTCGACGGCCATCCAACTGCCGTCGATCCGAACCTCAGCCCAGGCATGCCCAACGGTTCGGTTGGGGAGCACCGCAAGGCCTCCCACGGCCCGGGCATCCAGATCGAGCGATCGGGCGAAGTCGACGAACAGAGCGGCTTTGCCCTCCGCCCCGGCCCGGCCCGACTCGAACACGTGATCGGACATCCGAGGGGCGCCAAAGCCCGGGTCGGATTGAATCCGGGTTCCGATCCAGGCGACCAATGCCCGCACCGTCGCGATCGGGGTGGCGCCGACCGCGACGATCCGGGCGGCTTCCGCGGCCACCGCGGCGGCAACCGGACGAAGCGTCGGGCTCGGATCGAGGTAGTTGGACTTGGTGGAATCGGCTCGCTGCACGCCGCGCGCGTCGATCAGCAGTTCGCTGCCCCCCGTCGTCTGACGGCCCCCGGCCAGCCAGGCCACCCGCGGCATCAGGAATCGCTCGATGGGCGCGCTCTCAACCCGGTACGCCGAGGGGCCCCCACTGTCGAGGACGACCTTCGCCTCCAAAGCGGTCTGCATGCCGGGGACCGTCCGGTGACCGTCGGGCCCCGCGCGATTGACGGCGTTTCGGTAGTTGAAGCTGACCAGTTCGAACGCCGAGCGCTCGAGGCGGACGCCCAACGCCGCTTCGGTCTGGACCAAGCCGCCTTGGGCGTCGACCCAGGTCACGACTGGGGTGCCCGACGCCGCGTGCTCGATTCGCCAGGCCCGAACGGTGTCGTAGGCCACCGGACGCCACCGATGGGTTTGTCGCTGCTCGACGGCGCTGTCGGCCACGACAAAGGTCGACTCCGCCGTGGCCGAGAATTCGACCCGTCCGATGATCCCAGTGGAGAGATCGAGCACGTTGGCCGAGACGGTCCGGCCCACGTCGAGCGGCTTGCCAAACGCCAATCGATATGGCAGCACCTGCGCCAGGACGACGTCGCCAGGCACCGGAATGGTCCAGTGAGCCGGCGGACGGTCCCGCCCGTCACGCTGCCCCATCCGCAAAACCGTGTCGCCTTCGACGACGCCGGTGAATTCCTCGAACAGCCCGCTGCCCGTGATCGTCCGGGCAAAGGACCGGAGCCGGAGGCTTCGCGACAACACCAGTTCAGTCCGTCGGGTTACCCGGCGAATCGAATCCGCTTCGGGCACATCGAGCGCCATCACCTCTGACAGCCTGAACCCGGCTGCCATGGTGTCGATGGTCACGCTGGCGTACCCGATTTGACGATCGGCCGCTTTGACGGCAAAAAAATGAGCCTCGGGGCTCAGCCGGATCGTGGCCTCGGAAATCGTCGCGGCCTCGTCCTTCCCGAACTCCCGTTGGGCCAACCAGGCGAGCGCAACGGCCCAACCGAGCAGGATGAACTGCGCGGCGGTTCGCCGATTCAGGGTCCCGGTCTTCACGCCGGAGTGACCTCGCGTGCCTTGCGGTGCATTGCCATCGCCTCGTCGGTTCGTCCTAATCGGTCCAGCAATCGCCCCAGCACCAGGAAGCCCCGAGGGTCGCGCGGCCCGAGCTCGATCGCCAGCAACAAGACCCGTTGGCCCTCGACGAGCTCGCCCTGGGCCAGCAGCGCCTCGCCCAGGAGCAGGGCCGATTCGGCATCTTGAGGTGCCAGGGAATGGGCTTCCCGAAGCACTTCGATCGCCTCTCGGCTGGCACCCTTCCTGAGTCGGGTCGAGCCAAGGTAACGATAAGCAAGCCAATAAGATGGGTCTTGCTTCACGGCCTCGCGGAAGTCCCGCTCGGCCTCCCTGGTCTGACCAGCTTGTGCATGGAATGCGCCACGGAGGACCAGCGTGGGGGCCGCGGTCGCGCCCCCGTCCAGGGCCAGCGTCAGCTCGGCGAGGGCCGCCTCCCAATCGCCGGCAGACCCGTGGAGCTCGGCGAGCGCCACCCGCGCCTCAACCGCTTCGGGCCCTTCCTCGATACCGTGCCGGAGCAAGGCGATCGCATCCAGCCGGCGCCCCGCGGCCGCCAGGGTGGCCGACCGACGGAGGACGCTCGAGCCGGCCGCGGCATCAGGGGTCAGGATGGTGCCGAGCCGTTGCTCGGGGACATCCCGACCGAACGGGCGGAGCGATCCGATGGCATCGAGGGAGGGGGTCAGGAGGTCGCCCTCCTGGGTCAGCGGGTCGGAACCGAGCAGGGCTTGGTCGTCCGGCAGGTTATCGCGGGAGCTGGTGAGTCGGCGCATGGAGGAAGGATAGATCCCTCACTCGGTTGCCGTCATCCTCGGCGGGGCGGTCGCAAAGAAATCCCGGTAAAATCCATCCGTGTATTCGGCCACCAGGGCATCGACTCGTTCGAGCTTGGGCGAGGCGACCACCAACCCGACATGGTGCTTCTTGGCCAGCCGCCAGGTCACCTCGGGAGCATCGTAACTCGCCAGGTCCGGCTGCTCCTGCTTGGCCAGCGACACCAGGAGGCCGGCGTACCGGCGTTTCGGTGCCGTCACGACATACGGGTCGTCCTCCCGCCGGCACTCCAGGCGGGCCCACTCAGCCCAGAGGTTGAGCCCGCTCGCGGCGTCCACGAGATCAACGATGTGGGCGCCCCCGACCCGGGCCGAGGTCTCCAGAAAATAGAACTCGCCGCTCCGTCGGCTCTTGATGAATTCAGTGTGCGACACCCCCTGTTTCAGGCCCAATGCCTTGAGCAAGACCTGATTGAAGCTGAGCAAGGCCCGCTCGTCGGTGCTCCGGCGGCGAAGGGTCTTCGTGGTAAAGACCCGCCCGTCATGCGAGGTCTCGAGGGGGGGCGTTCCGTACCGGCTGGCGATCGCGAAGCGGACGCGGTAGTCCGCCACGATCGAGTCGACATGAAAGACATCGCCGGTGATGAATTGTTCGAGCACGAAGAAAGACTGCTCGTCCCCGAGTTGGTCGAGCATCGGCCAGAGATCGGCCCCGGTGGCGATCGTGCGAATCCCGATGGCGGCCGCCATCGAGCGGGGCTTGAGGACGTACGGACCGGGCACTGCCGCCAGGAACTCCCGAATGTCGTCGTAGTTAAGCACCGGCACGAACGCGGGAACCAGGAGGCCTCCCTCCTTGGCCTTGGCCCGCATCGCGAGCTTGTCGCGGAAGTACCGGGCCGTGGTGTCGCCCATGCCGGCGACCCGAAGGTGCTCCCGGATCATGGCCGCCTTCTCGACATCAAAATCGTCGAGGGCCACGACCCGGTCGATCTTCGTCGTCCGGGCCAGCCAACTGACGCCCTTGATGACCTCGGCCATGTCCCACTTCTTCTCGACATCGGGAATGAAGTACAACTCGTCGATCGCCTCGCGGGGCCAATCCGACGTCTCCAGGCTCTTCGATGTCAGCAACAGAACCCGGGCCCCGGTTCGCTTGGCTGCGTGCAGGAACGCATCGCCCTTTCGGTAGCTTGCAAGGCACAGCACGGTAAATGGGCGCGGAGTCATTCCGTGAAGGTATCCCGGACCGGCGGAGTCCGCCAAAACCTGGTGACCCCCATCCGTTGAAGAATTCAGTTTTCGGGATATCTTCAGGGGCTATGGCCCAGGAATACCTTCGCGTCCGCGGTGCCCGCGAGCACAATCTCAAGAACATCAACGTCACGATTCCCCGCAATCAACTGACCGTCATCACCGGTCTGTCGGGCTCCGGCAAGTCCTCGTTGGCGTTCGACACCATCTACGCCGAGGGCCAGCGGCGGTACGTTGAATCGCTCTCGGCCTACGCCCGGCAGTTCCTGGGGCTGATGGAAAAGCCGGATGTCGACGCCATCGAGGGCCTCTCGCCGGCGATCTCGATCGAGCAGAAGTCCACCGGCAACAACCCCCGCTCGACGGTGGGGACCGTTACCGAGATCTACGACTATATGCGGCTCCTCTGGGCCCGGGCCGGGACGCCGCATTGCCCGGCCGACGGGTCGCCCGTGGCCCGGTCGAGTGCCTCGCAGATCGCGGAAGCCGTGGCCGGCTGGCCGGAAGGCACCCGGATTGAAATCCTCGGTCCGGTCGTTCGGGGCCGCAAGGGGGAGTTCCGGGACCTATTCGAAGACCTCGCCAAGCGGGGGTTTGTCCGGGTCCGCGTCGACGGTGAGACCTACGACCTCACCGGCGTGCCCAAACTCAACCGGCGCCAGAATCATGATGTCGCCGTCGTGGTCGACCGGCTCGTGGTCCGCCCCGCCGATCGATCCCGCATCAACGATTCCATCGAGACGGCGCTCAAGGTGGCCGACGGTGTGGTTGAGGTGGTCCGCCACGGGGGTGGGGCCCAGTCGGTGGTGTTTTCCGAGCGGTTTTCCTGTCCGGTCTGCGGTCTGTCGATGCCCGAACTCGAGCCCCGGCAGTTCTCCTTCAACTCGCCGTTCGGCGTGTGTCCCGACTGCCACGGCCTCGGTACCCGGCGCGAATCGGTGCCGGAGTTGGTCCTCGGCGACCCGGGTCTGTCGGTGCTCGAGGGCGTGATCCTTCCGTGGGGCGAGCCGAGCGGGTATTTGCGCAAGGTGATCCTGCCGACCTTGGCCAAGTTGTACAAGTTCGATCTCGACGCGCCCTGGCGGTCGCTCAGCCAATCGGCCCAGGATGTGCTGCTCCGCGGCGCGCCCGGGAAGACGTTCAAGTTCCAGCTCGACGGGCCGAAGTTCAAAGGCGACTACGAAACGAGCTGGGAGGGCATTCTCAAGAACGTCGAGCGGCGGTTCTACGAAACCCAAAGCGACGCCGTCCGGGTCCAGCTCGGCGAGTTCATGGTCGAGATGCCCTGCCGGACCTGCTCCGGCCGCCGGCTCAAACCCGAGAGTCTCGCGGTCTTGGTGGCGGGGAAAAGTATCGGCGAGGTGGTCGACCTGTCGGTGGATGGGGCCATCGGGTTCTTCGAGGGGATTCCGGTCGGCCGCGGCAAAGCCGGCAGCATCGATCCCGACATCGGCGGGCCGATCCTCAAGGAAGTCCACGACCGGCTGACGTTCCTTCGCGACGTCGGCCTCGAATATCTCACGTTAGGCCGGGGGTCGGGATCGCTGTCGGGTGGCGAGGCGCAGCGGATTCGGCTGGCCACCCAGATCGGATCGCGATTGGTCGGGGTGCTCTATATCCTCGACGAACCGAGTATTGGGCTCCACCAACGGGACAACGATCGGCTCCTCAAGACGTTGAAGGAGCTTCGGGACCTCGGCAACACCGTGTTGGTCGTCGAACACGACGAGGACACCATCCGGGCGGCCGACTATGTCGTCGATCTCGGACCCCGGGCCGGCCGCTTCGGCGGGGAGGTGATCGTCGAAGGCCTCGTCGAGGCCGTGGTCCGTCACCCTGACTCTCTCACCGGGCGGTATCTCCGCGGCGAACTCCGGATTCCGTTGCCGGCCCGCCGCCGCCCCGTGGATCCCAAGC
>JANPEL010000427.1:0-11895 GCA_031431925.1 Gemmatimonadota bacterium | reverse complement strand
ACCCCGGTTTCGAACCGGAGTTTTTCCGTGGGTCGAAAGGTGAGGCCGAGCCGGGCGAAGACGATTTCGGATTTCGACCACTCGAGGTAGTTCGGGTCCCGCCCATAGGCCGCGAACCCGTCGAACGCGAACCCGCCGATCTCGGGCGTCTTGGCCCGGACCATCACCGCCCGCACCGGCAGCCGGCGCTTCACCCCGAAGGCCACCGTGTCCTTACCGGCCTGAGTCGGGACTTCGAGCCGGTAATCCTGGTACAACCGCGCATCGAATCCGAATGATTCGACGAACACCGTGGTGCTCAGGTTGAAGCCGCCCCGAATGGCCCAGGCTCCGTTGAACCAATACTGGCGGTCGCGGGACGGGCCGCCGGCCGTGAATCGCTGATAGGCCCAGGAGTAGGTGGCAGTGATGCCGCCGTTGAACCGTTCGATGAAACCGCCGGGCCGTCCGTAGACCGTGAAGGTCGGGCCGAAGGTCAGTTGCGCCAGGTCGCCTTGGGAGAGGAATCCGCTCCCGGCATGGAATCGGTCGGAGATGCCTTGGAAGGTGGCGTTGAAACCGACCTGCCGCCCGGTCCGGGTGAAGTTGAGATACCAGAGCGGACCGGTCGTGGTCTGCCCCGCCTCTCGGGTTCGGCTCACCGCGCCGTGAAAGGAAAAATTGTTGATGCCTCCGAACACCCAGCGGCCATCGACTTCGCCGACTCGGTTGTAGTCCCGGCCCTCGATCCGGTCGGTGTAAGCCGCGCCGACTCGGGAGGATCCGCCCACGTCCTTGAGGACCCGAAGCAAGTTGAACACCGGCCGGTCCTGTCCGGTTGCCGAGGTTTCGGTTCCGTCGACGGCGGAGAGAAATCCGAAACTGGTGCCCGAGGTTTTACCCGTCACCTTGACCGCCGCCGTGGGCGCGGCGAGCCGGCGGGTGTAGATCACTTGGCTGGGCGTGGAGAAGTATTCCAGCCCGTCGAGAAAGAACGGCCGCTTCTCCGCAAAGAAGAGGGCCCGCCTGGGGTCGGGGCTGATCTGCCCGGCGTCGGACTCGACCTGGGAAAAATCCGGGTTGATCGTCCCGTTCATGGTGAAGTTGGTCGACATGCCCCATTTGACGTTCCCGCCGACATCCGGTTTCCCGCCGTCGTAGTGCCATCCGCCGGTGGCGGGTGCGCCGTTGATCGAGGAGGTCGCGATCGGGTTCAATTCCAGCACCAGGCCCCGCCGGAGCCCGGTGAGGCCGGTGAGCTTGCCATGCTGGGCCAAGAACGAGGTCGCATCCCGTCGAGCCGGTGCCCAGGTATCTTCGCGTCCACTGCGGGCGCTTTTCCGAATGATCTGGAGGGTCCAGTCCTGGGTCGCGGCGCTCTGATACCGCAGGGTCCGGAACGGGATCCTGATTTCCACCTCGTAGCCGTCATCGGTCACCCGGCCGCGCGAGTCGAAGGTATAGTCCGGGGAGAGATCCGGTTGCTCGCGGCCGCCGGTTCGATCGCCCTCGGTGGCCGTGCGGCGGGTCTGGTTCCCCTCGACCAATGCACCATCGGCCTGGACGCCGAGCGGGTTCACCGCGAATACGAAGGCCGAACGGCTGTCGTTGAAGGTGCCTAACTGAATTTCGATGTAGTCGTCCGGGATGATGCCCTTGTCACGGTCGGTGAGGTGTGCCTGGACGGTGCCGGGCTCGGCGGCGGCCCGGATGCCGAAATGGAGGGCTGTCGGGGAATACCAAACCAGCACTTCGGTGGTTTGGACCGCGGGCCGGCCATCGACCGGGCTGTATTGGGTAAAGTTCCCGAGTCGAGCGGCCCGGCTCCACACCGCGTCATCGAGGATGCCGTCGACGACCGCCGTAGCCTCGAGCCTCGGCGGCGCAATCTGGGTGACGGTGAGTTGGAAGAGGAGCAGCGGTACCATTGCCGCACTACGCTAACGTTGCCCGAGAGGCAGGGGAAGGGGTCAGATCCGTGGTGTCTCGGTATTACCGAGCCTACCTTCCGGTACTGTAGCTCACCGCCCTACTCGACGAGGAACGATGTGATCGTGTTGGTCACCTGATGGCCGGGCCGTTTGTCCCGGGAGCCTCCGCGACCCCCAAGGGATTCCGGTTTGCGCTGGGGACGCCGGAGCAGCCGCGATCCCTGGTGTGGCGGCTCTGGACCCGGGACGATGAGGTCCATGTGACCGTCAGCGCTGCCGGCCAGACGACGGAACTCACCGCGTATCCGACGGGCCGATGGCGGATCGACATGGGCGGCGTCGTGAGCCGTTGGCACCGACCCAAACCGTTTCGGCCCGGGTGGACGAGGGGTCCCGACATCGTCCTGCCCGGTCTGGCCGCGGCTCTCGAGCCGATTGCCAAGGCCCCGTCCCGGACGGAGCCGATCACGTGGCTGTCGTTGCCGGCGGCCGGCCAGGCCGTCCGGATTCAGCTTTGGTTCGCCGAGCCGGGAGCGGATCAGCGGCGCTGGCTCTCCGCCTTGCCGGACCTGGCCCAACCGCTCGTTGGATTGCCGTTACGACGGGCGGGTTCGGTCCATCTGGTCCGGGTGGATGAGCCCCAGGCGCCGTCGGCTGATCTCTCATCCTCCCGGACCCTCCCGAGCCGGGGGGTCATGGTCAGCTCAGACCAAGCCGGCCGGCCGTCCTTCTTCGAGACGGGCGGATGAAACGGGTTCCAACGTTCGGGGGTGCTGGTCCATCCAAGTAGGGTCCCCTTCGTCAGAGCCTCGATGATCGTCGCCGTGCTTGCGTTCGCCGTTGCCATGCAGCAGCCCCTCACCCGCGATTCCGCGGCCGTGGCCCGACTGTTCACCTCCCTCCGGGGCGCCGACTCGGCGGTGTGCGAGTTGGCTGGCCGGGCTCTGACCAACTTCGGCGGCTGGTGGGGCGCCAACGGCGACCTCCCGATGCCGATGCCCATGCCGATGCCGATGCCCATTCCGATGCCGATGCCGTTTGCCGACGGCGGGATCCACGTCAATCCGTCGATCCACGGCGTCGGCTGGCACAAGAAGGCCGACGCCGTGGCCCTCGGCGCCTTCCGGGTGGGCCTTCGCGACCCAAGCCGGTGCGTCCGGCACATTGCCGCCAGGGTGCTGGGGGACGCCAAGCCGCCCTGGGCGTACCAGACCTTCACTGCGATGTCCAAGGATGCGGATGCCGGGCTTCGGGAAACCGGAATCCTTGGCCTCGGCGAGCTCGAAGACCCCCGGTCACTGGGCGGCCTCGGTGACGCCCTGGCCGACCGGGAGACCCGGGTCCGGGCCATGGCGGCGTGGGCGTTAGGCGAGCTCGAGGACTCCCGCGCCATCGAACCGTTGAAACGGGTCCTTGGCGACGGAAGCCCCACGGTGCGCGGCCGGGCGGTCTGGGCTTTGGGTCAGATCGAGAATGCCGAGGCGATCCCGGCGTTGGAACGGGCCCTTCGGGACCCCGCGGCCGAGGTCCGCCGGATGGCGGCCTGGGCCATTGGCGAAATCGAATCCCCCCGCGGGGTGGCGGCCCTTCAGACGGCCTTGGCTGACGCCGACTCCGATGTTCGTCTGACCGCGATCTGGGCCCTGGCCGAAATCGAAGACGCGAGTGCGGTCGAACCCTTGGCGCGGCTGACCCGGGATCCATCCGCTGAGGTCCGGCAGATGGCGGCCTGGGCGCTCGGGCAGGTCGAGGCGGCCGACGGCGTGGCGGCTCTGAGTCCGCTCACCCGCGATCCGGTCGCTGAGGTCAAGACCACCGCGCTCTGGGCCTTGGGTCAAATCGAATCGGAAACCGGAGTCGAGGCAGTCGCGGCCGCGCTCAAGGACCGCGATCCTGACGTTCGGATCATGGCGGCGTGGGCGCTGGGTCAGATCGAGGCGGCGAGTTCGGTGCGGTACCTCACGCCGGTGCTCAAGGATTCGGACGAGGATGTCCGGATCACCGCTGCCTGGGCCCTCGGCGAGATCGAAAGCGAGGGTGCCCTGCCGGCGCTCGAGGCCGCCCAACAGGACGGTTCCAATGGCGTTCGCCGGGCGGTGCGGTGGGCCATAGCCCAAATCGATGGCGACCGGCGCGGCCGGGTCCGTCCTCGGGTTCGCGCCCGAAACTAGCGTCAACGCCCGCGCCGGGTCCCGCTTCGATTCGAAGTACCCCACCCCAGAATTCCCAGCGACAGTCGTGACGCTTCGACGCACTTTGTGTCGAAGTGACACGAGCGTCGTTTTGTTTCGACCTGGTAACAATAAATTCCAGAACGAGTTAGCAAATCCGGCCGCGGGCACGATTCGTGACTAATAATAGAGCCTCAACAATCCCCACTGGAAATATTGGTCGGGCCCGAAGGTCGGGCAGGCACTAACTCGAACCAAGGAATGGGTCATGAGGCACTTCACATTTTCGGTGACCGGGGCGCTCGGGCTGCTGGCAATGGGGGCGGGCTTCTCGCCGCTTTCCGGCCAGACCGGCACGATTACCGGCAAGGTCACGACGGCGGGTACCTCGGCGCCGATCGAGGCCGCCCGGGTTTCGGCCCTCGGTCTTTCGCTCACGGTCACGACCAATCAAGACGGGGTCTACACGATCCGGCGAGTGACACCAGGACCCGTCATGATCCGGGTGTCCGCCCTCGGTTTTGCCACCGTCGCCAAGCAGGTCACGGCCACCGGCGGCGAGACAACAGCGGACTTCGTGTTGACCCAGGCCCCGTACACCCTCGACGAAATCACGATCACCTCGACCGGAGACACCCGGAAACGGGAGCTCGGGAACTCCGTCAACACGATCCAGGTCATCGCGCTCGCTGAAACGGCGCCGGTCAAGAACGTCGCCGACCTCCTCAAAGCCCGGGCGCCCGGCGTCCAGGTCTTCTCCTCCACGGGCACGATCGGGGCCGGCCAGCGAATCCGGATCCGCGGCTCCAACTCGGTGTCGCTCAGCAACGAACCGTTGGTGATCGTCGACGGCGTGTCGTTCGAGAGCAGCACCGGGTCCCAGGCCTTCGGGGTGGGCGGTCAGGGGCCCTCCCGGCTCAACGACCTCAATCCCGATGAAATCGCCGACATGCAGATCCTCAAGGGTCCGTCGGCGTCGGCCATCTACGGCACCCGCGGCGCCAACGGCGTCGTGCTGATCACCACCCGCCGGGGCGTCGCCGGCCGGGCCCGTTGGAGTCTCTGGTCCGAACAGGGCTCCAACACCGACAAGAACCCCTACCCGAGCAACTATTTCGGCGCCACCGCGGCCGGCGTCCGGTGCACCCTGGCCAACGTCGGAGCCGGCACCTGCGCCATCGCGACGATCAGCCAGTTCAATCCCCTCCGGGACCCGGACCAGTCACCCCTCGGCAGGGGGCGGCGGCAGCAATACGGCGCCAACGTGTCGGGCGGATCCGATGTGGTCCAGTATTTCGTGTCGGCCGAACGGGAATCCGAGAGCGGGGTGTTCTTCATGCCCGCGTCCGAGATCACTCGGATCGCGACGGCCAGCGGCCGGACCGCGCTCCGGGACGACGAGATCAACCCGAACAACATCGACAAGGTCAACGTCCGCTCGAACTTCACCGCCCAGCTCTCGCCAAAGTCGAACATCGCCCTGAACATCGGGTACGTCACCAGCGCGCTCCGACTGCCCCAGAACGACAACAACGTCCGGGGCATTCACTCGAGCGCGTTGAATGGCGATGGCCGGGGCCCCACCGGGCCCGGCGGATTGGTTTCCACCTGGGGGTTCTTCCAACCCGGCGAGACCTTCCAGCGGCTTACGACGCAGACGATTCAACGGTTGACGACCGGGACCACGGCCAATTACACCCCGTTCAGCTGGCTCACCAGCCGAGCGGTCATCGGTCTCGACCTGACGTCTCGAATCGATCAAGTGCTGAACCGGTTCGATGAGGGTCCCAACTTCAGCCTCGACCGAGTCGGCATCGCCGCGGAAGCCCGGCGGACCATCGCGCTGTACACCGTCAACGCCACTGCCACGGCCAACTTCAAGTTGGGCTCCAACCTCGAGTCGACGACGACCGGCGGGATCAACTACAATCAGAACAACTTTCGGGGCACCGACGCCCAGGGCCAAGCCCTCCCGCCCGGCGCCGTGACGGTCACGGCCGGTGCCAACAAGCAGGCTTCGGAAGTCAACAACACCCTGAAGAACGCCGGCGGATTCGTGCAGCAGACCTTCGGGATGGACGACCGCCTGTTCCTCACCGCCGCGTTCCGGGTCGATCGGAACAGCGCCTCCGGGCAACTGTCAAAGACGATTGCCTATCCGAAGGCGTCGCTTTCATACCTGATCAGCGAATCGCCGTTTTTCCCCAAAGGCCGGGTTCTCAACTCCCTCCGGTTCCGAGCCTCGTATGGGCACGCCGGCCAGCAGCCGGGCGGCTCGGTGGCCGTCGAGAGCTACTTCGCGAGCGCCGCCGCGGTTGGCGGCACGGTCCAGCCGGCCATCCTGCTCAACAACATTGGCGATCCCAGCCTGAAGCCGGAGCGGAGTGTGGAGTATGAAGGCGGCTTCGACGCCACCTTCCTGAGCAGCCGGCTTGCGTTGGAGGTCACCGCGTTCCACAAGAACACCACCGACGCCTTGATCTTCGTCCCGACCCCGAATTCGGCGGGATTTCCGGCCGGCCAGTTCCGGAACCTCGGTGAGGTCATGAATGAGGGGCTCGAATACCTGATCGACGCCCAAGTGTTGACCGGCAAGACCATCAAGTGGGACCTGACCCTGAGCGGATCGTTCCTCCGGAACCGGCTCCTCAATCTCGGCAAACAGCTCCCGATCCTGGCCAACGGCGTCGACCAGCAGCATCGCGAAGGGTTCCCGTTGGGCGGCTATTGGGCCCGCCGGTATAGCTATGCCGACGCCAACTCCGATGGCATCATCGCCGCCACCGAGGTCACCGCCGAGGACACGCTGTCGTACGTCGGCCCCTCGACGCCATCCCGCGAAATGGCCCTCAGCACCGGCATCGGTCTCTTCGACGGCCGGATTCAGATTAGCTCCCAGCTCGACTATCGCGGCGGAGCCAAGCTCTACAACCTGACCGAGGACTTCCGCTGCCGGAGTTCGCAGAACTGCTGGGGCCTCTACGACATCAAGGCCCCGGTCGAAGAGAAGGCCCGGGTCACCGCCCTCCGGTTCCTCGGCGCCAAGAACTCCCGCTTCGGCTACATGGAAGACGCCGACTATATCAAGTGGCGCGAGTTGTCGGTGACCTATAACGCGCCGAAAAAGTGGGCTCGGGCGTTCGGCGGCGACCGGCTCGGGATCACCTTGAGCGGCCGGAACCTCTGGACGTCGACCAAGTACACCGGCGTCGATCCGGAGGTCAACGGTCAAGGCGAAGCGAATTTTGCCCAGCGCGACTTCCTGAGCCTGCCGTCGCTCCGGTCGTACAACATCCGCCTCAACTTGGGCTTCTAGTCATGACTACCACGACACGGAGCATTCGCATGTCAGGATCCACCGTTCGAATTGCGGCGTTCGCGGGCCTCGCGGTCTTAGCGACCGGCTGCCTCGACGAAATCGTCAAGGTCACGGAACGGGACATCATTCCCCCCGACGCCATCAACACTCCGGCCGGCGCGTCGGCGCTCTACGCCGGCGCCCTCCGCGAGTTCGGTATCGCCGTCTCCGGCGACGCCGGCGGCACTGAGGGGCAGATTCTCATTTCCGGCATGATGTCCGATGAGTTCTATCACTCGGGCACGTTCAGCACCCGGGTCGACTACGACATGCGGGCCGCGGCCCTCGACAACGGCACCTTGGCAGGCGTATTCCGCCAGCTCCAGAATGCCCGGCTCGAGGCCAAACGGGCGATCGGCGCCCTCACCGCCACCGGGGCCACCGCCGCCGCCGACGCTCGGCTCGGCGTGCTGTACAACCGGACCGGGGCGATCTACCTCTACGCCGCCATGAACTACTGTAGCGGGGTACCGTTCAGCGACTTGGTCAGCGGGGCGGTCACCTTCGGCACTTCTCAGACCACCGCGCAGATGCTGACCGCCGCCAACGCGGAGTTCGACCGGGCCCTGGGTGCGGCGGCCGGCACCAATAGCGTCAACCACAACACCGCCCGGCTCCTCAAGGCCCGGTCGTTGATGCTGGGCGGATCGACGCAGTACGCCGCGGCGGCGACCCTGGTCGCGGCAATCCCGACGAACTTCCGCGCGGTCAACGAGCACTCGATCGCGACGCCGTCGAACGAGAACGGAGTGTTCGTCTTCAATCACTTGAGCAAGCGCTGGGCAATGGCCCACCTGGACGGCATCAACGGCCTCCCGTTCCGCGGCCAGGGCGATGGCACCAATCCAGCCTTGGCTGATCCCCGTCTCCTGTGGACCCGAACGGGCCTCGGCTTCGACAACACCTCGCCCCAGTACAACTGGCTCGGTTCGGGCGCCCGGGACGCGGCGCTTCCGTTCGGCAAGGGAGAAGAGGCCCGGCTGATCGAAGCCGAGGCCGCCCTGGCAGCGAACGACGCTCCCACCTGGCTCTCGAAGTTGAATGGACTCCGGACCACCGTCGCGGGACTCGTGCCACTGATCGATCCCGTTTCCCCCGCGGCTCGGGTTGACATGCTCTTCTCGGAGCGGGGATTCTGGTTGTACGGGACCGGCGTCCGGTTGTCGGACCTCCGCCGCCTGGTTCGCCAATACGGGCGGGCGGCAACGGTTGCCTTCCCCAATGGACCGTATCGGAAGGGCGGGGTGTACGGAACCGACGCGAACTTCCCGGTCCCGACCCAAGAGGAACTTCAGAATCCCGGGGCGAAGTGTATCGACCGTAACGCGTAGAACAACGAATGACGGAAATGGGCGGGGGACTCAAGTCTCCCGCCCATTGTCGTTTTCCCCTCTCGCTCTCTCGCTAACGCTGCCACCACAGTTTCGGTGCCGGCGCCGGGTGGTTTCCGAGCTCGGCCATCGTCGCCGCATCGAACAACCGTCCGTTCACCATCACGTACCGGAGCGAGGCGCTGTTGCGGATGTTGGTCAGCGGGTTCTCGTCCAACACCACCAGGTCGGCCAGCTTGCCCGCGCCCAGAGACCCGATATCCCGGTCGAGGCCAAGACTCTCCGCGCCGCTCAGCGTTCCCGCTCGGAGCGCCTGATGGGGTGACATCCCGCCCTGCTCGAGCATCCACATTTCCCAATGGACGCCAAGGCCCTGGACTTGGCCGTGGGCCCCGGTGTTCACCTTGACGCCACCGTCCGCGAGGGCCTTGGCGGCCCGCGCCGTGCCTTGGTATGAGTAGTCGTCGTCCGCGGCGAGTTCTCGCCGGCGGGCCCGGGCCCCGAGCACCCCAGGCGCCGAGAATCGCCGGAGCCGCTCGTTCTTCCAGACCTCGGAGTGGGCATACCAGTAGTACTCGCCGCTGACTCCTCCGAAATTGACGATCAAGGTCGGCGTGTATCCGGTGGCACTCGCCTGGTACACCTTGAGGGCGTCCTGGTAGAGGGGGGCCACCGGAATATTGTGTTCGACGGTGGTGTGGCCGTCGAGGACATGGGTCATGTTGTAGAAGAAGGTGCTGCCTCCCTCGGGCACCACCATCATCTCGAGTTGGCGCGCCGCCTCGACGATCTGCTGGCGGGCATCGCGGCGGGGCTGATTGTAACTCTTCACGCTGAAGGCGCCGACCGCCTTCATCCGGCGGAGATGGGTCAACGCCTCGTCGAACGACGTGGTGATCGCTTTGGCGCCGCCTTCAGCCCCGTACAAAATGGTCCCGGTCGAGAAGAGTCGCGGGGCGGTCATCATTCCGGACTTGATCATCTCCGAGGCACTGAACACCATCTCGGTCGAATTCGACGGGTCGTGCATCGTGGTCACGCCGAAGGCCAGGCTCTGGAGCAGCGAGGGATTCGTCGTGGCCGTGATCCCGTTCGATCCGGTGCCCACGTGGGCATGGGCGTCCACCAGGCCCGGCATGACAAACCGGCCGGTAACATCGATCCGCCGGGCATCCGCCGGCACCGCCACTTGATGGGATGGTCCGGCCGCTACGATCCGATTCCGGTCAATCACGACGGTTCCGTTGGTGATGACCTCATCGCCGTTCATCGTGATGATCGTCCCACCGACCAAGGCGATTTTCCCGCTCGGCCGGTCGGCGTCGGCCTGGAAGCCGATGGCGGCCCCGGTTGCCTCCGGCTCGCGCCTGAGGCTGGTGGTATCGGCGGCTTCAAACCCAAAGGTCTGGTTCAGGTCGCGCTGGAACAACTCGGGTCCGAGGGACCAGTAGAGCCGCCGGCCGTCGGCCGACCAATGGAGGTCCTCGCCGGCGTCCCGGGACACCCGCTTGACCGGCACGTCGGTGGCGGATGACCCGAGCTGAACCGCTCGTCCGGTGGCCGTGAACGGCGCCAGATAGGCATTGAACCGTTCGACCCACGCCACATACCGCTCGTCGGGCGAGATGACGAACTGGGTCGCGTTCTCGGAGGTCACATGGACCCGCCGGTCGCCGCCGGTCAGATTGACGCTGATGAGCGCCGGCTTGCTGCTGTCCGAAGCGGTCAAATAGAGCCGCTCACCGGTACGCGAGAACGTCGGCTCGGTGCCCTGCGTCGTCACGAGGACCGGTTCACCGCCGGCGGTGCTGACCCGGTAGATCCCTTGGTCCCGGCTCGAGCCCGGACCCCGGAGTTCGTCGCCGCCGGTCCGGCGAAACACCACCTGTTTGCCGTCGGGCGAATACCGGGGCGTCACATAGTGGCCCAGGCGGGCCGTCAGGGTGCGGCCGGCCCGGCCGTCGACACTCACCGTACGAATGGCGCCGAGCGAGTCGTCGTCCCAGGTGGCATAGACGATCGTCGCCCCGTCCGGCGACCACGAAGGAAACAGTTCCAAAGCCCGGCCGCCGGCGGTGAGCCGCCGCGGAGTTCCGTTCGGCAGGTCGCGAAGGTAGAGCTTGCCGAGCGCGGTATAGACCACCCGCCGCTGATCGGGCGAGACGGTCACCCAGCGGAGCAGTTTGACGTCGAAGCGATCGGGCGCCACCGCCTGGGGGAACCGGACCGCATCGGTAATCGTCTGTTTGACCGACGCGGTGAACGGGATGTTGGTCGCCTGCCCCGTCGCGGCATCCACCCGCCAGAGTTTGCCCTGCGCCCAAATGACCAGGCTCTTCCGATCGGGCGTCCAGTCGTAGCCGGGGTAGGTGCCGAAGAGCGACCAAGCCTCCTGTTGATCGTGATCGAGGCCGTCCCAGAGCGGACGCTCGCGGCCGCTTTCCATATCCTGCACAAAGAGGACGCTCTTCGGCCCGACCCGGCGAATGAAGGCCATGGTCCGGCCGTCCGGTGACGGCGTCGGGGCGAGCGAACCGCCGGGACCCCGGATCCAGGTTACCCGTTCGCCGGACTCCCGGTCGAGGCGCTGAATGACGTACACCGTGCCGTGCGGGTTGCGGTTGTAGTCGAAGCCTCCACCCGGCGAGACATCTTCCGAGAAGTAGACATACCGGCCATCCGGCGACACGGCCGGTTCGGTGGCGTTTTGCTCCCAGTTCCGCCGGTCGGTCAACCGGAGCCCGGCGCCGCCGGCTGCGTGGAACAGCCACATTTCCCCGGCGCCGAGCGAGCGGGTGTTGCGGAAGTGCTTCCGCCCGACGAGATACCTGCCGTCCGGCGTCCACGCCGGGTTCGACACCTGCCGTTCGCGCTCCTTCGACACCTGACGGAGGTCCCCCCCTCCACCGGCCATGGTCCAGATGTTTTCGATCCCGTCTCGATCGCTCATAAACGCGATCCGGGCGCCATCCGGCGACCATCGCGGCATCGTCTCGTACGCCGGGCCGCCGAGGATGGCCGTGGCTCGGCCGCCGGTGATGGGCAGGGTGTAGATGTCGCCTAACAGATCGAACACCACCGTCCGGCCGTCGGGCGAAACGTCGACCGACATCCAAGTTCCCTCG
>JANPEL010000426.1:0-4621 GCA_031431925.1 Gemmatimonadota bacterium | reverse complement strand
ACAGCCCGGCGGGATCCGACCCGGCGTTGTTCTCGGTCAGCGCAAACGCCGAGATGGCCCCCTTGGCCAATTGCGGGAAGTATTTCTTCTTCTGCTCCGGCGTGCCGAACAGCTTGAGGGGTACCGGGACACCGATCGACTGACTGGCCGAGAGCAGCGCCGTGACGTTGCCGCAGACCGACGCCGCCATCGCGACGGCCCGGGTATACATCAACTGGCTCAACCCCTTGCCGCCATACTCGGTCGGGATCTTGATGCCGAACGCACCCAGTTTCTGGAGGCCCAACACCACCTCCGGCGGCACTTTGCCATCCCGGTCGATGGCGTCGCCGTCGACATGCTCCAGGAGGAACTTCTCCAGGGCGTCGAGGAACGGCTTGGCCTGGGCCACGTCCTCGGCCTTCGGCTCGGGGTAGGGGTGGATCAACCGGAGGTCGAGTTTTCCCTCGAACAGTTCCTTGACGAAGCTGGGGTTCCATTCGATTTCCCGGGCCGACTCGGCAAAATCGCGGGCCGCCTGCTCGGCGGCGCGACCGGAAGCCGGGGGCGCGTTCTTGGAATCGGCGGGGTTCGATGCGACGCTGGTCATGATGGGCGTTCCTGGATGAAGGGCCTAACGGGCATGAGTCGCACTCCGGCGGGCCCCGAGCCAGCCGGACAACAATTCGGTCACGTGCTGCTTCCGGCGGGCAAAGAACCCCGGCGCGGTGGGGTCGAGCCCAATGACGCGTCCGAGGGTTTCGCCCTGAAGGTGCGGGAACCAGGTGAGGGCAATCAGACTGAAGAGCATGTGGGTGACCTCGGCCGGTTCGACCTCCTCGAGACCGAGTTCCTGGGTCAGCGCCGAGATCATTTCCTGGCCGGTTACCAAGGACAACGGCAACCCATCGAGGGTCCGCCCGTCCCCTAACGCCTCGCGCTGAATCAGCCGGACGAACGTCGGCCGGGCGGCCACGAAGTCGAAGTAGTCCGACACGGCCCCGGCGAGAATCACCTCGGGCGTTTCACCGCTGGCGAGGGCCCGGTCCCGCCCAACCCGGACGGCTTGCCGGACCGCCTCGAAGCACCGCTCCAGGACCGCGTGGTGCAACTCGCCCTTGGAGCCGAAGAAGTAGCCCGGGGTGGCGCGGGACAACCCGGCTTCCCGGCCGACGTCGTTCAGGCTGGTGGCCGCGTAGCCCCGCTCGGCAAACAGCCGCTCCGCCGCGTCGAGGATCAACTCGCGCGAGCGGGAGGCGTTCCGTTCCTTGTCTCGGGGTGGGGCGGGGATCGTTGTCATAGTTTACTTGCTGGTCGGCAAGCAAGTTACAACTCGTTACTCTCATTCGCAATAGCGCCACAATCGCCGGCTCCCGTCGGTATCTTTCCGTCGGTTTCCTGGCTCACCGAGGTCCCATGCCCGACAACTTGTGCGCCGGTTGCGCCGCCCCCCTTCAGCTCGATGCGGCGTTTTGCCCCTCCTGTGGCAAGCCGGTGCCCGGCGTTGAGCCCACGACGCCCCCGGAAGCCAAGCCCGCTGACCTGGGCTGGCAGCTCGCGGGCGCGCTCGGCTCGGGCTACCAAGTCCGAGGACTCGTCGGCCGCGGCGGCTTTGCCGAGGTCCATGAAGTGTTCGACAAGGGGCTCAACCGGCGGCTCGCGGTCAAGGTGCTCCGGCCGGATATCGCCTGGACGCCTGGGATGTTGAACCGCTTCAAAGATGAGTGCCAGGTCCTGGCCAGTCTCAATCATCCGAATATCCTGCCGATTCACTTCGTCGGCGAAGGCCAGGGACTCACCTACTACGTGATGCCCTACGTCGAAGGGCAATCGCTTGGCGGCTACTTGCGGTCCTTCGGGGCCCTCGACGTTGGCCGGGCGCTCGAAATCGCGATTCCGATTCTCGAGGCCCTGGGTCATGCCCATGCCGCCGGACTCCTCCATCGCGACATCAAGCCCGACAATGTCATGATCGACGCCACCTCCGGCCGGGCGTTGCTCGTCGACTTTGGGATCGCCAAACGCCTTGACGGCGATTCCCATCAGACCCAGACCGGGTTCGTCGTCGGGACGCCGCAGTACATGAGTCCGGAGCAGGCGTTAGGTCAGATGAAGTTGGATGGCCGGAGCGACCTGTACGCGTTCGGCGCCATGCTGTTCCAGATGGTGACGGGAGCGCCGCCGTACGAGGGCGATTCGTCCCAGGAGATCGTCGGGAAACACCTGGCCGATCCGATCCCCGCCCCAAGCGACCGAAAGGCCAGCGTCCCGGTGTGGCTGTCGGACACCATCGTCAAATGTTTGGCCAAGAAGGCGAGCGACCGATACCAGTCCGCGGCCCTGCTCATCGAGGCCCTGAAAAAGGGCTCGGCCCTGGGACCGGGACCAACCGTCACGGCGGCCCAGATCGTCGAGCGGGTCAGCCGGAAGGTCGGCGTGGTGGCCACGCCGCTTCCCTCGGCGCCACCGGTTGATCCCACCCCGGCCGACCCGGTCGCGCCACCGCGACCGCGGCGCCGCACCGGCCTGATTGCCGCCCTGGCCATCGTCGCGGCCGGTGCCGGCCTCGGCTGGTTCGTCTTCGGCCGGCCGGTCGTCCTCGACCTCACCAACCGATTCGATGCGCCGATGACCGTGACCACGCCCGCCGGTCAGTCGGTGGTGGTCCCCCCCGGGGCGACGGTGCCGCTCGAGTTGCCCAGTGCCGGCTTTGCCCGCTTGCCCTGGCAGGTCGCCGAGCGGCGAAGCCCGGATGGCCGCCCGATGGGGAAGTCGCCAGCCGGCGAGATCGACTTCCGGGGCCGGCGCGGACGGAACCTCCGGTCGATCGGACTCGGCGATGCGCGGATCCCGATGTTCGAACCCTTGATCACCAACGCCGCGACGGTTCCGCTCGCCGTGGTGGTCAACGCCGGGCTGGGCGGTGCGGCCTCGTGCGAGTGTCTGGTCCCGCCCGGGGCGATTCGTTTCCCCGTCGGATACTACCCGCTCTACCGCAACACGACCGTGCAGGCCGTGGCCCCGGACCAGCGATCGGCCACCTTCAAGGATCTTGGCCCCAAGGTTGACCGGTCGACCTGGACCGTGGGCCTCCGGTTCGAGACCCGAGACCTCCGTTAGACCGTGGCGGCGCCCCGCATCCTGCTGGCCGATTGCGACCAGATGTTTGTCGCCGTCGCTCGGTTGGTCGATCCCGACGGGGCGGGGAAGGCGGCGATGCTGATTGTCGGGGGGAGCGCCACGAGCCGGGGCGTCGTTTGCTCTGCGTCGTACGAGGCCCGGACGTTCGGCGTCCGCTCCGGGATGCCGCTTGCCCAAGCCGGCCGCCTCTGCCCGACCGCGGTCTTTGTCCCGGTTCCCCGCCAGCAATGCGGCCAGAAGAGTCGAGAGGTGGCGAGGGTGCTCGACCGCTGGGCTCCGAAAGTCGAGGCCGCCAGCATCGACGAGTTCTACCTCGATCTGTCGGGAACCGAAGCGGTGTACCACGACGAACCGTTTGCGGTGACGGCCGCTCGCATCCGCGCCGACGTCCGAGATCGGACCGGAATGATGCTGTCGTTCGGCGGGGGCACCAATCGCCTGGTCGCCAAGTTGGCCACCGAGCGCGCGAAACCTCGTCCCGGGACCCCGGGCACCGGCGTGTTCATTGTCCCGCCGGGCGAGGAAGGGGAGTTTCTGGCCACCCACTCCCTCGCCGACATTCCGGGCGTCGGACCTCGCCTCACCGCCAAGCTCAAGAGCTACGGGCTGACGTCGGTCCGGGATGCCCTCCGGGTCGAGCGGCGGGACTTCGCGGCGTGGCTTGGCCCACAGAGCGGGGCGTGGCTCCATGATCGGATTCGGGGGTCGGGGCGCGCCGACGTCGACCCGGAGGGCGAGGCGAAGTCCATGAGTCACGAGGAGACCTTTCCCCGCGACCTGACCACCGACGACGCCCTCGAGACCGAATTGCTCCGGCTGACCACGGCGTTGGCCGCCGAGTTGCGCCGGGAGGGGCTGACCGCCCGGTGTGTCACGGTCAAACTCCGCGACCACGATTTCAAGACCCGCCAAACCAGCCGGACGCTGCCCGAGCCGATCGACACCGATCGCGCCGTGTTTGCGATTGCCCGTCAATTGCTGGCCGACCTTCGCGCCCGTCGCCGGGTGGCTGCCCGGCTGATCGGCATCGGGCTGACCCGGCTCGAAGCCCCGGCGCCCGTCGCGCAATTGACCCTGCTCGGCGCCGGCCCGGCCGAAACGGCGGAGACCGACCGCGATCGCGCCGTGGCCCGGGCGATGGACACCATTACGACCCGGTTCGGCCGCGATGCGGTCAGGCCGGCCCGGCTGACCCGAAAGCGGACCGACCCGCGGTAGTCGGGGGCCCTCAGGTATATTTGCCAGGTCACTCTCTCATTTATCGGAGTTTATGCGAATCACCGTGCCCATGCAGAAGGCCCTGAACGACCAGATCGCCAAGGAGTTCGGCGCCTCGTACCTGTATCTCTCGATGGCAGCCTATTTCGCCGAAAAGAACTTCAACGGCTTTGCGAACTGGATGCGGATGCAAGCCGCGGAAGAGACCAAGCACGCCTTGAAGCTGTTCCAGTTCGTGGAAGACCGCGGTGGCCGGGTCACGCTGGAAGGCATTGACCGGCCG
>JANPEL010000425.1:0-1818 GCA_031431925.1 Gemmatimonadota bacterium | reverse complement strand
GGTGAGGTTGGTCCAGGTCCGGCCGCCGTCCTGGGTCAGTTGGAGCAGCCCGTCATTGGTACCGGCCCAGATCAGACCCGCCTGAAGCTTCGATTCGGCGTGGTGTTCGCCATCGCCGAGTCGAAGCTCCAAGCGGGGTTGATCTGGGCCGGCACCAATGACGGACTCCTTCAACTGACCCAGGACGGCGGCCGAACCTGGACCAATCTCACCCGGAACATCACCGGACTCCTCGACTGGGGCACCATCAGCAACGTCGCCGCCTCGCGGTACGACGCCGGCACCGCCTACATCACGGTCGACGGCCATCAGGTCGACAACCGCGATCCCTGGGTCTACAAGACCACCGACTTCGGGAAGACCTGGAAACTGATCGTCGGGGGCATCGGGAAGACCCCGTTGTCCTATGCCCACTGGATCAAGGAAGACCCGGTCCGCCGGGGCCTTCTCTATTTGGGGCTCGAGAACTCGATCTGGATTTCGTTCAACGACGGCGAATTGTGGCAGCCGCTCCAGAGCAACCTGCCCTACGCGCCGGTGCACGACATCACGGTCCAGGAGCACTTCAACGACCTGGTGCTCGCGACCTACGGCCGCGGCTTCTGGATCATGGACGACATTACCCCGCTCCAGCAGTTGACGGCCGACGTGACGGCCAAAGCGGTCCACCTGTTCCAGCCCCGACCGGCCTATCGGTTCCGGGGCGTCGAGGCGCCGATGATGGCGGTGTACGATCCCGTCACCGGCCAGAACCCGCCGTACGGCGCCTCGATCAACTACTGGCTCAAAGGAGCCGCCGACTCCGTCTCGGTGACGCTGCTGGATGCCGAGGGCAAGGAAGTTCGGAAGCTCGCCAACGTCCCGAAGGCCGCCGGCATCAACCGGGTGACCTGGAACCTCCAGACCGAGCCGACCAAGCAGGTCCTCCTCCGAACCGAACCGCTCTACGCCCCGTATGTTGCCGCCGAATTGGCCGGCCGCCGGAGCCCGAGCCTTCAGCAGCACTCGATGCTGGTGCCCCCCGGACGATATACGATCCGGCTCACCGTTGGCGGCCGGACCGAAACCCAGCCGCTCGAGGTCCGCAAAGACCCCAACACCGCCGGCACCGACACCGACCTCCGGGCCCAAGCCGCCCTGGCCACCGAGATGCGGAGTGAGCTCGACGGCGTGGTCGACATGGTCAACACCATCGAAGTGATCCGGACCCAACTCGCGACCCTCAAGGCCGTAACCAAAGAAGAGAAGGCCATTGGAGCAGCCGCTGACTCGCTGGAGCAGAAGTTCATCGCGGTCGAAGAGCAACTCACCCAACTCCGGATCACCGGCCGGGGCCAGGACCTGATCCGCTACGCCGCCAAGGTCGGCGAGAAGATGGTCTACCTGCTCGGCGACGTGGTCAGCACCGATAACGGCCCCACCACGCCGCAGCGGGAAGTGGGGGGCGTTTTGAAGGATCGGGCCCGGAGCGCCCGGAACGAACTCGACCGCCTGATCAACCGCGACCTCGACGCCTTCAACAAGATGCTGCAAGGCAAGGGTCTCGGCGGCATCGTGGCGAAGGTCGTCCCCCCGAAGGTGTCGTAGGCTCGGCACTCGGCAACTCGGCACTCGGCACTCGGCCGAGCGCCGAGCGCCGAGCGCGGAGCGCCGAGCCATGCGCCTCTTCATCATTTTGCGGCATGCGGGGCCGTTGCTGGTCTCGGTGATCCGGGACCGGCGGCGGTGGCTGTTCTTCGGGGGGCCGATTCCGCGGAGCCGGGAGTTCCACGAGGCGCGGGCCCGGCGGCTGCTCCGATCGATCACCACGCTTGGGCC
>JANPEL010000424.1:0-10981 GCA_031431925.1 Gemmatimonadota bacterium | reverse complement strand
CCAGACGATCCGACCTCGAGGATCGAGCCCCATGACCGTGCCGGCATGGTCAACATCTCCCGTGTTGCGGTCTCGGCGCCGTCCGACGCCAAGACGATCGAGCGCCTGCTCCACTTCGGCGATGCTCCCCGACAGCACCCGGTCCTCCGGGCCCAACCTCCACGCCGCCGCCAGGGCTGGCAGCCGGCGCGGCGTGTCTCGCCACGGGTCGATCGTGATGATGACCAGGGGGACGTCACTCCGGTTGGCGTCAATCCGGGCGGCCCGCAAGGCTTGCACTATGGCTGGGCAAACGGTCGAGCAATGCCCAAACGCAAACGTGAGCAGCACCGGCCCGCCGCGGAAGTCGGCCAGCGGCGTCCGGCGCCCGTGCTGGTCGGTCAGCACGATGCTTGATCCGTCGGCGTCCATCCGGGTCGGCGTACCGGCCGGTGTCGCTGGTGTGGCACCGAGACCGGTCACGAATGCCACCCGCCTGCCCACGGCAGCCAGTCCGACCGTCAGCATCACGACGATCACCGCCGCGAGCCCCCGCCAGCGGGGTATCGCGGCGATCCGCCGGAGATCGTCCCTGAGCGCTCCTCCCCACACCGCAACCAAGACTCCGATCATCCCGATCGGCTCACCGATGAGGAGGATCCAGCCGCCGGCATCCGGCAGCCCGCCGGGCGCCGACCCAAAACAGGCCGCCCGGGTCCGGAGCAACCACGCCGGCTCCACGGCACCGGCCGGCCAGAGCGCGAGCGCCCACCACGCCGCCGAGATCACCAGGATCATCAGCAGCGCGAACGAGGCCGCACCAGGCCGGACCGGCCGGGGCTGGTTCATCCGATCTTCCAAAGGAAGCTGAGCAGTTTCCAGTTGGCGAAGTAGTACAGCATGAACGCCAACAGGAACACGCCGACCAGGACCAGGGTTCCCGGAGTGGCTCCCGCAAAACCCCGCCCCGGCGCGTGGAGCGCCTCATTGAGCTCGTCGACATTGGCGGGATGGATCGGCGGGTTGGTCAGCCCCTGCGGAATGCCCGCCATCTCGGCCCCCCGGGGGAACTCGGTCACGCGCTCACCGAAGAACACCGACTTCACCGCGATGAGGATGAAGGCCAGCGCCCCGGTCACCGCGATGATCCCGCCGATCCCCATCATGGCCAGAAAGAGATCTACGGCCGGGTTGAACTGAACGTCGAACGGCGACTGGGAGAACGAGATGTCCCAATGGCGTCTCGGAACGCCAAAACTCCCGGCGAAGGTCATGCCCATGACCAGCAGCAGCAGACCACCGGCAAACAGGTACGGTTGGATCTTCGCGAGGCTCCAGAAGGCAACCTTCCGTTGGAAAATCAGCGGAAGCAGGTAGTAGGTAGCCCCCATGAAGGCGAGCGCCGTGCCGCTCACGACGGTCGAGTGGAAATGTCCCGGAATCCGCATCGTGTTATGCGCGATGATGTTGATTTGCTCGGTCCCGAGTGTCACCCCGGTGATCCCGCCCACGAACCCGAACACCACGACGGACAGCACCAGGGAAGAGAACCCCGGATCAGCCCAGGGAGCCCGGCGGAGCCAGCCGAACAGCCCGTCGTTGAATCCGCGAAGGCGCATCCCGAGTTCCATGCCGGCCGGCACCGTGAAGCCGTGGACCATCGACGCGAGCACCGCCATGTACATGAAATAGGAGGTGTTGACGATCTTCCAGGCCGACCCGAACCCGGGATCCACCAGCAAGTGATGGGCTGAGGCCATCGAAATGAACAGGATGTAGAGGACGAACGCCGAGCGGCTGACTTTTTCGTTGAGGACCACCGACCCGACCGTGAGCGCCCCCAGCATGTACCAAATCGCGACCATCGCGGCGACGTTGATTTGCTGCGAGGAGTGGCCCAACGCCCACCACAGCATCCGGTAGATCTCCGGGTCGACCGACGGGATCAGGCCCACCGACCAGAGGAATGTCGGGATGTACACCAGGGCCCCGTGTACCAAGGTGATCACCGCGATAATCGCCGCGGTCACGGCGCCGTACACCACCAACGGCATCGACCCGGTGTAGGTCTTCTCCCGCTTGGCGATGACCAGCGTGGCGAAGAATTGGCACACCATCAGGAGCGCCCCGACCGCGAAGAAGATGACGCCAAGGTAGAAGAGCGGGTGCGCCTTGAGAGGCGGATACGACGTGAAGAGCACGTCCGCGCGGCCGGTCCATTGCGCCCACTCGACGAGCACCGTGCCCAGCAGCATCAAGCCGAAGTTGACCCAGCCGAGTTTGGGGGCCGCCGGCCTGGCGTTGAGCAGGACCGTGCTCGCGAACCAGAGTACCGCCATCTCGAAGTAGATGATGAAGAAGATCAGCATGTTCATGCCGTGCACGCCAAGCAAACGATAGTACCACACCGCCGGCAGGAGATGCACCGCCTGCCATCGGGTCAGCACCAAGAGCAGCGCCGCAATGGTACCCACCAGCAGCGATACGACCGCCACGACCGCGTTGGCGCGAATCAGCCACTCGGCCTGGCGGTGAATCGTCCGCCCCGTCGCGGGGCAAACCCGGAGGGCGGCGGTCATCGGGCGCCTCCTGATTTGATCGTGGCCGTGGTATTGTCTCCGACGACTTGGCCCTTGTCATCCACGACGATCACCCGGCCCACCATCGTGTGGTGGCCGATGCCGCAAAATTCATTGCAGATGATCCGAAAGTCGCCCGACGCGGTCGGGGTGACGCGGAGGGCGTAGTCGTAGCCCGGCACCACTTGGAAGTTGATGCTCAACGGAAACAGCGAGAAACCATGGTTGACGTCCAATGAGGACAGGTGGAGCATGTACTGCTTGCCTTGCTCGAGCTTGAGGATCGGGTACCACTGGAACGTCAAACCGACGAGGTAGATGTCGGCGCCGGGCGGTGGCGCCGCGATCGGGAGGCCTTGGTCTTCGCCGACTTTATACTGCTTGGCAAAGGCCAGGGTCCGGGCGTAATACGCTTTGGGGTCGACTCGGCCCCGGACCCCCGAGGGGTTCTGTCCGCCGCGATAGTGCCACAACGGCATCATCGCGAAGAGCACCATGCACCAGGCGAACGCGATGGCGACCCAGATCTTCTCGGCTTTGTGCGCCGGTTTCCACCAGATTCCCGGGGCCGGATCGAGGCCGGTATGAACTTTGGTGAGCATCAGTGCCTCTCAGGGAAGGGTGGCTTGCGGCATCGAAAGGATTTCCCACAGGCCCCAGCCGGTGTACACCACGAACATGATCACCAAACCAAGGGCCAGCAGGAGAAACACATTGTCGAAAAGCCGTTGTCCGAGCGGGGGGCGCTCGGCGGGTTCTTCGGGAGCATGGGGCGGTGGGGGCATCAGGATCCTCCTCGCGATGGTCGGTTGGGTTTGAGCAAGTCGGCCACGGTCGTCTGATTGAAGAAACCTTCGACGACGGCGGCCGCGCGGGACCAGCGGTGATGGATCAGGCAGGGATGGGCGTCACCGCAAACCGCTCCTCCGAGGAGGCACCGCCGCTGTCCGGCGGGCTCGAATGGACCCACGACCCGGGACAGCGGGAGCCGACTCGGAAGATCGGTCAACTGGAATCCCCCCTTCGGTCCCCGGGTCGATTGCAACACGCCGGCCCGGGTCAGGGCATGCAGCGTCTTCGAGAGATAGTTCCGCGGGCAGCTGAGTGATGCGGCGATGTCGTTGACCCGCATCGGGCGGACCCCGCCATGCTCGGCGATACAGAGGACCGCACGGAGGGCCGTCTGGGCCGTACTGCTGAGCCACATGGGTCAGTGCCAGGAGAAGGAATCTTGCTAACATCATGATGATATGATAATATCAGCGGAACGTCAATATGCGATTCCTCAAACGCCCCCTGGCCCGCCTCGTCGCCGGGGTCGATGCCGGGCTCACCAGGCTCTACGGGTGGGAGCGGAACCCCGTCCATCAGGCCGGCACGGTGGCGGTCGCCATGCTCGTGGTGCTCCTCGGTACCGGGCTCTACCTCCTCCTCTACTATCGGGTCGGGTCACCCGCCGAGTCGGTCGCGCGGCTAGCCGCTGATCCCTGGCTGGGGAGTTGGATGCGGACCCTCCACCGGTACGCCACCGATCTCTTCGTCATCGCGGCGGCAGCGCATGCGGTGCGGATGTTTGCCCAGGACCGAACTTGGGGCCCCCGGACCCTGGCCTGGATGTCGGGACTGTTCCTGTTTGGAGCCGGCGTGGTCTGCGCCTGGACCGGGTTCGTCATGGCGTGGGACACCTTCGGCGAGCGGCTAGCCCTCGACGGGGCCCGGTTGCTCGATGTCGTGCCGCTGTTCTCTGAGCCCCTCGGCCGGATCTTCGCGGGTGACGGCCCGGTGCCGAGCGCGTTCTTCTTCGTCAATCTCTTCCTTCACATTGCACTTCCGCTCGGGCTTGGCGTCGGCCTCTGGCTCCATGTCTCCCGGCTCGCGCGCCCGGTGCTGTTGCCACCCAAACGGCTCCTCTGGGGAGTCATTGGCGCGCTCACCGTGGCCTCGGTCCTGTGGCCGGCACCCCTTGGGCCGGCCGCGGATCCGCTTCGGCTGGCTCCGTCGAGTCCGCTCGACATCGTCGTGGCGTGGTGGCTACCTCTCTCCGAGCGGCTACCCGCTGGCGTCGCCTGGGGCGGCATCCTTGGGGGGGCGCTGCTCGCGGTGCTGGTGCCGCGGCTTACTCGACGGCCTCGGGTGGCCAACTGGGCGCCGAGCGTGGTCGACACCAGGCTCTGTACCGGGTGCAACCAGTGTCCCCAAGATTGTCCCTGGGAAGCCATTGCCATGGTGGCGCGGGATGACGATCGGCCGACGCTCGTGGCCCGGGTCGATCCCTCACTCTGCGTGAGCTGCGGGATCTGCGCCGGCTCGTGCGCGCCGATGGGAGTCGGGCCCCCGGGCCGGAGCGGGCGGGATCAACTCGCGGAACTCCGGAAGGGCATCCTCCCCGCGCTGACCGGGGCCGCTCCGATGCCGGTCATTGCGGTGTGCTGTGCCCGGGCGCCGGCGGCCCATGTCTCCGCCCTCCGGGGTCGGGGGGCAGCGGTGCACCAGGTGCCGTGCGTGGGCAACCTCCATTCGTCCGTGATCGAGCTCTTCGTTCGGAGCGGAGCGCCGGGCGTCCTGGTGTGTGGTTGCCCGCCTCGTGACTGCAGCGGTCGCGAGGGTCCCAAATGGCTCCATGAGCGCCTCTTCAATGACCGGGAAGCGGAACTCCAGCCTCGGGTCGATCGTCGTCGGGTCGGAATCGCGACCGTGGCTCCCGGAGACTTGGCCGGCACGATGGCCGCGTTCGATGCCTTTGCCGGCCGGCTCACGGCGCTCGCGCCGTCGGTTCCGGAGCCCGATGTCGAGATCGATCCTTGGTGCGAGCCATGAAACCGGTCCGGCTTATCGTGACCGGGGTCGCCACCGCTGCGGGACTCGCCGCGCTGGCGTACGGCTCGGCGGTGCCGGTGTCGTATCACCCGACCGATTCGGCGCGCCTTCGCCTCTCGTGGAGTGCCCGGCCGGAGCGGATCGAAGTTTGCCGCCCGGTGTCCGCCGCCGATCAGGCCGAGCGAGCGGAGCACATGCGGCAACGGGTGAACTGCGAGGGACGATCGGCCACCTATGCCCTTCGCGTGGACGTGGATGGCGTTTCGATCGAGGAGGCCGTGATTCGCGGGGCGGGGCTCCGGCACGACCGCCCGCTCTACCTGCTCGAGGACTATGCCGTTTTACCGGGCGAGCATCGGGTCCGGGTGTCGCTGACCCGGCGTGAGAAGACCGACAATGACGCGGCCGCCTTTGCCCCGGTGCCGGTTCCCGAGGCCGACACCGGCCTTTACGCCGGCCGGGCCGAGCGCGAGGTAACGGAGCGGCGCCGACGGGCCCGTGCGGCGATCCCGTCCAGCTTGCTACTCGATACGGTGGTAGTGTTCCCGCCCCGGCGGGTGGCCCTCGTCGTCTTCGACGTGGACCGGCGCGTCTTGGTGTTGCACGGCCAGGCACTCCGGCCATGAAGGCCGCTCCAGATGTCCGGGTTCGGCGGTGGTTAGCGGTGTCGGCGGCGGCGGTGGTGGTGGCCGTGGTCATCGGCGGCATTACTCGCCTCACCGAGAGCGGGCTGTCGATTACCGAGTGGCGCCCGGTCTCAGGGATCCTCCCGCCGCGCTCGCCCCACGAGTGGGACGAGGCGTATCAGCGTTACTTGGCGATTCCCGAGGCCCGGACGATTCATCGCGGGATTACGCTCGGCCAATTTCAGGCGTTGTTCTGGTGGGAGTGGATCCACCGGCTGCTGGCCCGCATGGTTGGTCTGATCTTGGCGGTGCCCTATTTCTGGTTCCTGGCGCGAGGGCATTTGCGACCGGGACACCGGCTCCGGCTTCTGATGCTTCCGGTGCTGGCTGCCGCCCAAGGCGCTCTGGGTTGGTACATGGTGAAGAGCGGACTCGAAGTCCGCGAGGACGTTAGCCCGTATCGATTGACCGCTCACCTTGGTCTTGCCCTCGTCATCTTCGTAGTGTGCGTCTGGACGGCGTTGGATCTGAAGCCAGCCCGGTCCGACGCGGGTGGTCCGGCCTGGCTTCGCCGGTGGCTGGTCACTGCGCTCGGGCTGACGGTCGTGACGCTGCTATCGGGCGGGTTTGTGGCCGGACTCGACGCCGGCAAAGTGTACAACACCTTCCCGTTGATGGGTGGGCAGGTCGTGCCTCCGGGGTATCTGCTGCCCGGCGCCGGGTGGCTCAACCCATTCGAGAACCCCGCCGCGGCCCAATTTCATCATCGGGTCCTTGCGCTCGGCACCGCTGCCGTGCTGCTGGCGATCGCCGGGCTTGGCCGGCGGTCCGGTGTGCCTGATCGACTCCGCGCCGCGACGGCGGCCGCCGGGCTCGCCGCCTTAGTCCAGGTTGGGCTTGGCATCGCGACGCTGCTCCTCAAGGTCCCGATCGCCATTGCCGTGCTTCACCAGGCCACGGGGCTGGTGGTGCTCGCGGCGGTTCTCGTCGCCACTCATGTTGCGTTGCCGCAGCCGTCGCACCCCATTCCCCTGAGAGGAGCCGATGGATGACCCGTCATCGAAGCTGGGCTGAGCCCTGGAAGATCAAGGTCGTCGAGCCGATTCGGATGACGACGGCGGCCAGCCGTGAGGAGTTCATCCGGGAGGCCGGTTACAACACCTTCCTGCTCCGTTCCGCGGATGTCTATATCGACCTTCTCACCGACTCCGGCACCAATGCGATGTCGGATCGGCAATGGGCCGGCCTGATGATGGGCGACGAGGCCTACGCCGGCTCGCGCAATTTCTACGCACTCGAGGCGGCGGTCCGGGAGTATTACGGGTTCCCCCACCTGATACCCACGCACCAAGGGCGGGGAGCGGAGAACATCCTTTCGAGGATTCTGATCCGGCCCGGGGACCATGTGCCCGGCAACATGTATTTCACGACGACCCGGGTCCACCAAGAGCTGGCCGGGGCGACGTTTCATGATGTCATTATCGACGAGGCCCACGATGCCGCCTCGGAGCATCCGTTCAAGGGTGATGTCGATCTCGACAAGCTCGACCGGCTGGTTCGGGAGGTCGGCGCCGATCGGGTGCCGTACATCTCAGTGGCGGCCACCGTCAACCTGGCCGGCGGCCAACCGCTCCAGCTCTCCAATCTTCGCCGCGTGGCTGAGTACTGCCGGGCCCGGAATATTCGGGTCATTCTCGACGCGACCCGCGCCGTTGAGAACGCCTGGTTCATCCAGCAGCGTGAGCCCGGGATGGCCAGTCGGTCGGTGGCGGACATTCTGAAGCTGATGTGCGAGTGCGCCGATGGGGCCACGATGTCGGGAAAGAAGGACTCCCTGGTCAACATTGGCGGATGGCTGGGGCTTCGCGACGACGGGCTGGCCGAAGAGGCGCGGGGCCTCGTGGTCGTCTACGAAGGCCTTCACACCTATGGCGGTCTGGCGGGACGGGACATGGAGGCAATGGCCATCGGGATTGGCGAATCGGTCGAGGAGGATCATATCCGGAGTCGGATTGGGCAGGTGCACTACCTTGGCCAGCACCTCATCGATGCCGGGGTGCCGGTGGTCCGCCCGCTTGGTGGTCACGCCGTGTTTCTCGACGCGGCGGCGATCCTGCCGCACCTCCCGCGGGAAGAGTTTCCTGCCCAGGCCCTCGCGGCCGCGGTCTACCTTGAATCAGGGGTCCGGTCCATGGAACGGGGCGCGGTGTCAGCGGGCCGGGATCCGAGCACCGGTCAGAACCGGTATCCGGCCTTGGAGCTGGTCCGCCTTACGATTCCGCGCCGGGTGTACACCCAGGCACACATGGATGTGGTGACCGAAAGCGTCAGCGAGGTCTTTGCGAGGCGCCACGAGGTACCGGGGCTCCGGTTTACCTACGAGCCGAAGGTGCTCCGGTTCTTCCAGGCGCGTTTCGCCCCGATATCCCCGCGGAGCTGATCATGACATTCAAGGCCATCATCGAGCCGTTCCGGATCAAGACGGTCGAACCGATCCGCCAGACTACCGAAGCTCACCGTCGAGAGGCGATTCGCAAGGCCCACTACAACGTATTCCAACTCGACGCTGAGGACGTGCTGATCGATCTGCTGACCGCTTCGGGCACCGGGGCGATGTCGGTGTACCAGTGGGCGGGAATGATGAAGGGCGACGAGTCCTGGCTCTCCCGAATTCGCGCCTGCGAGATCGGCTCGGTGATGTTTGGGCGTCAGCCCGACGGGACGGAACGGCCGGCGGATCTGGAATTGGTCCGCCTCACCTTTCCGCGCCGAGTGTCCACCCAAAGCCACATGGACTACGGGGCCGAAGTGCTGGTCCACCTCAACACCATTGCGAAGGACATTCGCGGGGTTCGGATCGTGGAGCAGCCGCCGGCACTCCGCCACTTCACGGCGAAGTTCGAACCCCTGCCTGGCTAACGGACCTTCTTGGCCGGCGTCTTGCCGCCGCCCTGGAGGAGGAGCAGTTGGGTGACAACGCCCCCCTCCTTGACGAACGAAATCCCGATGTCGTCCTCGGTAATGAAGAAGCTGCTGTCCGACTCAGCCAGCAGTCGTACCTTGGGCTGACCGGTCGCCGCAACGAAGAGGCCCCCCTCTTCGAGTGTCACCGTGATGGCAACCTCCGGGGCGAGCTGGTAGGTGCCAACGTAGGGCGGCAGCAGCGCCGGATCGATCGCCTTCGCCACCTTAGACACCGGCGGCTTCGACAGCGGGATGGCCGGATCGATCAGGTGGAGACCAACGTCGTCCGCGCTGATCGACGAGTTGGTGAGGACGATGACCCCAATCCGCTTGGCCTGATCGAATCCCATGAAGGTCCGGTAGCCGCCGGTGCCGCCGTTGTGCCACACGATCGACCCCCCGGGCGATTTGAGAATGTGCCATGCCATCCCGACCTTCATGGTCGGACTCCCCGTTTCGGTCCGAGCGGTGTGGGTCGAGGCTAGGACCCGTCCGAGCGGTTGGCTGGTCGAGTCGAGGTTCGCCGCCAAGTACTTGAACATGTCGTTGACGGTGGAGCGGAGCGCCCCGGCCCCGGCCAGCGTCGGGAGATCCCAATTGGCGACGATGTTGCCCGCCTTGTCGTGCCCTAACGCCAGCCGCTGCTCGAGCCGGGGCGACAGGATGATCTCGGTGTCGCCCATCTGGAGCGGTTTCAAGATCCGGTCGTTGAGCAGATCGAAATAGCTCCGGCCGGCCTTCACGGCCAAGGTGTGGCCCAGCAAACCCATGCCGAGGTTCGAATACTCGTACTTCGACCCGATGTCGCGGGTCAGGGTGTGGCCGCTCAGGAAATCGTACATCTGCTGGACGGTGTAGTCGGCGTACGGATTGGCGGGATTGCCGGGCTTGAAGTTGTTCGGCATTCCCGGGAGACCGGAGTTGACCGTCGCCAAGTCGAGCAACGTAATCTCGCGCCCGTTCCGCGCCGGCATCGTGACCGAGGCCGGGAGGTATTGCTGAACCCGGTCGCTCAACCGGACTTCGCCGCGGGCCACCATGTCGGCCAGAAGCGAGGCGGTGAACGTCTTGGTAATCGAGCCGATCTCGAACACGGTATTGCCGTCGAGGACGAGGCCCCTGTTGTCGGCCTTGCCGGCGCTTAATACCCGGCGGCTGCCGTTGGCGTCGAGCAGGCCGACCACGATGCCGGCCGTCTTCTTCGCGGTGACCTGTTCGTTCAGGATCGCCTGCACGGCGGCGTCGGCCGGGAAGCGCGTCGTTTGTGAGGCGAGTCCAGACGGGCCCAAAACGGCGGCAGCGAGGATCAGGAACGGGCGGAGCTCTGCGGTGGGTCGGATCATGGATGGTCCACTGGAAAAGCCGGCGTGGTTAGGTCGAATCGGTCTCTCGAAAATATAGCCCGGCCCCTCGCCATCCGATCAGGAGCAACTGAGCCGACGAGCAGCGTCTCCGCCAGCCGCTGGGTCATCAGGCCCGCGGCGGAGTCTGGCCGGGGCGGGCAAGGACCTTCGCGTCTTCGACCATCATCGGGTAGGTGTAGCCCGCGCCAAAGTCTTTGTTGGTGTGAACGGTCCCCCTGATCGTGACGGTTTCGCCCTTGGCCGCCTCGTCCAACGAGGTCACGGTGATGTCGTTGGTGCCCTGGCCGGCGTTCCCGCTGCCATCCTGCAGGTGGAGCCAGTTCTTTCCCATGACGCCCGCGTTGTACTTCACCACTACGCCGCGAACCGTGACGGTCTTGCCCTCGAGGTTCGCCTGTTGGGCCCACACCTCGGCGACGGTGCGGGCGTCGGCGCCGACGGCCTTCGGCACCGGACCGACGTCAACCGGTTCGGTGGATCCGATCCCGGCGTGCGGATTGTCACCGGGGCCGCCGACCGCCGCCCCCGCCGGAGCGAGCGTTCCGAAGTAGACCTCGGCGAAGGTGCGCTTCAGCGACGTCGATTCGAAGTCGGTCATCCGCATCGGGTTCACGATGGTCACGTCGGTACCGTTCTCGATCCGGGATTGGGG
>JANPEL010000423.1:0-3432 GCA_031431925.1 Gemmatimonadota bacterium | reverse complement strand
GGGTTCGAATGGCCGCTACCACTGCTCCACACCCTTCACTTCGATCCCACCACCACGCGCAATGGCACCAACCAACAATCCGCCCGCAACCCACATCACCGCCACGCCGTCCCGAAAACCCTCCGGTAACCCCGTTGCTCGCTGATAGAGAAGCAGGTGCAAGAACCCCGGCCACCACGCCGCCACGCCGATCCCCACCCACCCCAGTTTCACTCGGCTCAACACCGCCACCAACGCCACCACGACGAGCGGTAGGCCAAGGAATGCCAGAGCGGAGACCACATCAGATACCGGCCCATTCAGGCCGCCTCTCCAGCCCAAAACGAGCCCCGGTACACCCACCCCGACGACCAGCGCCAGCCAGACCCGCTCTGCCCTGAGTACCGCGGCGAAGCCCACACCTGCCAGCGCATTCAGTCCGCCCAGGAATAGTCCATCGGTGAACGTCAGCGGCGGAAAACGCATCATCACCCAGTGCCATTCGCCCCCGGCAGACGGGAAGGCGATCGTCCTAATCCACTGGTGCCACACCAGGGCGAGGCAGCCGACCATCAGCGCCCGGAGCGGCGTTCGGCCCCCCGGCACTCAGCCGAGTCCAAATGAAAGCTGCCGCGACCGCTCCGGATCGAGCCACGACGACTCGGTACCCTCGCCCGCGAACGGGTCCCCTAATGGCACCACCTGGCCGCCGACCGGATCATAGATCGAGTCCCAGTCACACATCAGATCGAACCGGTGGCGCGACTCCGCCGCCAACCGGCTGACCCACTGACCCCGGTGCCACGCCCGGGTCCGCCGGGGCGGAGTGGTCACGGCGGCGGCAACCTCTTCCTCCGTGACTTGACGCTCGCCTAACACGCCCTGGGCCATCAACCGGCCGTGAATGCCGCGGTCGCCCAGCTCGCCGAACCGGGCGTCGAACTCGAACAATGCCTCCCGGGTCGCCCGATCCCGAACCAGGCGCTCGAGCATCGCCAGCTTGACCACCCAGTCCACGGTGCGGGCCGACCGGGGATCTGCCTCCAACTGATCGAGTTGGGTTCGCCACAACTCGGATACCGCTTTGGCCCAGGCCGGGAGGATGTCGAGATGAGCCACCACCGCATCGAGATAGTGCCGCTGGATTTCGATCGCCGAGATCGCCCGGCCGCTCTGCGCCGTGGCCTGGAGCCGGCAACTCGGATCGCTCACGAATTGATGGAGCGCCCTGACCGGGTTCGCCAGCCGAACCGGGGCCGCCGAGATCAGCCCGGCGTCGGCCAGCGCGGCCACCAACGCGGTGGTGCCGATCTTCAACACGACCGCCAGGTCGGAGCAGACACTCTCGCCGGCCACCACGTGGAGCCGGTATCCGGTGGTCGACAGCGGCTCGTCCCGAAGGTTGAAGATTCCCCGATCTTCGGTCGCCTCGGTTGACCGGACCTGAGCCAGAAACCAAGCGCGCGGGCTCAAGGTGAACTCCGGATCGGGCCGGTCGGGCCGGAACCCACCCGCCCCAGTGAAGATCACCCGGCTCACCAGGTGGGGAACCAGCGAGCGGAGCAACCGGGCCGGCGGTTGGTTGGCGCAGAAGTAATTCTCGTGGCAAGCCCACGAAGCCGGCGGCGGCCCCGGTGACGTGTTGGCCCGGAAGACCGAGACGACGGCCAACCCCCGGCACGCCTCCTTTGCCAAGTCGGCCAGATCCCGAACGATCCGTTCCCCGGCTCTGATCTGGGCCAGCACCTCCCAGGGATCGCGGCATTCCGGGGTGGCATATTCAGGATGGAGGCCGGCATCGAGTAGAAAGCGGGATCCATTGCCAAGAAAGACCCCGTGGCCGGCGTCGTGGATCAGCGACGGGAGGCGCTCCCGGGCCATCGCCAACATCGCGTGGACAATCAGGGCCCTGGGGTACGGATGGCCGCGCTCGTCCCAGCCGGTCACCGCGTACTCGGTCTCGACCCCGAGCAGGATCCGCACCGGCCAGTTCAGAACACCTCCGAAAACAGACCGGCCTCAATTCGCCGTCTCAATAACGCGCGCTCGGTCTCGGGCGGGAGCGCCGTCCACTGGGGAGCCGGGTCGAACGGGTCGGAGAGATTCAGGATCTGCCGCTCGACCCCGTTGACCACCACCCCCCAGTCACAGGAGAATCGGGTCCGCTGCGGATCGTGGCCGTGTTGGCGGACCACGGCGGCCCGGAAGTTGGCCCGGGTGTCGGCCGGTGGATCGCCTAACGGGGGTTCCCGAACCGGACGATCCACCAACCGCCGACAAAGTCCTTGCCGGTCCAACGACTCGAAGACCCCGCCGCCCCCAAGCTGCCCGAACCGGAAGTCCAGTTCGTGGAGCGCCGGCCGGAGCGACAGCAGGTCGACCAGCTCCTCCCAGGTTGAACCCGAGGCCCGAAACAGCGGGGCCAACCGTTCGACGTCGCCCGACCCCGACGAGGATCGTTCCAGCAGATCCGTCACCAACCCCACCAAGGTGTCGCCGCCGAGCCGGCGAGCCACGCGTTTCACCCGAGGCACCAGTCCGGTGATGGTTCGGGACTGGCTCCACCGCCGGGACCCGGCCCACCGCGCAAACAGCTCGTGCTTCATGACCCAATCGAGCGAATCGGCGGCCTCCCGGGGATCGCGCTCTACGATGTCGAGGTGCTCGGCCCAAAGGCGGATCACCGCCGGCGCCCAACCCGGGAGCAGCCCGACGGCCAGGGCCGACTCCACCGACCTGAGGTAGCGGCGTTGAAGGTCCACGGCCGTCACCGGCCGCCCATCGGCGAGCTTGACCGCCGACCGACAGGTTGGATCGGCGGCAAAAGTCTTGATCGCCGCCAACGGCGACGCGAGGGCAACCGCCGAGCCCGGCCCAAGGCCAGCCTGAATCGCCACCAGCACCAGCGCCGTCACGCCGGCCTTGAGTACGATCGGGACATCGCCGCAAACCGATTCGCCGCAAATCAAGTGGGCTCGGTGCCAACCCCGCCCGTTGTGCGGTTCGTCCCGGATATGGAGGAGCGGGCGACGCCCCGTCGAGTCCATCGAGATCTCGGTCTCCAATAGCCCGGCCCGGGGCGAGAGGCTGAAGGCGATTGCCTGAGAGCTCGGATCGAGGCCGCCGGCGCCGGTGTAGATGACCCGCGAAGCCAGGTGGGGCATCAGCTCCGCCGCGTACCGGTCGGCCGAATCCCGGACCAAGTAGTTCTCGTGACACCCCCACCCCGGGGTAGGCCGACCCGGCACCTGGCGGTAGTCGACGTTGGAACGGTACACGGCGACCTCCGAATACAGACTGGAGGCGGCCACCCGGCGACCGAGATCGGCCATGAAGGCCTCGCCCTGCCGGATCTGTTCGAGCAGATCGAACGGCGTGGTGCACTCGGAAGTGGCGTATTCGGGGTGATCGCCGGTATCGATCAGGAATCGGGCGCCGTTGCTGAGGAACACG
>JANPEL010000422.1:0-2601 GCA_031431925.1 Gemmatimonadota bacterium | reverse complement strand
AGCGCCCGGATGTCACCGGTCGCTTTGGCGATCCGGGCCTGTTCGACCGTGTAGGAGGTTCGGACCATCGCCATGCCCGCCAGGGTTCCCATCACCACGGTCACCGTCATCAGTTCGATGAGGGTAAAACCCAGGGAGGCGGCTTGACGGGCGGACAGTCGACGACCCCGCGTGGTCAGGGGCGGAGCAGCTGGGGATTCCATGGCGTTTCCCTGGTATGCAACCTCTGAGCCCGAACCGGAAAGCCCATATTTCGCAAAGGGTTAGAAAAACCCGACCGGGCCGGAACGCCGCATTCCGCTACGCACGAACCTGCCCATCAAGTGCAACAAGATGCACCTAACAGGGCAGGATTTCCAGCCAACGTACCACCGGTGGGTTCAGCCTAGACCAAGGGTCTTCATCGCGGCCGCCACCCCGGTCTTGATCCGGTTGGCCGACGCCATGGCTTCGGCCAGGTTCCCGGCCTTGAATGCCTCGGTGGCCGCGGTCCAAGCGGGGGCCCAGGTCCCGACCTCAGCCTGGAGCGTCGCGAACTTGGCGGCATCGATGGTGGCCGGCAGCCGCTTCATGGCGCCGAGCTCGGTCACTTTCGCGGTGACCGTCTCGACTTGCTTCGGGAGCTCGGCCGAGATCGACGTAAAGGCTGCGGTGAGTTGATCGCGCCGAGTGGCAAGGTTGGCCTTGAGGTCGCGGGTCATCGTACCCGCCTGGCGGGCGCCCATCATGGCACCCGAATAGTCGCCCGTTGCCACCCGAGCTTTCATCGCCACGAGTGAGTCGGTCAAGGCTTTGAGCTCCATCGGAGCGACCTTCTCCGCCTCGGCCTGAATCGCAGCCACGGCCTTTTCCGCCTTCGCGATGGCCGACTCGGCCGAGCGTTGGGCACATCCGGTGGTGGATAGCGCAAGTGCCACAAGTCCAACGGTCAGTACTCGATGCATGGTGTCCCCCGGTCGGTAGACGAGACCAAGTAGTCTCGGCTGAAAAGGTGGCTCCCGGCGGAAGGTTCCGCAACGGCTGGAAAGCCTCAAGGCGCCGGGTTAGCTTCCGGCCGCACGGGGCGGTAGCTCAGTTGGGAGAGCACCTGCTTTGCAAGCAGGGGGTCACCGGTTCGATCCCGGTCCGCTCCACTTAGGTTGTTCCCACCATGACGGCAACACCCACTCAACGATTCGAACGCTACGTCGCCATCGGCGACAGCTCGACCGAAGGACTCGACGATCCCGACGGCCGGGGCGGGTTCCACGGATGGGCCAACCGGCTGGCCGAACGCGTGGCGTCAATCCAAGGCTCCCTGCTCTACGCCAATCTCGGAGTGCGGGGTCTCAAGACTCGGCAAATCCTCGACAGCCAACTCGAGGTCGCGCTCGCGCTCCGACCCAACCTCGCGACGCTGTTTTCCGGTACCAACGACATCGTGGCGCGAGAGTTCGACGCCGGCCGCGTGGCCGCCGACGTCGAGACCATGCAGACCGCGCTGGTCCAGCAGGGCGCCACCGTCCTCACCTTCACCCTGCCCGACCTCACCCCCGTCATGCCGTTGGCGCGCCGCCTGGTGCCGAGAGTCTTGGCGTTGAACGAGGCCCTCCGGCAGGCCTCGGCACGGAGCGGCGCCATTTTGGTGGACGTGGCCCAACACCCGGTGGCGTCCGACCCGCGACTCTGGAGCGACGACCGGCTCCACGCCAACGCCGAAGGCCACGCCCGGATCGCGGCGGCCTTGGGGCATGCGTTAGGGTTGCCGGGATCGGACGAGCGCTGGGCCGACCCGCTCCCGGCGGTCGCTCCGCCCACGTGGCTTGAGCGGGCGGCTGCCGAAGTCCAGTGGGGGCGCCGCTACCTCGTTCCGTGGATGTGGCGCCATGTCCGCGGCCGATCGTCAGCCGACGGCCGCACCGCCAAACGACCAGCGCTCGAGTTGGTTCGCCCGGCCGACGCTCGGCGGCCTTAGGGCCCGGTCAGCAACCGCCGGTCGGCGCTTCGACCACTCCGGCCGCCACTCGCTGGCCGGCCCGCATGCCACCCACCGTCCACCCACTGCGACCGCTGACAATCAAGCCCCGGTGATCCATGGTCGGCTCGCCTAACGGTGCCCTGGTGGTCCAGGCGGTGGACACCGGATCGAACGCCAGTACCGTGGTCAGGGGCTCCGCCGGCCGGCCGTCATAGCCGATGCCATTGTAGTTGTAGGGATTCCCGGTTCCGCCGGCCACCAGCATCACGCCTTGAGCCGGACAGGGTGCGGCGGCGGCCCGATAGAGGGCGGGCCCCAGGTGCGGCGGAAGCTTCCGCCATTCGATCCTGGTCGGGTCAGCCGGGTCGATCTGGCCGAGCCAGGTTTGGGCGGCGAGGTCGTACCGCGAAGGGCCGCCGGTCTTTTTGGCGCCGTCGATCACCAGGATCGACTGCCCCAGCAAGCCGCCGGTGTGACCGAACACCGCCGCGCCGGGAAACGCGGTTCCCGCCGCCCATCGATCGGTGGCGGGGTCGTAGATCTGGACCAGATCGACGTTGTCGGTGTCGTGCCAGCCGGACACCAAGTAGATCAGCGAATCCCGGTACACCCCGCTGATCGCATCGTCGACCGGCACGGGAATC
>JANPEL010000421.1:0-3513 GCA_031431925.1 Gemmatimonadota bacterium | reverse complement strand
CCCCGCCGTGGCGCCCTGATGGGCGACCGGAGTGGCCATGGCGATGGCGTCGGTCCAGTTGTGCCCGGGCAGGCCGGGAACGTTCGACGGGAACCGGAGGGTCACCGACGGCAGGGTCCAGGTCACATCTCCGATGTCGTCGGAGCCGCCCCCTTTCATGTCTTCCATCTTGGGGGGCGTCGCCAGGGTGTCCGACGCGGCGCTGTCGAGGCCCTGGACCTTGACCTGCATTTCCGTTTGAAGCGCCTTGGCGAACCGCTGGTCATCGGCCGACCACTTCGGCATCCCGACCTGCTTGATGTTCGCGAGCATGGCCACGGCAATCGGTTTGTTGTGGTGATTGGGCCAGGCCGAGCCTAACACCCGGACCGGCTCGAGGGTGGTGCCGGTCATCATCGCGGCACCGCGGGCCACCGAATCACCGATGGCCCACAGGGTCTTGATGCTCGGAAAGTCGAGCTCCCGGAAGTAGTACCAGACCGAGGCCACTTGAGGCACCACGTTGGGCTGATCGCCGCCGTTGGTCACCACGTAGTGCGACCGGTGCGGGAGCCGAAGGTGCTCGCGGCGGTAATTCCACCCGACATTCATCAGCTCCACGGCATCAGCGGCGCTTCGCCCCCGCCAGGGCGCCCCGGCCGAGTGGGCCGACTGGCCCCGGAAGGTGTACTCGAGCGAGACGAGGCCGGTCCCTTCCGGCTGGCCCCAAGCGACGTCGAACTTGCTGCTGACATGGCTGAAGATGTTGATGTCGACATCACGGAACAGGCCCGCCCTGACGTAGTAGGCCTTGGTCCCGATCTGCTCCTCGGCCACACCGGGCCAGAGCTTCAACGTCCCCGGGACCTTGTCTCGCTCCATCAGCCGCTTCACCGCAAGCGCCGCCGTAATATTGAGAGGCACGCCCGCGTTATGACCTTCACCGTGGCCCGGCCCGCCCGGCACCAGCGGGGCCCGGCAGGCCACCCCCGGCATCTGCGACGCCTGGGGAATGCCGTCGATGTCGGAGCCTAACGAAATGACCGGTTTGCCTGAGCCCCAGGTCGCCACCCAGGCCGTGGGAATCCCGGCATAGTTCTCCTCGACGGTGAAGCCTTCCTTCCGAAGGATGCTCACCAGGTACTTCGAGGTTTCGAACTCTTGAAAGCCGAGCTCTCCGAAACTGAAGACCTGGTCGACCATTTCCTGGGTGAACTTGGCCCGGGCCTGGACGTCGGCGGCCACCTCCTGCTTGAGCTTGGCGAGCCGGGGATCGGGCCGGGCCGGCTTCGTTTGGGCGGCAAGCGCTGACGCGGCCGTGGCGAGGAGGAGGATCGCGTGTCTCATGGGGTTGCCTTGGCGCCGCAACTGCCGTCGGCGGCTCGAATGGTGGGATACTTGATGCCAAGCTGATCGAGATAGGTCGGGTACTTGGCGGCGTCGTAGTAGAACGGCCGCATCTGATCGCGGAACCGGGCCAGGATCGGCCCATTCAGTTCCGTCGCCGGCCGGTCCTCCGGCCGAACGAAGGACTCGTACTTCGTGTCCTTGGTCTGCACGTTCCGGTAATAGTCCCAGGCGTCGGTGACCAGTTTCGGCGTGGTCAGGACATCGAGCATCGTGAGCGCGAGGGCTTTGGCGCCGGCGGTGGCTCCCTTGTGGGCAATCGGGGTGGCCATGGCGATGGCGTCGGCCCAATTGTGGCCCGGGGTACCGGGAACGTTCGACGGGTAGAACAGCTGCACGGTCGGAACCGCCCATGACACGTCGCCAATGTCGTCGGAGCCGCCGCCTTTGCGGTCGGCGTCTTTGGGCGGGGCATCGAGCCCGCGGGCCAAGGTGTCGAGTCCCTGCTCCTTTTGTCCCATCTCGTGCTGAATCGCCTTGGCGAACCGAATATCATCGGCCGACCACTTCGGCATCCCAACCCGTTGGATGTTGGCCGCCAAGGCCTCGGCCACGGGCTTGTTGAAGTGCGGCGGCCAGGCGGCGCCGAGCACGCGGACACTGGAGAGCTTGGTGCCGGTCATCAGGGCCGCCCCGGCGGCCACCGAATCGGCAATGGCCCAGAGGTCGCGGATCTTCGGGGCTTCGAGCTCGCGGAGGAAGTACCAGACCGAGGCGGTCGAGGGCACCACGTTCGGCTGGTCGCCGCCGTCGCGAATCACATAGTGGGAACGATGTTCGAGCCGGAGGTGCTCGCGGCGGAAATTCCAGCCGATATTCATCAGCTCGACCGCATCGAGCGCGCTTCGCCCCCGCCACGGCGCCCCCGCGCCGTGGGCGCTGACGCCCTGAAAGGAATAGAGGACCGAGACGAGGCCGCTGTATTCGTTCGGGGCGCCCCACGGCGTCGAGAAGTTGTCATAGACGTGGGTGAAGAAGCTGATGTCGACGTCTTTGAAGAGCCCGGCCCGGGTAAAGAACGCCTTCCCGCCGAGCTGTTCCTCGGCCACCCCCGGCCAAATCTTGATCGTGCCGGACAGCTTCTCGCGCTCCATCAGCTTCTTGACCGCGAGCGCCGCGGTGACGACCACCGCCTGGCCGGAATTGTGACCTTCGCCGTGGCCGGGCGCACCCGGAATCATCGGCTGCCGGCACGCCACACCCGGCATCTGAGAGGCTTGAGGAATCCCGTCGATATCGGAGCCGACGGCGATGACCGGCTTGCCGGCGCCCCAGGTGGCCACCCAGCCGGTCGGCATCCCGGCATAGTTCTCCTCAACCGTGAAGCCTTCTTTGCGGAGGAGCGCCACCAAGTACTTCGAGGTTTCGAATTCCTGAAAGCCGAGTTCGCCGTAGCTGAAGATCTGGTCGTTGATCTCCTGGGTCAGCTTGGCGCGGGCGTCGACATCGGCTGCGAGGGACTTCTTGAACGATTCCAGGCGAGGATCAGGACGAGCCGTCGGCTTCTGCGCCATGAGCGGCACGGCAAAACAGGAAATCAGGAAGCTTAAGAAGAAGGCCCTACGCATGGCGGGGTTCGAGCTCCGGGTTGGTCTGATCGGGAACGAGCAGCGACCTTCAATTATCGCCCCGTCCAGGACCGAGCGCCACCATCAGGGGGCTCGGTCGCGGAGGTAGGTGTCGATGAAGTGCTGAAGACCTTCACGTTCGAATCGTTCCGGCTCCCAAGGCATGCTCTCAACCCGGTCGGGGTGGAGGAAGACGTAGGCGGCCGCGTCGACCACGCTGCCGTCGTCGAGCTGAACCGAAACCTGAATCCGGCCGTAGGCCTTGCCCTCGTCTTCGAACCGGTCCAGTGTCGCAAGGTCGGAGGCGGAAACGTCGAGGTAGAGAACGCCGGGGACGGCGCTTTCCGCGGTCCCGGACAGCAGCGCCGGATAGACCTCGTTGCTCACCCGGACCCGGACGAACCCCCGGACCGTGCCGGCCCGGGCCTGGTAGCCGCCCGCGACGACCCGATCCCAGACTTGGCGGAACATCAGTGATCCGAAGGTGAAGACATGCATGGTACGGCCGTGGCTTCAGAGCGGTCCTGGAGGGTTTAAAAGAAGCGATCCCGAGCGGGCC
>JANPEL010000420.1:0-3344 GCA_031431925.1 Gemmatimonadota bacterium | reverse complement strand
CGGGCTTCGATCAACAGAACGTCCACTAATGGGGGCCGGGATGCTGTCGGAATCGACGTTGCGATGTCAATCGCCTGCTGCCAGGCCCCGATCTCATTATAGGCCTCGACAAGGATTGTGGCCGCTGGGGTGTAGGCCTGGGCTGGCAAGTCGGCCAGCGAACTTGCCAGGCTCAGAATGGCTTCGTGAGGTGCGCCGCTCAAGAGAGCCTTCTGGGACCCGCGAAGAAGAGGGGGCGCTGCATCCTCCGGCCGTCGTGCCCGCATCAAATGCCACGCAAGGGCAAAGTCAGAGTGCACCAACCTGCCACTTAGGGCTGCATCTGCGATCGCGGAGTGTAGCTCAGCCCGGACGGCTGCAGTCATCCTAAGGTAGATCTGTGCCCGGATGACTTCATTGATGAATTCGAGTCCGTTCCCCAAGTCGCGCAGCACTCGACGTTCTGTAAGATCCGAGAGACCTTGGATAGCTTGGCCGAGGTTCAGGTCAACGATTGAATAGGCGGTCAAGTTGTCGAGACCCTGTCCGAGCACGGCTGCCAACAGTAGGACTTGCTTTGACGGAGCAGGCAGGTCTGCGAAAAGGCGTTGCACAAGCTGGATGTGGGGGTCACCAGGGGACTGCTGCGCCTCTGTGAGCTCTCTGGTCATTGCCCGGAGAGCGAGCCCGAGGCAACGGTTACCGTTCGTCTTCCAGTCGTAAACGAGGAACTCCAGCGCCATCGGGAATCCGCGTGAGGCTTGCACAAGCGCCCTGCGCTCTGGGAGGAGCGGTGTTGGTCCACCTCGGACAAGGTCAAGAAGGAGCTCGTGACTTTCTTCGTCGCCAAACGGATCCAGGGTAACCCCGTCGTGCCTAGGCTGACGGAATACGGGAAAGCTTGGCCCAGGATGCGCCGTCGGAGACCCAATCGGTCGAGTCGTACTCACGGTAAGCAGGCGACCCTCTTTTAGGCGCCGCATGACAAGGTGCAATACCGCCAAACTCGCCTCGTCCGCGTTGTGGATGTCGTCCACCACCAGCAACAACGGCCGCTCCTCCATCACCGCCGTCAACAGGTCAAGCACTCCCTCCGCAAACAACAACCGGGCCGATTCTCCCTCCCCCTGTTTCGGCTGCGGGAGGTTCGGGAAATGGGCCTTGACCCCCGGCACCAACCGCGCGATTTCCGCCAAGGCCTCCGGCGCCGTCGCCGCCAGGCCCGGCCGGCCCAACAGTCCCGTCACCAACCCCCCGATCATCGCGAAGGGGATCCGCTGCTCCATCTGATAACACTGGACCCGCGACACCGACGCCCCCTCCATCCCCGCCGCGGTCACCAGGCGCTGGGCCAAGGTGGTCTTCCCAACCCCGCTGTCGCCCGCGATCAGGAAGTACCGGGGCTCGAATTGGTGCACCGCCTCCCAGGTCTCGTACAACACCCGGTACTCGGCCCGGCGGCCGACGAACTTCCGGTCCCGCCACTGCTCCGCCGGCACCGCCGGGATCGGGTTCGGCTCCTTCGGCTCCCAACCCCGTTTCCGAAGCTGCGACGCCATGCCCTCGACCAGCCCCGAGGGCTCGGCCCGGAGCTCACTCGCGAGCAGCTCTTTCCACTCGTCAAAGACCCGGAGGGCCGAGAACCGGTCGCCGACCAAGGCCAGGGCCTCCATCTTGGCCCGCACCGCTTCCTCCGCCAGGTGATCGAGCGCCAACAGGCGCTCGGCCCGCTGCATGATCTCCTCGTGCGACCCCCGGCGGCGGCCATGGTCGATCAAGGTCAAGAGTCCGGCATGGATCGCCGGCATCCGATTGGAATGCTCCCGCTCCTTCCAAAGGCCCCACTCCGGACAATCGTCGAGCTCGAAGCCGCGAAGGAACCCGTCGACGTCGATCACCGCCTCGCCGTCCGGCCCGATGACTTCGCCCTTCTGGAGGATATCGAGGTCGAGGGCCAGGTCGGCCGGGTGGAAACGCACGACGTCGCGGGCGGTGGCGAAGGCGGTCTTCCCGAAGATGTTCCGGAGGACCGAGAGCGCGGTGGCGCAGGAGTGGCGGCCCCGTTTCGGTTGGACCCCGCTCCAGAACAGCTCCACCAACCGGGCCCGGCTGTGGCTCCCGCGCCGTTCGATGGCGAGGTACACCAGCAAGGCGAGGTGTTTCTTGACCCGGATCCGGACCACCTTGCCCTCGACGGTCCGGAGCTCGGGGAGGCCGAGGCAGGTGAGCTGGAAGCGTTTGGCCATGACCCATGATGGTATCGCCGAATCAATTCGGTCTCAACCGGTGGGGCAGGGGTCGCCCAAAACCGTTGATCGTTTGTAATGTTGGCGCGGGGCAGGGCCCGGCCCGGGTATCTTCCGCCGTCCCCACGGAGGTCAAGCCTGATCCGTCGATTGATGCTGGTCTTGAGTGTCACGCTATGCGGCGCCGAGACCGCCGCGGCCCAGAGTGGGTTATCGCCCGGCCGGTCCCGCGCCGGGCGGCGAGGGGAACCCGAATTCCAACTCGGCCTGCTCGGGTCCGCCACCCGGGAAAACAAGGAACGGGGGGCCGGGTTCTTTGCCGGGCTCCGGCTTCCGGTCAATCGGTGGCTGTTTGCGAACCTGGAAGTGGGCCACGTGTACCGGGCAACCGGCACCAATCCCGAGCCGATTGCGCTGGCTCCGCCACCCGCCGTTGGCCCGTTTACCCGGACCGCGCCGGAACTGACCGAACCGTTTCCCCTCGACCTCCCGACCGGGTTTTTCGCCGCCCGGCTCTCGAGCCAGATCCCGCTCGGCGGGGCTAAGCTCCGGCTCCAGGTGGGAACCCGGCGCCGCAATGCCAGTCACGCCTGGCTTCCGACCGCCGGCGTGGCGGTTCAGTTTCCGCGTCGCTCGACGCCGATTTTCGTCGAGGTGGAGGCGGCGCGATATTCGATTCCGTACCAGGAGGTCCGCGAGGACTTCCTCGATGGCGCCCTGGTAACCCGGACCGCAACGCCGAGCAGTCTCACGCCGCTTCGGGGTCCGGAGTTGGTGGTGCGGATCGGATTTTCGTTTGGTCCCCAACAACGGGGTCGTCGGCGCTGAGAGACGCTACCCGATGACATGATACTTCCGGGCCCGGGTTCGGACCTCCTGGCCGCGATCCAACTCGCGGAGCGCCGGGAACGGCAAGGCGTCCTTCGTCGCGGTGGCAATCGAGCCGGTCGCCTTGATTTCCTGGAGAGCCCGCCGCACCGCGCCGAGGGCGATCATCCCGAAATCGAGGAAGGCGGCGAAGGCTACGTTGACGGCTTTCATCTCCTCGATCGTGCCGCCGATCGACATGATCGGTTTCTTCACCACCCCGAAGGCCGCCTTGTTCTCCGCCATCGGGAG
>JANPEL010000419.1:0-3389 GCA_031431925.1 Gemmatimonadota bacterium | reverse complement strand
TCGAATCGGACCGACATGCTCAGGCTGTCGAACCCGACCGGACCTCGTCCCGCCCCGAGCCCGAGGTCTCGTTTCGTCATCACCCGGAGCTCGACATCGGCGCCGCAGAGGGATGCCAGGGAACCGGCCAGTCCGCCGCAGTCCCATCCGGAAATTTGAAGACCGGTCGGGCCGGCCAGGTTGCTCGCGACCGGCTGAATCGAAGCCCCGGCGGAAAGCCCCTCGATCCCGAATTGCCAGAGGGTCCCGGCACCGTAGATCCGGGCCCCGACCGTCTCCACCAGCCGGGCCACCACCGGGCTCCTGAGCCGCCGCCGAGCCACGGTTCCAGAATCAAGGCTGGTGGTGAATCGGTCGCCGGGGGCACCGGACGGGCAGGTGCCGACGTACGGGCCCGCCAGCAACGGCACTGGGACCCAAGCGTCGATGCCCGCGGTCGAGTCGCCCGGGGCATACAGAAGCAGGCTGTCGCGACCGGCCACCGGCCGGCGAGCGACCCATCGGACCAAGCGAGTGGACGCAATGACCACCGTATCGGGCACCAGCCGGCAAACCGAGACCAACCCGCGGTCGGCGCGGTAGGTGACCGCGCCCACCGTCAGGGTCCCCAGGTCCGGCCCGGCAACCGAGTCACTGCCGAACGAGGCCCAGTCGAACCGAATCACGCCCCAGACGGCCCGGGCCGCGACCTCGGCCCCAACCCGCTCGACCCGGTTCCGGAGCACCGCGGTGACGGTGGCCGAGGCGCTGAGCACCAGCGACCCGAGGAAGGCCGCCACCACCATCGCCACCAAGAGCTCGAGGAGCGTCACGCCCCGCCGGCCGGCTACCGGCATGGGAACCCCGTCACGATGGTGTCGATCAGCCGCCTCCCGGCCGCCATGCCTCGGACCTCGAGAACCACTTCGACCTGAACCGAGTCCGGCCGAACCGACCAGTCGAGATCGATCCCCTCGGGTGTCGTCCGGCTGGCCGACGGCGGCGGAACACAATTCGGCGCCGCCTGACGGTAGTCCCGTTCCAAGCGGGTCAGTTCGCGCTCGGCGGCCGTGGCCATGAGGGTCCACCGGCGGCCGTGGGCGGCGGCCTGGCTAGTGGTAACCGTCAGACGGGCAAGCAGAGCGAGCCCGACGGTCAGCACGACCAGGGCGAACATCACATCGAGGAGAGTAAATCCGGCGCGATTAGTAGCCATGGGAACAAGCTCATGGCAGGGAGTCCTGCAGTGGTAACCAATTGAACGCCAACCGGAGCCAATCGCCGCGAATCGGGCGACTGGGGTGCCTCAGGCGAGGCCGTACCGACGGAGTTTGTAGAACAAGGTCCGAAGACTGATTCGGAGCAACCGAGCGGCCTCCCGTCGGGTCCCCCCGCAGGCGGCGAGCGCCCGGAGGATGATCTCCCGCTCGAAGGCCTCGACCTGCGGCTTCAGCGCAAACTCACTCGCCGCACCGTTCTGTCCCGACTTCCCGGCGCTGACCAAGATCGGGAAATCGGTCCGATCGAGTTTCCCGGTTTGGCTGAGCACCGCGGCTCGTTCGACGACTTGGCGGAGTTCCCGCACGTTGCCGGGCCAGGAGTAGGCCACCAGGGCCGCCATCGCTTGGGGGCTGATACTGATCGGGCGTCCGGTCTTGGCGGCCACTTGCTGAAGGAAGTGGGCCACGAGCGCCGGGATGTCGTCCCGCCGTTCGCGAAGCGACGGGAGGTCGAGCGTGGTCATCCCGAGGCGCTGGGCCAATTCCGGGCGGAGTTTGCCTTCATCGATGAGTCGGCCCAGCTGGGCCTCGGCCGTCGCCATCAACCGGACGTCGGTGTCGACCAAGACGGCGAGGCCCCCGGACTTGCCGTTCCCATTCGGGGCCAGGCGCGACACCAGGTAGCCCTGGCTTTCGCTGGTGAGCTGTTCGATGTCTTCGAGCAGCAGGGTACCCCGGCTGGCCGATCGCCACACGCTGGTCGGGTCGCCGGGGTCCTGGGTACCGGGGCCGCCCTCGGCCGAGAAGAAATCAGGGGTAGCGTGGCAATCGATGGCGACGAACGCGCCGTCGCCGCGGCGGCTGAAGCGGTGCATGGCCCGGGCGAGGAGCGCCTTACCGGTGCCCCGCTCGCCGGTGATCAGCACGGCTTGGTCCGACGCGGCGGCGCGGGCCGCCACTTCGAGAATGGTCCGCATCTTGGAGTCTTCGGCCACCAGCATCGGCTCGAGCCCGCGGGATCCGATGGTGGCGCGGAGGGTGGCCACCTCGTGACGGAGCCGCTCCCGTTCGTCGGTCTGCCGGAGGGCCATCAGAATCTCTTCAGGCAAGGCCGGCTTCCGGAGGAACCCATCGGCTCCTTCCCGGAGCGCGGCACCCGCGCTGGCAGATTCGGAGGGGCCGCCGCAGACGAGAACCACGCCGGTACCGCCGCCGCTCCGATAGCGGCGGAGGAAGTTGAGGCCGCCATCGGCAGGCAAGGCCAGATCGCAGAGGATCGTCCGGATCCCAGAGGCTTGGGCTTCGAGCAGGGCGGCCTCGGGATCGCGCCGAGCAATCACCTCGTAGCCGACGTCTTCCAAGTAGGGCGCGATCGAATGCTTCAGCGAGCCGTCCGCATCGAGCAGGAGCACTCTCATCCGTCTAGTCCCTTCGACGCCCAAAGCCGCCCGGGCAGAACCCAGAGCGGCCGAGCTGAGGCGATTGCGCCGGCCCCGGCAGGGACGTCAGGAGCAGACAACCACGCCATCGATTGTGCTCGCTGCGCCACCGCCGACTTGGACCGAACATTCGTCCAGGGTCGAGGTGATCGTGCTGTTGGTGACCGTGGCCGTGTAGCCGGAAGACGTCGCGGCCGCGGCCGCCGAGTTCCCGGGCGAGAAGGTGTAGTTGGTCGCCGTCTGAAGCTGTGCGATGGTGGCGAAGGTGCCAAAATCGGCCCAGTACGCCTCCTGCGCCGTCATGATGTTCCGGATATCGGTCCGGACCGACGCCAGCTTCGACTTGTCTTTCGTCGCCGCAAACTTCGGGATGGCGATCGTCGCCAGGATACCAATGATCACCACGACGATCAGGAGCTCAATCAGCGTAAAGCCGGCCTTCGATTGCTTGGGCATGAGATCCTCCTTTTCGCCGAGTCAAGAGTTGGGAAGGAAGGTGGATGGGGGCGGTGCGCCCGCCCCCTCACACCGCTGTCTTACGAGCAGACGATGACGCCGTCGAGGGTCGAAGCCGCGCCCGCGCCGACTTGCGTGGTGCACTGATCGATGGTCGACGTGATCGTGGTGTTGGTCACGGTGGCCGTGAAGCCGCTGGCCGCGCCGGCGGCGGCGCCGGTGTTGCCGCTCGACAACGTGAAGTTGCTGGCGGTCACGAGCTGGGCCAGGGTGCCGTAGGTCGCGTAGTCAGAGA
>JANPEL010000418.1:0-17235 GCA_031431925.1 Gemmatimonadota bacterium | reverse complement strand
TCTGGCTCGAACTCTGGGTCAGCGGGCCCGGGGCCATCGCCGGGATCGCGATCGCGTTTGGCGAATTCATGCACCGGGTTGGCGGTGGCTGGCTTGGAGTGAGCCCAGTCGGGTGGGGGATCGGCGCGATCGGGTTTTTTGCCGTGGTGAACTTGGCCGGGGTGGAGTGGGGTGGCCGGACCCAGATCGTGCTCACCGCGATCAAGGTGTTGGGGATTGGCGGGCTCGTCCTGGGGGGGCTCGTTCTGGCCGCGCCGACCGCCGTTGCTTCGGCCCCGGAGGCTGCCGGCGGAGTGCTTGGCTTTGCCCGGTTCACGGGACTCGGCATCGCGGCGGTGTTGTTCACCTATGACGGGTGGATCGACGTCTCGCACGTAGCCGGCGAGGTCCGGAACCCGGGGCGGGATTTTCCGCGGGGCCTGGGACTCGGGGTGGCGGTGCTCACGCTGCTCTACCTGGTTGTCAACGTCGCCTACCTCAGGGTGGTGCCTCTCGACCAGATGCGGGCGGCGCCGACCGCCGTGGCCACCACGGTGGCGACCGCGGCGTTCGGCCCCCGGGGCGGATCGCTGCTCAACGGCCTCATGGTGGTGTCGATCTTCGGGGCGTTAGGCGGCCTCATCATGACGTTGCCGCGGCTCTTCTTTACGCTGGCCGAGGCCCACGTCGGTTCGGCGGTGGGGCTGGCCCGGACGTTCTTCGCGACCCTTGGTCGGTTGTCGCCCCGAACTGGGGTGCCGTCGGGCTCGATTGTGTTCACCGCGCTCGCGTCCATGGCCGCGTTGTGGTTCTTCGGGTCGTTTGCCCGGTTGGTCAACTTCTTCGTCGTGCCGCTCCAACTGGCGAACATCCTGATGGTGGCCGCGATCTTCCGGCTTCGGCGTCGCCATGGCTTGCCGGGCGGTTACCGCACTCCGGGATATCCCCTGACGCCGCTCGTCTACATCGTCGTGATGGCGGGGTTCCTGATCAGTGCGATTTGGTATCAGCCGGTCGATACCCTGATCGGGGTGGTGCTGGCGGCGACCGGGGTGCCGGTCTATCGGCGGCTTCGGGCCGGCTAAGAACTTCACTGTTGCGGTGACGCAACAGGCGATAGTTGAAGGGCCGCTCGGTTTCGGCCGAACCGCGCTCTCTTTCCGCCAGACCGGACTCCATTCGTAGCCAGCCTTCACTCGCTAAGTCGTTTTATTACAACCACATAAAACAATGCATGTCACCGACCATTTCGACGGTTGGGCCGGTGGCACAGGAGTAGCAAACCAAGGCCATGCGGATCGTTTTTTCACGTCGTAATCGACCCCGGGATATCCTTGGCAAATGCACTTCGAGTGGGGACCGACTTGGTGGCGATCCGCGACGTTGCGGCTTCGATCCGCGAGTTCGGTGACCGGTATCTGACTCGGATATTTACCGAGGCCGAGGTGGCCTCCTGCTTAGCCAATCCGACAGTACCGCTCGCGGCGCGACTGGCGGCTCGGTTTGCCGCCAAGGAAGCTGCGGTGAAAACGCTCCGGCCCGCGCAGCCATGGATGGCCTGGCGGGACATCGAGATTCGGCGTCATCCCGGTGGGTGGTGCGATTTGGCGTTGGGTGGGTGGGCGGCAGAGTTGGCCCGGGAGTCGGGATTGAGCGAGTTCGCGGTCAGCATGAGTCATGATGGGGACTACGCCACGGCTGTCGTCGTGGCCCAAGGAGCATCCGATGGAAACCGGTGACCTCGACACCACGAACGCGACGGCGGAAATTCGGGCGATCCTGACCCAGCACGGTCGGCTGACGGTCCCGGTAGACCAACTTCCAGACGACGGCGACCTGTACCAGGCCGGCTTGACGTCCCATGCCAGCGTCAATCTGATGCTGGCACTCGAGGACAAGTTCGAGGTCGAGTTTCCTGAGCGGCTCCTCCGGCGGCGCGCCTTTGGCAGCGTCCAATCGATTCGGGCCGCCATTCTCGAACTGACGACCGGCGTTCCGTGACCGGCGTGGCGGTGGGGGCCGATCCCGTCCGGATCGCTCAGGCGGTGGGGTCCGCGGTGGCGGGTCCGGCGGCCGATAGCGTCGACCGGGAGACCCGATTTCCTCGGGAGGCCTTCGCGGCCCTTCGGGAGGAACGGATGTTGTCGGCGGCGGTGCCGCTGGAGTTCGGGGGTCGCGGCGCCTCCTTTGCCGAGATCGCCGCCGTTTGCCAGGAATTGGGTCGTCATTGCGCGTCGACGGCCATGGTGTACGCGATGCACCAGATCCAAGTCGGGTGCCTGGTCCGGCATGGCCGGACCGTGCCCTTCATTCAGAACTTCCTCTCGGAGCTTGCCGCCAAGGAATTCCTGCTGGCCTCCGCCACGACCGAAATCGGCGTAGGGGGCGACGTCCGAACCAGTATCTGTGCCGTCGATCGTCAGGGACCCCGGTTCAAGTTGGTCAAACAGGCGCCAGTGATTTCGTACGGCGAGGAGGCCGACGGGATCCTGGCCACGGCCCGGCGGACTCCCGACGCAGCCGGCAATGATCAAGTGATGGTCCTGCTCACTCGCCCTGATTTCACCCTGGTGCGCACCGGCGAGTGGGACTCCCTCGGGATGCGGGGAACGATGAGCCTCGGCTATACGCTCTCTGCCGAGGCCGCGGTCGAACAGATCCTGCCGCTCCCGTACGGTGAGATGTCGAGCCAGACGATGCTCCCATACTCCCACGTCCTCTGGTCGTCTTTGTGGTCGGGCATCGCCGGGGACGCGGTTAACCGGGCCCGGGCGTTTGTTCGCGGGGAGGCTCGCAAGAAGCCGGGCACCATGCCGCCGATGGCGCTCCGGTTGGCTGAAGTGGTGGTCAAACTCCAAACGATGCGGGCCGGCGTGCAGGACGGCATCGTCGAGTATGAGCGGATCATGGACGATCCGGAAGCGCTGTCGGGTCTGGGCTTTGCCCTCCGGATGAACAACCTCAAGATCGCGAGCTCGACCGCCGCCGTTGACGTCGTCGGCGAGGCGCTCGGCGTGACTGGACTCCTCGGATACAAGAACGACTCGAAGTACAGCGTCGGTCGCCACCTGCGGGACGCCCACAGCGCGGCCCTGATGATCGCGAACGACCGAATCTACGCGGCCAATGCGTCGATGCTACTGATCCAGAAGGAAGACTGATGGCCGCGGTCGATCCCGGCATTACGGCGGCCCGGTTGGCGTTTCGTGACGAACTGGTCGGGCGTGGGCTGCTGATCGCAACCGGTGTGCCCGGCGTGTACGGTCGCGGGGGCGACTTCGAGGATACCCTCGACCGCATCGATCGGCTGGTGACCGACTACGGCCGGGCGGACGGCGCCACGGTGATGCGGTTTCCGCCGATCCTCAACCGGGCTCACTTCAATCGAAGCGGCTATCTCAAGTCGTTTCCGCAGATGGTTGGCTCGGTCCATAGCTTCGAGGGCGACGAACGGGGTCATCGCGATCTGCTGGCGGCGGTGGAGACGGGCGGCGACTGGGGCGCCGGACTTCCAAGCACGGATGTCGTTCTCACCCCGGCAGCCTGTTACCCGGTTTATCCCGCCGTGGCGGGGAAGCTGCCCGAGGGCGGGCGGGTGGTGGACGTGCTGTCGTTTTGTTTTCGTCACGAGCCGTCCGACGACCCGGCCCGGATGCAGGCGTTCCGGCAGCGGGAGCACGTCAGGATCGGCACCCCCGAGCAGGTAACGGCCTGGCGGAACGTCTGGGTCGAGCGGGCGCGGGGGTTTGTGGCGCGGTTGGCTCTCGATGCCCGACTCGAGGTTGCGAACGATCCGTTCTTCGGGCGGGGCGGCAAGCTCCTGGCGCAGAACCAGCGAGACGCGGAACTCAAGTTCGAGGTGGTGACTCCGATCGTTTCGGCGGTGCATCCGACGGCGGTCATTTCGCTCAACTACCACCAAGACCACTTTGGGACGATCTACGGGATCACCAGCGACCATGGCGAGCCGGCCCACACTGCCTGCATCGGGTTCGGGCTCGAGCGGATTACCTTGGCGCTCTTCAAGCAGCACGGGTTCGATCGGGCCCTTTGGCCGGCGTCGGTGCGCGAAGCGCTGGCCCTATGACCGTGGCGATCCGGGGGGTCGAGCCGTCTGAATACATCGCCCACTCGACCCACCGGGGTGAGCGGGTCTGGTCGGAGTCGAACTGCTACGTCGACCTGTGGACGGAACTGCTGCATGGTAACGGCTACGAACCGTTGGCCTGCCTTCCTTTCACGATCGGAACCGATCTCGAGGGCGATCAGTGGACCTTCTTCAAGTTTCCGCTGGCCGATCTCTACCAACTCTACGGGATTGACGTCTTCGAGCTGAATGTGTGGCGTCCGCTGGTCGTCCACGTCGAGGAGCAACTGGCGTTGGGCCGTCCGGTCATTGCCGAGATGGATTCGTTTTACCTGCCGGACACCTCGGGAACGAGCTATCGAACCGGCCACGTCAAGACGTCGATCGGGATTCAGATGCTCGATCGAGAAGCCCGCCGCCTCGGGTACTATCATGGCATCGGGTATCACGAACTTGGCGGCGATGATTTCGACGGTGTCTTCCGAATCGGCAGTCGCCTGGCCGATCCAGAATTCCTCCCGCCGTACGTCGAAGTAGCCAAGCTCGATGCCCGCACCCCGCTCGAGGGCGATCGACTGGTGTCGGGTTCGATCGAGTTACTCCGCGAACATCTCCGGCGCCGACCCAGGGCAAACCCGTTTCGGCGGTACCAGCCGCGGTTCGATGCCGATCTTCGGTGGCTCGAGAGTGAATCGCTCTCGACATTTCACGGCTACGCCTTTGCTACGCTCCGGCAAGCCGGCGCGAGTTTCGAGCTCGCGGCTGACTACCTCGACTGGCTCACCGCCAAGGGCGAAGCCGGCCTCGATGTCGCCACGACCGATTTTCGGCAGGTGGCCGAGATGGCCAAGGGGCTCCAGTTCAAGACGGCCCGGCTTGCCAACAACCGAAAACCGTTCGACCCGGCGCCCTTCCTTGACGGCATGGCCGAGGCGTGGGATCGCGGGATGAGGGCACTGGTCGATCGGTATCGGCCGTAGTCCGATGCGGCCGCGATTGAGGGGACGGTATACCGGTCAGCCGCTGCGGGGCGTCTGGCGGACGGGCAAGACCGCCGCCGGTCAGGTGACCGATCCCGGGCAACTGGGCGCCGCCGGTCCGCAATGGATCGGCTCTGATGGCCCGATGACGGCCGCCGCCGCCCTACGGCATGCCGGCCAGTTCGATTCCGAGCGCTCCCCGGACTTCGACGCCGACGACTGGTGGTTTCAGTGCCGCTTTCAAGCCGAGTCGTCGGCACCGGCCGCCGCGCTCCGTTTCGAGGGTCTGGCGACGCTCGCCGAGGTCTGGCTCGATGGCGTGCTGCTGGGGACCACGGATAACATGTTCCGGTCGTTTCGGTTTCCGACCACTGGCCTGGCCCGGGGCGAACACGAGCTATCGATTCGATGCCGGTCGTTGACGGCCGAGCTGGCGCGGAAGCGGCTGCGTCCGCGGTGGAAGACGCTCCTCGTGTCCCATCAGCAGCTCCGGTGGCATCGAACGACCCTGCTGGGCCGCATTCCCGGGTGGTGCCCGCCGATTGCGCCGGTGGGTCCGTGGCGACCGGTCCTGCTGGAGCCGGTGGCGCCGGTGACGGTTGAGCGGGTCAGGGTGGTGCCGCGGCTCGAGGCTGGCTTCGGTGTCGTCGACGTCGAACTCCTCGTGGCCGGGGCGGATCTGACCGGTGCGGAACTTCGGGTCGGGGGCGTGTCGCAGCCGCTCGTCATTGGTGCGGAGGGGCCGTGCTGCCGGGTTTCCGGTGCGGTGACGGTCCCTGGGGTGAGACCATGGTGGCCCCATACCCACGGTGATCAGCCGCGCTACCCCGCTCTGGTTGCGTTGGAGGTCGGCGGGGAAGCGGTGGTCGTCGATCTCGGGATGGTCGGGTTTCGAACGATCGAGATCGACCGCGAGGCCGACCGGCAGGGATTCGGAATCGTCGTCAACGGTGTTCCGGTTTTTGCGCGGGGCGCCTGCTGGACACCGCTCGATCTGGTGACGCTCGGTGGCAGCGCGGAGGCATATCGGACCGCTCTCCTCCAGTTTCGGGACGGCGGGCTCAACATGGTCCGGGTCGGCGGAACCATGGCGTACGAGGACGACGCGTTCTACGACGCCTGTGACGAACTCGGCATTTTGGTGTGGCACGACTTCATGTTCGCCAACATGGACTATCCGGTGGCTGATCCCGGGTTCCGTGCTGGGGTCGAAAAGGAGGCCAGCGAGTTTCTCGAGCGGATGGCGGGGCGGCCGAGCCTCGCGGTGCTCTGCGGCGGGAGCGAGGTGGCCCAGCAAGCGGCGATGCTCGGCCGCCCCCCCGAGGATTGGTCCAACGTGCTGTTCGATTCGGTCCTGCCGTCACTCGCGGCCGAGGTAACGCCGGGGGTTCCGTGGGTTGCCTCGAGCCCGAGCGGCGGCGCACTCCCGTTTCAGGTCGACCAGGGGCCGTCCCACTACTACGGGGTCGGCGCCTATCTCCGGCCCCTCGACGATGCCCGGCGCGCCGGGGTCCGATTTACGTCGGAATGCCTTGGGTTTTCGAATGTTCCCGAGCCGGCCATGGTGGAGCGGGTGTTGCTTCCAGGGGAAGCGGCCCCGCAGGCCCCGTCGTGGAAACAGGGCGTGCCCCGTGATCGCTCCGTCGGTTGGGATTTTGAGGATGTCAGAGATCACTACATGGGCGAACTGTTCCGGGTGGATCCTCCGACGGTGCGGTACCGGGACCGCGATCGCTACTTGGCCATGGGTCGGGTAGCGACGGGTGAGGTGATGGGGCGGACGCTCGCCGAATGGCGCCGACCGGGTTCGAGTTGCCGGGGCGCTTTGGTGTGGTTCTTCCGCGACCTCCGACCTGGGGCTGGCTGGGGCCTGACCGATTCTGACGGGCAGCCCAAGGCCGCCTACTGGTACTTTCGTCGGGCGGCGTTACCGGTCGCTCTGGTGGTGACCGATGAGGGACTCAATGGCCTTCGGGTCGCCGTGGTGAATGACACGGCGGGTGAGGTGGGCGGGACCGTTCATCTTACGGTGTATCGAGATGGCACGGCCGGAGCATCGGCAGCCGGCACCCGGCCGATTCGAGTGCCCCCCCGGGGAGCGGTGACTTTCGACGCCGCCGGTCTGCTCGACCGGTTTTTAGATCTGACGTATAGCTACCGATTCGGACCCCCGGATCACGACGCCGTGGTCGTCCGATTCGAGCCTAACCACCCGGAAGCCGTGCCGATCACGGTGATCTATCGGCCGAATGGATTGCCGGCAGTGCGCCAGGCGGATTTGGGGCTCGCTGCCACGGCCGCCGCGACCAGCGGCGGATATCGGTTGGCCATCCGAACAACCGGGCTCGCGCACGGGGTCCGGATCGAGGCGCCCGGGTTTCGGCCCGACGACAACTACTTCGACCTCGAGCCTGAGACGACCCGGACCGTGCTGCTCACCGGCACCGGGGTGCTCGCCGGGATCGTCGAAGCAATCAACAGTTCCAGTCCGGTCCCGATCCGGCTCGAAACGCCGTGATGGGAAGTCCCTTCTACTTCGGCCCGGCCTCCGCGCCGCTCTTCGGGTGGTGGCACGCGGGCAACCGCGCCTCGTCGCGGGGCGTGCCGGTGGTCATCTGTCCGCCGGTCGGGTTTGACTACGTCGGAACCTACCGGACGTTCCGGAACCTGGCTCTCAAGCTCGCCGACTGCGGGTTCGATGTCCTCCGGTTCGACTATCCGGCCACTGGGGACTCGTCCGGCCTCCCCACCGATGACGGCTTGGGCGACCAATGGGTTGCGAGCATCCGAACGGCCGTCGAGGTGGCGCGGGAGATCAGTGGGTGCCGATCGGTGGCGGTGGTGGGCTCGAGGCTTGGGGCCACCATGGCTGGAATAGCCGTTCGAGATCTTGCTTCGGTTGAGAGCTTGGTGTTGTGGAGTCCGTATCGCTCTGGCAAGGCCTACGTTCGTGAGGTTAAGGCGCTTGATGTGCTGAGTGGCGCCAACGATCCGGTGACTGGTGCCGCCGCGTCGGCGGCCGGCTTTACGCTCACCGCTCCGACCGCCGCCGATCTTGCCCGGTTCGATCTCCTGGCGATCGAACGAGTCCGAGCGGACCGAATCTTGGTCATCGAGCGGGACGATTTCGATTCCGACCAGAAGTTGCTCAATCGGGTGGCGGAGTGGGGGCCGACGGTGACGGCGGATCGGACCGCGGGCACCGGGGCCGCTTTCACCGGGCCGATCGCCTCGAAGCCGCCGGTCGAGATCATGGAACGAATCGCCGAGTGGCTCACGGCTTCTCACCCGGTCCAGGCGGGGTATGTGGCCCCATCGGGGGCGCGGTTGTCCTCGGTGACCATGGCGCCGGGTTGTCGGGAGCGGCCATTCATCGTTGGCGATGGGAAGCCGCTCTTCGGGATCCTGAGCGAACCCGACGGTCCGGGCCCCGCGGAGGAGGCGGTCGTCTTCCTCAACTCGGGAGCTGACTACCACATTGGTCCCCACCGGATCTTCGTACCGCTGGCCCGCGAATGCGCCGCGGCAGGCCTGATCGCCTATCGGTTCGACCTCCAAGGACTCGGTGACAGTGCCATGAGCGATTCGGGTGGCGAGAACGTCTCCTATCCGGATCACGCGGTGGCCGACCTCGGGCGGGCGGTGGCGGCGATTCGCCGGAGCACCGGGGTACGACGAGTCCTCTTGGTGGGACTCTGCTCGGGGGGCTGGCATTCGATCCGGGCCGCCCGGGCCGGCCTCGACGTCGACGGCATCCTGGCGATCAACCCGCCGCTCTATTACGGCCGGGAGGCGGGCAAGGACGAGGTTCTTGGGCACTTCGAGGTTACCCGGTACCGGCACGCACTCGGCGACCGCTCGAAGCTGGTCCGGCTGCTCACTGGCAAAGTGAGCCTGCGCAAAGTGGCCCGAGTCCTCCTCGCGGACGTCCGGCGACGGATCGGCAGCCGGTTGAGGAACTGGTTGGCCCGTCCGGCCGCCGACCAAACGGCCGAGGATATTCGGTGGTTGTCGAAGGCCGCTTTTCCGACCTTGGTTGTTTTCAGCCAGGCGGATCTGGGTTGGTTCCACTTCGATCTGCATTTGCCGGTCGCGGTGCGCCGCCGCCGGGGCGCGATCGATTGGGTGGTCGTCGACCACGCCGATCATACTTTTCGGCCCCCGACCGCCAAGGCCAAACTCCGAGAACTCGCTTTGGAGTTCATCGTGGAGTGGCGGAAGGGGCCGGCACGCGCAGGGACTCCGGCCATGGCACCGACGAGGAGGGCCCGCCGGGCCAAGTCAGCCGCCTAACGGATCCGCCCCGGCCATCCGAACGGGTTACCTTCCCCCGGATCCGCTGCTCTTGGTCCTGACCTTCTTCGGAACCGCCTGATGCGACCCTTCCTTCATTCCGCGCCCGGGTCGTTCGCCTGATGTCGTTCAGTGTCGGTTTGTCGGCTTTTCGGTTGCCGGTTTCGATTGGCTGGGAGGCGGCGGAGCGAGCAGTGCCTCAAATCGTCCGGTTCGACTTGGACGTCACCTTGCCCGTTGAACCCCGGGCCGGGCTCACCGATGAGCTCCGAGACACGGTCGACTACGGGCAATTGGCTGAGACGATCCGGACCGTGGCCAACCAAGGCCCGTATCGGTTGCTCGAGCGGCTGGCGTTGGCGGTTCGTGAGGCCATCCGGCTTCAGCTTCCTCCCGATGCTCGGTACACTCTTCGGGTCACCAAAGAGCACCCCCCGATCCCGAACCTCGAGGGCGGCGCGTCGGTGACGATCACCGGATGACGAGCCGCCGGGTTCTGCTTGGGATCGGTACTAACGTCGGGGACCGACTCCACCATCTTCGCCTGGCCGTCCGGGCCCTCGGTTCAGCGGAGCCGAGGGGCGTCCGGCTCCTCGCGATGTCGCCGATTTACGAATCGGACGCCCTGATGCCTGAGGGGTCGCCCCCCGAGTGGAATCAGCCGTATCTCAACCTGGCCGTTGTGACCGAGACCACCCTCGGGCCGCCCGCGCTGCTGGAGTGGATCAAGGCGACGGAGATTGCCTTGGGCCGCCGGCCCGCCGCCCGGTGGTCGCCGCGCGAGATCGACATTGACGTGCTGGCGATGGATGGGCTGACGGTGCAGGGTCCGGCGCTGACGCTTCCGCATCGGGACCTGCTCCATCGTCCGTTCGCACTCTTACCGGTAGCCGATCTCGTTCCGGGATGGCAACTCCAAGAGGATGATGGGTCGTTCCGGTCGGCGGCGACCTGGGCCGAGCGGTGGCGAGGCGATCCCGAGGCGGTGCCGTTTCGGACCCGGCGGGTAGCGGTCGGTCTGACGGAGTTGGCCGGAATCGTGAACCTCACGGCCGACTCGTTTTCCGACGGCGGTAGGTGGCCCGACCCCGATCAGGCCGTTGACGGGGCGGCGACCCTGGTAGCTGCCGGCGCCACTGTGATCGACCTGGGCGCGGAGTCGACCAGGCCCGGTTCAATTGCGGTTGACCGGGAAACGGAATGGGCCCGGCTCGCCCCGGTGCTCACGGCGCTTCGGGCCCGATGGCCGCGGGGCGTCGGGCCGCGGCTCTCAGTCGACACCCGGCATCCGCCGACCGCGGTGCGGGCCATCGAGGCCGGCGCGGATTGGATCAACGACGTCACCGGGTTCGACGACCCGGCGATGATCGCCGCCGTCGCCGGGGCGCCGGTCGATCTGGTGGTCATGCATCACCTGGGCGTGCCACCCCAGCCGACGATGGTGCTGGAACGGTCCCGCGACCCAGTGGCGGATCTGGTGTCATGGGGTAGGGCTCGGTTGGCCCGGCTCACGGCGGCCGGGATCGGGCCGGAGCGGCTGATCTTCGACCCGGGGATCGGATTCGGCAAGACGGCGGCCCAGACGGCGGCGATTCTGGCCCGGATCGGCGAGTTCCGGACGTTAGGCGTCCGGCTCCTGGTGGGGCATTCCCGGAAGTCATTTCTCAAGGCATGGTTCGCGCCGGGCGGGTCTGGACCGTGCGCCACCGCCGCCGATCGAGAGCCCGAGACGCTGGCCTTGACCCAGCATTTGGCGGCCTGGGCGGTGGACTACGTCCGGGTCCATGACGTCGAGGCCAATGCCCGGCTGCTACGAGCGGGGGCCATGGTCCGGGCCCCCGATCGCTGGAGCGTGTCTTAGCGGGCCGGCGGCCCCGCGACGTGAACCGGCGGCCGGCGCTGATGCCACGGCGCCGCTTGCTCGAGGTGGCCGGCGATGTTGAGCAACGTGGCCTCGTCGCCCCAGGGCGCGACGAATTGAACCCCGACCGGGAGCCCGGCCGGGGTTTGGTGCAACGGCAGGCTGATGGCCGGTTGGCCGGTCATATTGTAGAGGCCGGTAAAGGGCACCCGGCCGAACAGGAAGTCGTAGTACGCCTTGGCGTTCGCCACCGGAGCGTCTTGGTTGAACGTGCCTAACGGAAGCGGCGGGTCCGACAGGACCGGGGTGATCAGCAGGTCATATTGGGTAAAGAACGGCGCCACCGCCCGGCACACCAAGTTGGCGAAGGCATCGGCCGTCTCCAGGTCGAGCAAGCTCAGGCCCCGGCCATGCTCGAAACTGGCCCAGGTGGCGGCCTCGAGGTTGTCGGGTGACGGGGTGAGCCCGAGCATCTGCGACGCCCCGGCAATGCCCCCGGCCAAGAATCCGCACCAGTAGGTCAGGTTGGCCCCGTGGAACAGTCCCTCGTCGTAGCTCGGCGTGGCTTCCGTTACGTGGTGCCCCGCCGACTCGCAGAGCGCGGCGGCGAGTTCGACCGCCCGCCGGCACTCGGGATCAACTACCGCGTTCATCATCCCGTGGGTCGAGAACGCGATGGTGAGCTTCCGAGGGGGCGTGGCCGCCTCGACCGAGTACGGGCGGACCGGGCGCGGGATGACGAACCGGTCGCCGGGGGATGGGCCTTCGTCGGCGTCGAGCATCGCGGCACAGTCGCGGACGGTACGAGTCACGACATGCTCGATACCCATGCCGTGCAACGCCTCCCCGTACTCGGGTCCGACGGGCGTGCGCCCCCGGGTGGGCTTGAGCCCTACCAGGCCGCAGTTCGAGGCCGGGACCCGAATTGATCCGCCCCCATCGTTGGCGTGAGCGATCGGAACCATCCCGGCCGCAACCGCCGCTGCCGACCCCCCGCTCGAGCCACCCGCGCTCCGGGTCAGGTCCCAGGGATTCTTGGTCGATCCATAGAGGACCGGCTCGGTGTTGGCATTGAAGCCAAACTCCGGGGTGTTGGTCCGGCCGAGAAAATTGACCCCCGCGTCGAGGAACTTCCGCGCCAGATCCGTATCATGGGGCGACACGAACCGGCCCGCCAGCAAGCGGCTCCCCGCATCGCTCGGAACGCCCTTGAGGTGGAGGACCAGGTCCTTGACCAGAAACGGAACCCCGTAGAACGCGCCGCCCTTGGGCTGGCTCGCAAACCGGGTTTCCCAGTCGCTGATCGGCGCGATGACGGCGTTGATCGCCGGATTGACCGCGGCGATCCCTTCGAATGCCAGCCGGGCGAGTTCCGCCGGCGTGACCTGCTTGGTCCGGACCAGCTCGGCCAAGCCGAGGGCGTCGTAGCGGGCGTACTCGGAGAGGTTCATGGGCTTGGGCTATTGGATGGCGACGAGGTCGATCTGGAACACGAGGACGGCATTAGCCGGGATCGGGCCTTGGGCGGTGCCGCCGTAGCCCAACGACGGCGGAATGACCAGCTGTCGGCGCCCCCCGATGGCCATACCCCGGGCTCCCTCATCGAAGCCCTTGATGACCTGTCCAAGGCCCACCGTGAACTGAAACGGGTTGCTGGGTGGTTGATTGGCGTCGAACTGGGTGCCATTCGTCAGCCAGCCGATGTAATGAATGGAGACCCGTTTGCCGACCAGCACCGTGGCGCCTGCCCCAAGGGTGAGGTCCCGATAGTAGAGCCCGGAAGCCGTCTTGGTCATCTTGGACACATCAATGCCCAAGGCCGGCGCGAAAGTAATCATGGTGATGTCAGGGTCAGGGACCGGGCCGGTGGCCTCGGAGCCGCAGCCCCCCGCCACCACCGCCACCGCAAGGAACGTCAGAACTTTGTTCATCCCCCAAAATACACCGCCGAGCGCCGAGTGCCGAGTGCCGAGCGCCGTGTACTTGTGGCCCAGCCCCTTGGGCCGTCTATTTAACCCGTTCCCCCTGTCATTCTGGAGCTTGCCATGCGTTGTCTCGTCGGCCCCGCCGCCTTGCTACTCGTCGCGTCCACCGCCTCGGCCCAAACCCCAGCCGCCCGGGCGGCGGTCGACTCGGTGCTTCGGTCCGAACGGTTCGTCGCGCCGGCCCAGTCCATCGCGGATGCGGTGCTTGCTCCGCGGTATCGCAATGTGTCGTTGACGGAGATCAACTCGGAACGGACCTGGTTCATCAATGAACTCGGCGACGGCCCGGTCACGATGGAGGTGTTCTCGAAGCCGTTTCATGAGTTGGGTGGATTGTTCCTCGACTTTCGGGCCCATCGGAATCGGAATCTGACCATCCGGAGCAACGTCGGCCTCGAGTTGATCGCCGCACGCGATGGATCGAAGAGCCCGGTGGCGCTGCCGGCTGGGGTCAGGATTTCCGACGCGGCCTGGAGCCCGGACGGAAAGAGCGTGGCGTTCTTCGGTCACACACCGGACGGGAGCCACCTCTGGGTGGCCGACGCGGCCACCGGCAAAGCCCGCCAGGTCACCAAAGCGCCGGTGCTGGCCACGCTGATGACCGGCTTCGAGTGGACCGATGACAGCCGGCAGCTGGCCACGGTGCTGATGCCGGAACCCCGCGGCTCCCTGCCGGTCGAGTCGGCGGCGCCAACGGGGCCCCAGGTCAAACTGGCTGAGGAAAAGGACAAGAATCGGCTCCGGAACTACGCCAGTTTGATGGCGACGCCTCATCACCAGGCGCTGCTCGAGTGGCACACCACCGGCCAAGTCGCACTGGTCGATGTCCAAACCAGGGCGGTGACGAAAATCGGGCAGCCGGCGATGGTCGAGCGGGTCGATGTGGCGCCCGACGGGAAGTACCTTCGGGTGACCCGGATGGTGAAGCCATTCTCGTACATCGTGCCGGTCGGGAACTTCGGCCGGGTCGAAGAGTTGTGGAGCGCCACCGGCGCCGTGGTCGCGAAGCTGACGGAAGAACCGCTCAACGTCGGGGTCGACACCAGCCGGACTCCGACCGCACCGGGCGTCGGAGGCGGAGACGCCGCCCGCGACGGCCGCCGGGAGATCGTCTGGCGTCCCGACGGCCCCGGGCTTTGGTTTCTGGAGCAAGGATCGGAACCGACCGGGAGCGACACCTTGGCCATCGGCGACGAACGGCCGCGGCGCAAGGACCGGCTCCGCCAATGGCTTCCGCCTTTCGACTCGGCCCAAATCACGACGGTGTTGGAGAACGGATCCCGGCTTTCAACCCTGCGCTTTGCGCTCAACGGCAAGACGGTGTTCTTGAGCGAACGGACCGGCCAGAACGTCCACGAGTTTGCCCTGTTTCTGGCCGAGCCAACGAAGAAATACACCGTGGCCCGATACCGTGCCGACGACGTGTACGCCAACCCGGGCACCTTGATTCCCGAGTTTGGCCTGATGCCGGTGGCCAATCCGTTTGCCGAATTCGGGGTCCCCGGCCGGGTGATCCGGCCGGTCAAGGTTTCCTCGGACGGTGCGCGGGCGTTCTTGGCCGGCACCACGTACGACCGGAACCCGACCATCACCGGGCCTAAGACCTTCATCGACCGGATCGAGCTTCGAACCGGTGAGAAGACCCGGCTCTTCGAGAGCGGGAACGACCGCCTCTCCGAACGGGTGCTCGCTTATCAGAAGCTCGACTCCGTGCAATTGATTGTGTCTCGCGAGTCGGCCACCGAACCGCCGCAGTCGTTTCGACGCGACCGGGACGCTCTGGTCCAATTGACCCAGAATGTCGATCCCACGCCCGACCTGACCCGGGCACCGAAGGAAAGCTTCATCGTCGAGCGGCCCGATGGGTTCAAGTTCAAGGTCAATGTCACGCTGCCTCCCGGCTACCAGCCTGGGACCCGGCTGCCGGCCATGTTCTGGTTCTACCCGCGGGAGTACGCGGGGCAAGCGGAATACGACCGCGGGGCGCGGACTTTCAATCGGAATGCCTTCCAGGTCTTCGGCGCCCGATCGATGCAGATCTTGGCTCGCGCGGGGTACGCGGTGGTGGAGCCGGATGCGCCGATCGTCGGATCGACGGGGCAGATGAACAACAACTACGAGAACGACCTCCGGAACAATTTGGCGGCGGTGATCGACGAAATCGATCGGCGTGGGCTCGTCGACCGGACTCGGATCGGGATCGGCGGCCACAGCTACGGCGCGTTCTCGACGGTCAACGCGATGGCGCACACCCCGTTCTTCAAGGCGGGCATTGCCGGGGATGGCAATTACAACCGGACCCTGACCCCGCTCGCCTTCCAGAGCGAACGCCGGGATCTGTGGGAGGCGAAGGACACCTATCTCCAGATGTCGCCGCTGCTGCACGCCAATAACTTGACCGGGGCGCTCCTGATGTACCACGGTCTCGGCGACCAGAACGTCGGCACGGATCCGATCAATTCGCCCCGGCTGTTTCAGGCCCTGAACGGCCTCGGAAAACCGACGGCGATGTACCTCTACCCGTTCGAGGACCACGGTCCGGCCACCAAGGAAACCCTCTTGGATCTTTGGGGACGGTGGACAGCTTGGTTGGACAAGTACGTCAAGAACTCGGGCCCCAAGGGGAAAGACGTGAGCTGACGGCTACCGGCGCTCGAACGTGATGCGGGTGGCGTTTGGGTCGGTGGGAAAAAGTAGGTAGAACGAATCGGCGCCGAGGACCCGTCCCGTCATGACGAGGGTCTGGGGGGCGGTTGGCGAGGCGAACACGAGGCTGATTTGGATGTTGGCGTCGAATCGGATTCCCTGAGCCGTCAACGGGCTCGTCCCCGATCCGGCCTGGGGCGTCCACTCACCGGTTCCGGTGACGGTGTGGTTGTCCTCGGTCAGGTCCAGAGTGACGAAGCCGATCCCCAGCCCGTTGACCGTCCCGCGCCACCGTCCGGACATCGAATCGAGGGTTGGGTCGGTCGAGCCGCACGCGGTGAGGAGGACGAGGGCGGCGAGTCCTGCCAAGGCACGAGTCATCCGGGAATTGTAGCAGGTCCGGCCGACCAGGCTAGCTCTCGAGGTGCTCGACCAAGGCGCCGGTCGTCTGGCGAAGCAGTTGGGCGATCGTCGCGGCAATCGCGGTCGTGACCGCCAATCCCAAGGTCGGGTTGTCCTCGCCGAGGCCTTGAAACTCACGCCGCGTCAGGACCAGCAAGGTGGTCGGTTCGGCAGCGGTGGCCGAGGCCGACCGGGAGGCGCCGTCGAGGAGCGACATTTGGCCGAGCATCTTGCCGCGGCCAATGGTCGTGACGATCCGGTCTTGGTCGGAGGAGTCGGATTTGTGAATCTGGAGCCCGCCTTCGAGCACGATGGCCATGAACGCGTCGTGGTCACCCTCGTGGAAGAGGGCTTGGCCTTCGGGGAGCTGGTAGAGGCGAAGGTACCCGGCCATGGCCAGTACTTGGCGCCACTCGAGCCGCCGAGACCACTCGGTTTCGTCGAGGAGTTCGGCCCGCTCTTCGGGGGTCGATGACATCAGGACCGCCCCGCGAGCGGCCAGGGTCTCTTGGACCGTTGGACCGGGCGTGGCGGCAATGCGGGTGGCCATACCAGCGAGTATCGGCCGGGGCCCGCGTTTCTGGAGGATTACTTCGGGCCCAAGGCTCGGGCCAGGTCGATGGTCCGGCCGTCCTGTCTGGGGAACTCGGCGAACAGGCCGACGATGGTCCGAAGATCGGCCTCAGCGTCATCGGTGATCGGCACTGGGGGCAGGATCCCGAAGACTTTCCGCCCCCAGTCGAGGTAGACGGGGACGATGGCCGCTTGGGAGCGTTTGGCGATCCAATAGAACCCGGTCTTCCATTTGGCGCCGTAGGTTCGGGTTCCCTCGGCCGCGACCCCGAGAAGTACCTGGTCACAGCGATCGAATTCGGCCACCACTTGGTCGAGAAAACCCTAGGTGGCTTTGCGGTCAACCGGGATGCCGCCCAGCCATCGCATGATGGGACCGAGCGGCCAGCGAAAGAGCTCCTTCTTCCCGATGTACCGGACCGCCAGATT
>JANPEL010000417.1:0-4698 GCA_031431925.1 Gemmatimonadota bacterium | reverse complement strand
TGATCCTCACCGCCCGGGGCCAAGAGGAGGACAAGGTCCGGGGTTTGCGGCTCGGGGCCGACGACTACGTCACCAAGCCCTTCGGGGTGCTCGAACTGTTGGCCCGGGTCGAGGCCCTGCTGCGCCGAGCCCGTCCCGCGCGGCCGGGAGGCCCGCTGGTCACCTTTGGCCGAATCGAGATCGACGCGGCAGTCCGCCGGGTGCGCCGCGGGATTGAGGAGGTGGCGTTGAGCCCGAAGGAATTCGACTTGCTGTGGGCGTTGGCCGAGGCGGAAGGTGCGGTGCTCAGCCGGCACGATCTGATGCAGCGGGTTTGGGGTTACGGGGCCAGCGTGCTGAGCCGAACGGTGGACACCCACATGGCCGAGCTCCGAAGGAAACTTGAGGAGGATCCCGCTAACCCTCGCCACTTCATCACGGTTCGCAAGGTCGGGTATCGGTTGGACCGCTGACCGCAGTTGTTCGAACTCTGTCAGAATCCTCCCGCGCTGCCTCGGGGGGCGCCATCTTTCCCCGATGATCCCTGCCATCGCCGGTGCGGTTCGATTCGGGTTCAGCACCCTCCTTCTCGTGGCCCTGGGCGTCAATTGCGCCGGCCCCGCCCCGACCGGCCCGGCCGATCCGCCCACGGCGCCCGCCACCCGGCCACTGGTTCTGCAGAATGTCAACGTGATCGGGATGACCACGGCCCAGGTGGCCCGCGGCCGGACGGTCATCATCGTCGATGGCCGGATCGCCGCGATTGGTGACGCCACGATCAGCCGGCCCCCGGGGGCCCTCGTCATCGAGGGGGCCGGGCGCTATCTGATGCCGTCCCTCATCGACATGCACGTGCACATCCGAACGGCCGACGTGGAGAAGTACCCCGCCGCGGGGGTGACGACGGTGCGGAACATGTGGGGCTGGCGGGGCTTGGCGGCACTGGCCCAGCGGATCGAGGACGGGGACGTGTCAGGCCCGCGGATCGTGTCGGCCAGTCCCGGCTTGGACGGGGAACCCGCGCAGTGGCCGGAAACCCGATTCGTCCTCCGGCCGGACCAGGCGGCCGCGGCGGTGGCCGAGCAGGTCGCGGCGGGGTGGCGGTGGATCAAGGTCTACACCAGCCTAACGCTGCCGGCCTATGAGGCCATTGTGGCCGAAGCGAAGCAGGCCGGGATCGGGGTGGTGGGGCATGTGCCGGCGGCCGTGCCGATTGAGACCGCGCTCGGGCTCGGACAGCACTCGATCGAGCATCTCACCGGGTACGACGCCCGGGTGAACCCGGGACGGTCGGGGACCTGGGCCTGGATCGCCCCCGATCCGTCCCGCTACGAATCGCTGGCCCGCCTCACCAAAGACGCCGGCGCCTGGAATTGCCCGACGCTCGCCATCTATTCCGCACTCGCGAAGCAGCATCGGGCCGGCGAGCGGCAGGCGATCATCGCCCAGCGTCGGGCGTTCGTCGGAGCCTTGCACCGCGCTGGGGCCCGGCTGCTCGCGGGATCGGATGCCGGGATCGACGTGGTCGCTCCGGGTGAGAGCCTGCACGACGAGCTGTTTGAGTTGGTGGCCGCCGGGCTCTCGCCCTACCAGGCGCTCCGGGCTGCGACGGTCGATGCCGGGGCGTTTCTCGAGATTGAGGGGCTCGGCACGGCCGTGGTCGGCGCGCCGGCCGATCTTCTGCTGGTGACGGGCAATCCACTGGAACACGTCGACCGAATCCGAACGTTCGATGGCCTGATTCACCGCGGGGCGTGGATTCCCGCCGAGAGACGTGTGACGCTTCGACTTGGGGTGCTCGACGGACGAGCGTCAGGCAACCCCTAAGACGGGGTGTTCCACCCGCCGACCCGATCGGTCAATTGGTCGGCGGCGAGCGGACCCCAGGTTCCCGGGCGGTAGGGTTCCGGCTCTCGGTCCAGATCGAGCAGCGGGTCGACGATGGCCCAGGCGGCTTCGACCGCGTCTTGCCTGGCAAACAGCGAGGCGTCGCCGATCATGGCGTCGCCGAGGAGTCGGTCGTAGGCGTCCCGCTCGTCGGCGTCCTTTTGCCGGACCAGGGACAGTTCGGTGGCCTGGCCGGCCATGGCCTCGCCGGCTTTCTTCGCGCTGGCGCCGAGTCCGATCACCACGTCGGGGCCAAGCCGGAACCGGACGTAGTTGCCCATGGCGGGCGCGGCTTCTTTGAAGACGACGCGGGGCGGCGCCTTGAATTCGACGACCACTTCGGTGGCGGTGGTGGCGAGGCTCTTCCCGGAGCGGATGAAGAAGGGGACGCCGGACCATCGCCACGAGTCGACTTCGAGGCTGACGGCCCCATAGGTCGGCACCTTGGAGGCCGGTGCCACACCCTCCTCTTGGCGATATCCGACGTATTGGCCCGAGACGAAATTCACCGGGTCGAGGGGCCGGATCGATTTGAGGATCTTGGCCTGCTCATCCCGGATCGCTTCGGCGTACGCGTTGCTCGGCGCCTCCATGGCCAGGAATCCAATCACCTGGACCAGGTGGTTCTGGATGACGTCCCGGACCACGCCGGTTTCTTCGTAGAACTTGCCCCGTCCCTTGACGCCGAAACTCTCGGCCATCGTGATCTGGACCGATTCGACATACTGGCGATTCCAGACCGGCTCGAGGAATGCGTTGGCGAACCGGAAGTAGAGCAGGTTTTGGACGGCTTCTTTGGCGAGGTAGTGGTCGATCCGGAAGATGGCGGACTCCTCGAACGTGGCGTGGAGCACCTTGTTCAAGTCCCGGGCCGACTGGAGGCTCCGGCCGAACGGCTTTTCAAGCACGACCCGGGCGCCCGACGAACAACTCGACTGCTGCAAGCCGCCGACCACCAGCCCGAAGTGCGACGGCGGAATGGCGAGGTAGTGGAGCGGGTGGGTCGAGGTACCGATGGCCGTTTTGAGGCGGGCAAAGAACGCGGGGTCGCGATAGTCGCCCCGAACGTATTGGAGCCGGCCGGCCAGCGACGCGAAGGCGGGCTCGTCAATGCCGCCGCCGTATTCGGTGATGCTGGCCCGGGCCCGTTCGATCAATTGCGGCACGGTGTAGTCGGACGAGCCGACGCCCACGACGGGGATGTCGAGCACCCCCCGCTTGGCCATGGCGTGGAGGGCCGGGAAGATCTTCTTGTAGGCGAGGTCGCCCGTGATTCCGAAGAAGACCAGCGCATCCGATCGGGGTTCGCTCACGTATGGCCTCGCTCGACGTGGCCACCGAAGGCCATGCGCAGGGCGGAGAGATACTGGTTCCCAAACTCCGCCTCGCCCCGGGACTCGAACCGGCTGAACAACGCCGCGGCCATCACGTAGGCCGGCACGGCGAGGTCATTGGCGGCCGCCAAGGTCCACCGCCCCTCGCCGGAATCGGAGACCTTGCCGGCGAAGTTGGCCAGTTTGGGATCGGCGGCGAACGACTGAGCCGAGAGGTCGAGGAGCCAGGACGACACCACGCTTCCGCGGCGCCAGAGTTCGGCGATCTCGCCGATGTCGAAGTCGTATTGGTAGTGCTCCGGGTGCCGCATCGGGGTCGTCTCGGCGTCGATGGCGCGGTCCTTCTTGCCGGCATTGGCGTGATGGAGCACGTTGAAGCCCTCCGCGTAGGCCGCCATCATGCCGTACTCGATCGCGTTATGCACCATCTTGACGAAATGACCGGCACCGGCCGGGCCGCAATGGAGGTATCCCTCCTCGGCCGATCCGGTGCCGGGCGCGCGGCCGGGGGTCGGCGGGGCGGCGGCGCCTCCGGGGGCCAACGATCGAAAGATCGGTTCGAATCGGCGGACCTGTTCCGCCTCACCACCGATCATCAGGCAGTAGCCGCGTTCTTTGCCGAACACCCCGCCGCTCACCCCGCAGTCGAGATAGTGAAGGCCCTTATCCTTGAGCCGGGTGGCGCGGGCAATGTCGTCATGGTAGTGCGAGTTCCCGCCGTCAACGATGGTGTCGCCCGGAGCGAGGAGGGGAACCAGTTCCTCGATGGCGCGGTCGACCACGGCCGCCGGGAGCATCAGCCACACCAACCGGGGCGTGGCGAGGGCATTGACGAACTCGGCCGGCGTGACGGCGCCGGTTGGTCCCTCTTTGGCCAGGGCGGTCACCGCCTCGGTCGCGCGGTCATAGACGACGCATTGGTGGCCGGCGGCGCTCAAGCGGCGGACCATGTTGGCGCCCATTCGTCCGAGCCCGATCATCCCGATTTGCATAGCGATTCCCTGAGAGGGGTGGTTCTTCAGTATCTTCGACCCGAACCAGCGTAACTTGAATACTAGTGACCCCCCAAGCCAAGGCGCGGCATGGACATGGACGACGGTAACCGCGAAGTGGGCAGCCCGGCGGAGCTCGCCACTCGGTTTGCCGCCCGGGTCGAGGCGATGGCCCGCTCGGCGGTGGCGGCACGGGGACGGTTCACCCTCGCGATTACCGGGGGCAGTCTGGCCGAGGCGTTCCTCCCGGCTCTCGCGACAGTGCCGATGCCGTGGCCGGTGACGGAGGTCTTCTGGACCGACGAGCGGTGCGTTCCCCCCGACGCCGCCGACAGCAACTACGCCCAGGCCCGCCGGCTCTTATTTGGGTCGGGGCCCGCGGCGTCGGCCCGGCTCCACCGGATCGAAACCGAACGACCGGATCAGGAAGCTGCGACTGCGGCGGAGGCGGCCTTGATCGGGGTGGCCGGTCCGCGGGGCCGGCTCGATCTGGTGCTCCTCGGCGT
>JANPEL010000416.1:0-8948 GCA_031431925.1 Gemmatimonadota bacterium | reverse complement strand
CCCGGCGAGCTGATGCCGCGATGGTACCCGGGCGAAGCGCATAGGGATGACTGCCGACCGCACCCGGTTGGGATCGCCGCGGAAGGGGCCGTTCCCCTCAATCAGTTGTGGTGGGATGTTGCCTAACCATTACTTATGCGGCAACTGCCCTCGTTTCAGGACAAGTCGTTCGCTCGGCACTCCGTAAAATCAGGCAAAGTCGGCCCCAGTCAAGGGGTTAGCCCCAATGCCCGCTCGAAGGCCTACCCCGGGAACCAGCCCGGATCGCCGCCGAATCCCCCCAATCCCCCAGATATTGCCGCAGACTCGCAGCTTTCGGACTTAGGCGGCGGGGCTGACCGTAAACCCCATGCCCCGAAACGGGGACATCCATCGTCACGCCCCCCTGCGCCCTGTGACCGACAACCACCAAACCCGGACGCCAAAAGGCGACCTGCCTGCCGGCCCGGCCGCTGAGCCGGTCCAATCGCCCCGGTCCATCTCGGACTTGTCCCGCTCCGTCCGGAAGTTTCCCACCGGACCTCAGGGCACGATCGGCAGGACGATCCGCGAGGGATACTCGGCCGAGCGGTGCACCGTGAGACGGGGCGGCGACGCGGACACCAACGTCTCGAAGGTGCCTTGCTCCGCCCCCGTCAAGCTGATCCGAATCCGATGACCGGCGCGAAACATCTTCGAGGTCGGTTGGAGGTCGAACACCAACTCAGCCGGACCGGTGCCGAGCGGGGCGACGTCCGCCTGGTCGCTCCGATGATACGGGAGCCCGAACCGGTCGTACGGCGCGGGATGCCGGGCCCGGTGGGACGCCCGCAGCCGCCCCTCGGTGACGTATTCGACCCGTCCCGCCGGCGACACCTCGGAAAGCACCCCGTGGATGTCCACGTCCGGCTGGTCGGCCGAGATCCAGACGTGGGCCACCGGATGGCCGGTCACCTCGACCGCAGCCGGGAGCGGCCCGCTGGTATAGGTCAACGCCTTGCGATCGTTGGCGGCGAGGTCCGGATAGTCGCTGACCGGCCCCGTCGCGCCGCCCGCGGTGGCGGTCCACCGATTGTTCGGGCCTAACGACGTCGTGAGATCGACCTGGTAGCGATCGGCGCCGGTCCCGGCCGTCGCCGCCAACGCTCCGTCGGCGGCGAAGTAGTAGTCGGTTGCCCGCGCGGCGGGGAGCGGCCACACCTTGGTCGACCGCCACTCCTTGCCCGCCGGTGCGTCGATGGTCCAGTAGTGAATCGGATCGTCGTTCATCACCCCGGTGTCGACGCCCTTGAGCCAGTAATCGAACCACCGGAGCGCCTCGGCCACCCGATCGACCCCGAACTGATCGGAATGGAACCACGGTCCGACCAGCAGCTTGCGGGGGCCGGCCATGTTCTGATAGGAGAGGAACGCCGAGGTGCTGAAGGCATCGTACCAGCCACCGACGTGGTAGATGGCGATCCCGGACCGGGCGATCGTGGCCGCCAAATCCGCAAAACTGCGTTGCCGGTACATCTCCTCTCCGTTCGCCGTCCGGCTGTCGCGGTACGGCAGCGCCTGATAGACCCCGAAAATGTTGCGTCCCGCGAGGTGCTCGGCCTGGGCTGCGGCCACCAGATTGCCGGTGGTGTCTTCGTCGACCGGGGCCACCGGGCCACCGCCCATCGGCGCGCAGGGCAACCGCCGGCACTTGCTTCGGACGAACGGGCCGGGCAGCGACCGGGCGTTCCGCGCCACGATCGATCGGAAGTCCGGCGGCAACGGACTGTAGATGTTGTGCCGCTGGGTCGACCCGCCCCAGTTGAACATCGCCCAATACTGGAAGATCCCGCCTGGGTTGAGGAAGTCGTAGAGATCGAAGTAGGCCATCTCCGGCATGATCGCCTTGAGGTGCGGTGGCGCCTGGCCGGCGGCGAACAGCTGAGTGATGCCGAGGTAGGACAGCCCGAACATCCCGATCTTCCCGGTGCTCCAGGGCTGGGCCGCGAGCCACTCGGTGATCTCGTAAGCGTCGCCCGCCTCGGCGGGTTGGAAGATCCCGTCGGCCACGCCGAACGACGCCCCGGTGCCGCGGACGTCGACCGCCGCGACCACGTAGCCATGGCGGAGCACCTCGTCGATCCACGGGAGGTAATCCGGCATCGAGGCGAGTCGGGGACCGATGATGCTGCTCCGATAGTAGGGCGTCTGGGTCCACACCACCGGGAGCGGCGCGGTTTCGGTCCGCCCGGCGTTGGCCGGGCGGTAGAGATCGATCGCGATCCGGACCCCGTCGCGCATGGTCAGGTACTGCGAGCTCCGAGCCCATCCATCATAGGTCAGCCGGGAATAGCCGCGATAGGTCGCAAACTTGGATTCCTTCCGCGGGGCCGGCTGGGCTCTGACGCTCGTCGCCAACCCCACCAGCATCGCGCCGACGATCAGGGTTCGCATTCAGTCCTCGATTCCATGATGCTGCACCGCCAAACTCGATTCGCATTTTCAAAGAGAGGGTTCCGCCGCTGTTCGGATACTCCGCAAACGTTGTGAACCCGGCACTCTGGTACAACCGAACCGCGGCGTGGTTCCAATCGAACACCGACAGCGTAAGGCCGGGATAGCGGGTCTTGGCGAACTCGATCAACCCATTGAGCAGCAGTCGTCCGACACCGGCCCCGCGAAATGCCTCCACCACCCCGAGCCCGAGCTCCGGGGTGTGCTCGTCGAAATAGCCGTACCCCGGGTCGTCCGCCGAGAATCGCCGGATCCAGATCGCGCCGGCCCGCTGCTGCGTGTCGTCATCCGTGGCCACCAGCGCCAGATCGTGAGGTCGTCCCCAGCCGGCGATGTACCGGGCCAGACCGGGATTGCTTTGGGCCGTCGCCGCGTCCGGCACCTGGGCCGCAGCGGCGCACATGTCCCAAAGGAAGTCGATCTCATCGGCGGTCAACGGCCGAAGTGAAAGTGGCATGCGCCCCCGGTGGTGCGGTCATCCAGTCGCTCGGACGGTGTCACTATTGTAATACAATTATCGAGGCTATCTTATCGATCCATCCCGGATCGTGCAAGGAGATCGCCATGTGACCGAGTCGGTCCTCGAACGGTTCGCCCGCTCGGTTCGCCGGGGTCCGGACCGCCGCGCCTTCTCCTTGGCTACTGGAGAGACGGTTTCGTACCAGGCGCTCGACGGCGCCTCGAATCGGACCGCCACCGCGCTGATCGGGCATGGAGTCGTTCCCGGAGACCGGGTCGCGATCTTGGCCGACATGTCGGCGGAGTACGTCGAGGCCTTCTTGGCGATCCTCAAGGCGGGGGGTTGCGCCGTCCCGCTCCCGACATTGATCGCGCCGGACGCGCTCCGGCTGATGCTGGCCGAAGCCGATCCCAGAGTCATCTTCGTTTCCAACCGCTATCGAGACATCGTGCACCACGGCCTCGGTTCCGAGCGTCCCACCGCCGGTCCGCTCCTGGTTGACTTCGACGCCGGGGATGAGACGGCGTCCTCGATGGCCGGGTTCCGTCAGACCGGGCAAGACCACGATCCCGCCGTGCCGATCGCGCCGGAGAGTCTCTTCAACATCATCTACAGTTCGGGAACCACGGGGCTACCCAAGGGTATCGTCCATACCCACGCCTTTCGGGCCCAGTATTCCGACGATGTCGAAAGCCTGGCCATCTTCGAGCCCGGGGCAATCTTCGTGACCGGTACGCCGCTCTATTCCAACGCGACCATCGGCCCGCTCTTCGCCATGCTCGGCCTCGGATGCGAGACGGTGGGGTTTGGCAAGTTCTCCGTCGATGCCTTCTTCGATCTCTGCGCGGCGCGGCATCCTCGCCACGCCCTGCTCGTGCCGGTGCAGATCGCCCGAATCGCGGACGATCCGCGGGCGGGGTCCGGTGCCCTGGGCTCCGGCATGACGTTCTACTCGGTCGGCTCGAAGCTCCCCCGCCGACGGAAGGAGCAAGTGCTCTACGAGTGGGGGGCGAAACTGGTCGAGAGCTACGGGATGACGGAGGGCGGGCCGGCCACGATCTTTCAGGCCGACCAGGCAACGCCCGCGGACAAACTCGACTCGGTCGGGAAACCGGCCCACGGGTCTCTGATTCGGATCATCGACGAACAGGGGATTCCCCTTCCAGTCGGCGAACTGGGCGAAATCGTCGGGCGGTCGTCGACGCAAATGACCGGGTACTACCGGCGCCCCGAACTGACCGAGGCCCAACTGTGGCGGGACGACGCCGGCCGCGAGTTCATTCGGAGCGGAGACATCGGGCGGTTCGACCAGGACGGGTACCTCTACATTCTCGATCGCAAGAAAGAGATGATCATCAGCGGCGGTTTCAACATCTACGCGTCCGACCTCGAGGCGGTCCTGATCCGCCATCCGGACGTGCTCGAAGCCGCCGTGATCGGGGTGCCGAACGAGGAGTGGGGCGAGACCCCCGTCGCGTTCGCCGTCCCCCGGCCCGGCCGGCTCCTCGACGCTCCGGAGCTGCTGACTTGGGCAAACGGGCAACTCGGCAAAGTCCAACGGATCTCGGCGCTCTACCTTCGCGCCGAGCTCCCGCGGGGCGGCATCGGGAAGGTCCTCAAGGTCCAACTCCGGTCCGAGGTGACCGGACCGTGAAAGAGACCGATCGCTACGTCCGGTACGTGCTGCTGCTCCTGGCCGCCATGTGTACCATGAACCTCGCCGATCGGCAGATTCTTTCGGTGCTCGTTCCCCTCATCAAGGCCGACCTCCAGCTCACCGACACCGAGGTCGGGGCGCTGTCAGGAACGGCCTTCGCGATCATTTACGCCACCGTGGGCATCCCGATCGCGCGGTGGGCCGACCGAGGGAACCGGGTCGCGATCGCGTCCTGGGGCTTGGCGCTCTGGAGCGCGATGACGGCGTTCTCGGGCCTGGTGGGGAGTTACCTCCAATTACTCCTGGCCCGGATGGGTGTCGCTCTTGGCGAATCCGGCTCGACCCCGACCGCCCACTCGCTGATCTCGGATTATCTACCGCCGGCCCGTCGAGCAGCCGCGATCGCGGCGTACTCGCTGGGCATCCCGCTGGGCACCACCGTCGGCCTGCTGGTCGGCGGATGGGTCGGGCAATTCTACGGCTGGCGAACCGCCTTCTTTGTGCTCGGGTTACCGGGCCTTGCCCTCGCCCTGCTGCTCCGGCTCACCGTCCGAGAGCCGGCCCGAACCACTGACGATGGCCGGTTGGTCGGCACCACGCCCCAGCCGCCCTGGCGCGATGGCGTTCGTGCTCTGTTTGGGAACCGGGCGTTCCGCCACCTCGCGTTCGCGGGCGGACTCCTCTCGTTCCAAGCCAACGCCGGAGGTGCCTGGATTCCGTCGCTCCTCTTTCGGGACCACGGCATGAGTCTCGGCGAGGTCGGGACCGGGATCGCGAACGCCAGCCTGATTGCCGGTCTGGCCGGGGCCGGCCTCGGTGGCTGGCTCGGCACCACGGTCGGAGCTCGCGATCGACGCTGGCTGGCGTGGCTCCCGGGCGCGGCCATGGCGATTGGGGCGCCGTTCTGGATTCTCGGTCTCTACGCCGGGAACCCCTACCTGGCGCTGTTCGGATTTCTGGGGCCGGCCGTGGCCGAGAACGTCTATTTCGGGCCGGTCAACTCGTTGCTTCAAGGAATGGTGATGCCGGGGCTCCGGGCGTTCAGCTCCGCGTTGTTGCTCCTCTGTATCAATCTGATTGGCCTCGGTGGTGGTCCGCTGGTGGTGGGCTGGTTGAGCGACCGGCTTGGTGGATCGACCGTTCCGGGCTCGCTCCGGGTGGCGCTCCTCGTCGCTCCCGTCGTGTGCCTGTGGAGTGCCTTTCATTACTGGATGGCCGGACGGTGCATCGCGGCCGAAATGCGTTCGGCATCATGAAAGAGGTTCGAATGACCGAGAAGACACCTTCCGAGGATGCAGCCCTTCAGTACCTGGCCGAGGCCGAGGAACGAGCCCGGACGGTTCGGGGGGTTCCCGCCGGCCTCGAGCCGATCCCAATCCTTGCAGCCGGCGTGGTCGGCGCCGGGACGATGGGAGGCGGCATCGCGATGAGTTTCGCCAACGCCGGGATCCCGGTCACTCTTACCGACCGAACCCCGGAGGACTTGGAACGGGGCCTCGCCGTGATTCGGAAGAACTACGCCAACTCGCTCGCGAAGGGACGGCTCTCCCAAGCGGAGCACGATGCTCGCCTCGGCCGGATCCGCGCCCGCCCCGGGCTCGAGGATCTCTGCGACGCCGATGTGGTCGTCGAGGCGGTGTTCGAGTTGATGGAGGTCAAACTCGAGACGTTCGCCCGGCTCGACCGGATCGCGAAACCCGGCGCGGTGCTCGCCTCGAACACCTCGTTTCTCGATATCGACCAGATGGCCCGGGCAACGACCCGTCCCGGCCACGTGCTGGGACTCCACTTCTTTGCCCCCGCCCACGTGATGCGATTGCTCGAGATCGTCCGCGGCGCGGCTACCGAGCCGGTGGTGCTGGCGACCGCGATCGCGCTGGCCGGTCGCCTCGGCAAGGTGCCGGTCGTGGCCGGCAACTGCCACGGATTCATCGCCAACCGGATGGGCGCGGGCTACTGGGCCCAGGCCGGGGAGCTGTTACTCGATGGCGCCGAGCCGGCTCAGGTGGACCGGGTCCTCCAGGCGTTCGGATTCGCGATGGGCCCCTTCGCGGTCGGCGACCTCTCCGGGTTGGACATTGGGTACCGGCCTCCATCCGAGCGGGCCCGCGATCAGCCCCTGACGGCCATGGAGGCACTGGCCTACCGGTTGGTGGACAGTGGACGGCGCGGCCTCAAATCGGGGTCCGGGTTTTACGACTATGCCCCGGGAAGCCGGATCCCCGAGCCGTCCGCCGCGGTCTCGGCGATGGTGGCCGAAACCGCCCGGGAGTTCGGGATCACCCGCCGCGCCGTCACCGACGACGAGATCCTCGCGCGGTCGCTGATGGTGCTGGTCAACATCGGCTGCGACATTCTGGCCGAAGGATTCGCCGAACGGGCCTCCGACATCGACGTCGCCAACGTCCGCGGGTTCGGGTTTCCGGCCGGCCGGGGCGGACCGATGTATTGGGCTGATCGAGAGGTCGGGCTCGCCGAGGTGCATCGACAGGTCGTTGGTCTCCAACAGCGGCACGGCGACCGGTGGTGGCGCCCATCGCAACTGTTGGCGCGGCTGGCCCAGGAACAACGCGGTTTCACTTCACTGGACTCGACCCCATGAAACTCTCCGGCACCGTCGCTATCGTCACCGGTTCAGGCCGAGGGATCGGTCGGGCCATTGCGCTGAAACTCGCTTCCGAAGGGGCCAAGGTCGTGGTCAACGACCTCGATACCGAGCCGGCGGAAGAAACCCTGGCCCTGATTCGTGCCCGGGGCGGTGAAGGTGCGCTCTGCCTCGGCAACGTCACCGCCGCCGACTTCGGAACCCGGATCGTCGATACGGCGGTGACCCAATTCGGGCGCCTCGATATTCTGGTGAACAACGCCGGCTTCACGTGGGACAACGTGATCCAGAAAATGAGCGACGAGCAGTGGTATGCGGTCCTCGACTGCCACCTCACGGCTCCTTTCCGGATCATGCGCGCCGCGATCGAGTACTTCAAGACGGCGGCCAAAGCCGAAGCGGCCCTCGGACAAGCCGTCTACCGCAAAGTGGTCAACATTTCCTCGACGTCGGGAACGAACGGGAATCCCGGCCAGGCCAACTACTCAGCGGCCAAGGCCGGAATCATCGGGCTCACCAAGACGATGGCGCGGGAGTGGGGTCGCTACAAGGTGAATGTGAATGCGATTGCCTTCGGCTTGATCCGAACCCGCCTGACCGATGCCGTGGCCGACGGGAGCGCCACGGTCGAGATCGAAGGCCGAAAACTCCGGGTTGGGATTTCTCAGGAGTCGTTCGATCTGGCCGAGAAATTCATCCCGCTAGGCCGGGCCGGAACCCCGGAGGAAGCGGCCGGGGCGGTCTATTTGTTCTGCCTGCCCGAGTCGAACTACATCTCCGGCCAAGTCGTTGTCTGCGCCGGCGGATTCTAAGCGATACCCCTACTCTAAACGGAGCTGTCCATGGATGCCGTCATCGTTTCCACCGCTCGCACCCCCATCGGCAAGGCCTACACCGGCGCGCTCAATGACACCCACGGTGCCGGCTTGGGCGGCCATGCGATTCGGCACGCGGTGGAACGGGCCGGGATCGACCCGGCTGAAGTCGAGGATGTGATCCTCGGCGCGGCGCTCGTCGAGGGGGCCACCGGCGCCAACATTGCCCGCCAGGCCGCGATCAGGGCCGGGCTTCCGGTTTCCGTTTCGGCGGCCACGGTCTGTCGCAACTGCTCCTCCGGGCTCCAGACCATCGCGATGGCCGCGCACGAGATCCTTCATGAAGGCGTTCCGATCGTGGTGGCGGGAGGACTCGATTCCGTCAGCTTGGTCCAGAACGAACACATGAATACCTATCGGTGGAAGGATGAGTGGATCGACGCGCAGATGCCCGATCTCTACATGCCGATGATCGACACCGCGGAAACCGTGAGCAAGCGGTATGGCATTACCCGAGACATGCAGGACGCATACGCGCTGCAGAGCCAGCAGCGCCACGCCGCGGCCCAGCAAGCGGGCCGGTTCGACCGGGAGATCGTCCCGATCTCCACCCGCAAAGTGCTGTTCGACCGGAAGACCAAGCAGGTCAGCGGCACCGAGGACGTCACGCTCACCAAGGACGAAGGTGCTCGGCCGGAGACGACGATCGAGGGCCTCGGCGGGCTGAAGCCGGTTCGGGGCGAGGGGTTCTCGATCACCGCCGGCAACGCGAGTCAACTGTCCGACGGCGCCTCGGCCTGTGTCGTGATGAGTTCGAAGCTGGCCGAGCAGCGCGGCATCGAGCCGCTCGGGATCTATCGCGGCTTTGCGGTGGCGGGCTGCGAGCCCGACGAGATGGGCATTGGGCCGGTGTTCGCGGTGCCCCGCCTGCTCCAACGG
>JANPEL010000415.1:0-7135 GCA_031431925.1 Gemmatimonadota bacterium | reverse complement strand
GGGCCGTCCTGTCGGCGACGGTGAGCGCCGCGGTGGTGCTGGGCGCGAGGGCCTGGGCATGAAGCTGCGCGGCATCGTGGTCTTGATCCTGGCCGTGCTGCTGCCGCTGGTGGTGGGCGGATTGGGATCGTTCTCCACGATGGACTCTGTCCGCACCTGGTATCCCGCCTTGGTGCGGCCGTCCTTCGCGCCGCCCTCCTGGGTGTTCGGCCCGGTGTGGACCACGCTCTACCTGATGATGGGAGTGGCCAGCTGGCTCGTTTGGCGACAGGGGTTTTCGCGGCCCGAGGTGCGGAGCGCATTGACGGTCTACGGGGTTCAGCTGGGCCTCAATCTCGCCTGGTCGTGGCTGTTCTTCGGGCTGAGGCAGCCGCTCCTCGCGCTGTTCGACATCGTCGTTCTGCTGGTGCTGATCGGAGTGACCATGCGCCGGTTCGCGGCGGTGTCACGAGGGGCCGCATTGTTGTTGGCGCCCTATCTCGCCTGGGTGGCGTTCGCGACCGTTCTGAACGGGGGCTTTTGGTGGCTCAATCGGTAGTCGGCTAGGGGCGTTGGACAGCGAGCCTGGGAGGCTGAACAACTCCGCCTGAACGGGAACATCGGGGAGCAAACCGACCAAGCCCCGGCTCAAGAAGGCCGGGGTAACCCTCGGCGTTGGGACGGACTTGGTGACGGACTGGTATCGGCGGTTGGTCAAGCCGGAGGGCCCCCGAGTCGAGATCAATCACACTTCGGAGACAATGGGAATGTTGCGATCAACGCCGATATCACTTTTGCTGGCCCTTCTCAGCGCAGCCACGGCCGGCGCCCAACGGCCCCTCAAGGTCTACATCTCCGCCGACATGGAGGGCATCGGTGGCGTGGCGTCGCGACTCCAGTCCTCCCCGGCCGGCGCCGAGTATCAGAAGTACCGCCGCCTAATGACCCTCGAAGTGAATGCGGCCGTCGAGGGGGCCTTCCTCGCTGGTGCCACGGAGGTGGTGGTCGGCGATTCCCACGGCAACGCCCAGAACATCGACCATGAACTACTCGACCCGCGGGCCATTCTGATCCGGGCCTGGCCCCGGGCGCTCGGGATGGTGCACGGCATCGATTCGAGTTTCGCGGCGGTGGCGTTTGTCGGGTTTCACGCCAGCGAGGGCCAGAACCCCGGCGTGTTGGCGCATACGTTCAGCGGCACGGTGGAGGTGGCGTTGAATGGCCGGAAAGTGCCGGAGGCCGGCTTTGCCGGGGCCATCGCCGGGGAGTTCGGGGTTCCGGTGGTGTTCGTCTCCGGCGACCAGGTAATTGCCCGCGAGGCCCGGGCCTTGTTCGGCCCGATCGAAGCGGCGGTGGTCAAGGAGGCAATCGGCTACAACGCGGCCGCGATGCGACCGGTCGAGGAGGCCCGCCGGTTGATCCGTGAGGGGGTCAAACGCGGCGTGGAACGGCGGGGCGAAATCCGGCCGTTTCGGCTCCCCCGGCCGGTGCGGCTCGAGTTGCGGTGGGAAGATCCGGTGATGACGGAGGTCCTGGTTCTGATGCACGGGGTGCGACGGGTCGACGGCCAAACCGTCGTGTTCGAGGGCGCCGACATGCTCGACGTGGCCCGGTTCTACGAGGTGGTGCACCACATCCGGCCCCCGGAGTAGCCTGAGCGTCGGCCCTCGGCGACCTCATCGCATGACCGCGCGAACCGCCGCGATTCGACGGATGTCTGGCAACGGAGGCTGGCCCGATCTCGAGGATGTGGCTACTGTTATAACATGAAACCAGTCGAGCTGAAGGTGAGTCGGATCGGCAACTCCCGTGGGGTCCGGATCCCGGCCGCCACCCTGGCCCGGTATCGGATCGACGCGGCCGTGGTGATGGAGGAACGGAGCGACGGCATCCTACTCCGTCCGCTGCACGGCGGGCCGGCTAAACTATCTTGGGCCGAGACCGCGCAGGCGATGGCGGCGGCTGAGGAAGACTGGGAGGGATGGGACGCCGCCGCGATGGACGGTCTCGATACGACTCCGTGGGACGCTCCGGTGGCCCGAGTCGCTGAACGCCCGGCGGGCATGGCCCCGCGGCGGCGGACCCGGTGAAGCGGTACGACATCCGCTGGGCGAATCTCGATCCGGTGCGTGGTTCGGAAATGTCCAAAACTCGGCCAGTGGTGGTGGTGAGTCTCGACGAACTCAACGCCGTCCTCAAGACCGTCACGATCTGTCCCCTCACGACGCAGTTGAACCCGGCCTGGCGGACTCGGCTGCCGTGTCGGGTCGGGGGACGAAAAGCGGAGGTGGCGGTCGATCAAATCAGGACGGTTAGCAAGTCGCGGCTTGGCGCCAAGGCCGGGCGCCTGTCGCCGGATGAGGCCCAAGCACTCCGGCGGCTGATCACGGAAATGTACGGCGAGTAACCCCAATCAACGGACCACTGATGCGCCCTGTTTTCGTCGCTCTTGCTCTCGCGGCCCTGCCGGCCTCCACTGAGGCCCAGCCGCCGCGCTACGACCTCGTCCTCACCGGCGGCCGGGTCATCGACCCGGCGTCGAAGCTCGATGCCGTCCGCTCGATTGGGATCACCGGACGCCGGATCGCCGCGATCTCGGCCGGCCCGCTGGCCGGCCGGGTGACGGTCGATGCCAAAGGACTCGTGATCGCGCCGGGGTTCATCGACCTCCACGCCCACGGCCAGGACCCGTTCAGCAGCCGGCTCCAGGCCCAAGACGGCGTCACCACCGCGCTCGAACTCGAAGGCGGCGCGGACGACGTCTCCGGCTGGTACCGGGAACGGGAGGGCCGGGCGGTCATCAACTACGGCGCCACCATGTCGCACGGCGGCGCTCGCGGTGAGGTGATCCGGGACACGCTGCCGAACGGCCCCGCGGTCGTCTATCGGAACGCGCGGCCTGACGAGATCGAGCAAATCGCCGCGCGGGTTCGAGCGGGGGTCGACCAGGGCGCGTTAGGCATCGGTTACGGGATTCAATACCTGCCGGGCACCACCCGCGGCGAGATCGTCCGGATGTTTCGGGTGGCACAGGAGCGCGGCGTCGTCAACTTCGTCCATGACCGGTTTGCCTCGGTCAAGGAGCCGGGGAGCAGCGTCGAGGCGGTCCAGGAGTTGATCGCGGCCGCGGCGGTGTCGGGGGCGCCGGTCCACATGGTCCATGTCGGCAGCAGCGGGATCGGCCAGGTTCCCGAAATTCTCGGCATGATCGAGGGCGCCCGGAAGCACGGCGTCGACATCAGTACCGAGGTGTATCCGTACACTGCGGCCTCGACCGACATCCGCGCCGCGATCTTCGATCCGGGTTGGCGCGAGCGGCTCGGCGTGGACTACCGCGACATCGAATGGGTCGCCACCGGCGAACGGCTCGACTCGGCGAGCTTCTATCGCCGCCGGGCCGAGGGCGGACCGATCATCGCCCACGTGATTCCGGAGGCGGCGGTCGACTTCGCGGTGGCCCATCCGCTGGTCGCGATCGCGAGCGATGGGGTGACGTATGTGAACGGCCGAGCCCACCCCCGCGGGGCGGGCACCTACGCCCGGGTGCTCGGCCGCTACGTCCGAGAGAAAAAGACCTTGAGCCTGATGGAGGCGATCCGGAAGATGACCCTCCTCCCGGCCCAACGGCTCGAGGCCTCGGTGCCCCAGATGCGGAACAAGGGCCGGATCAAAGTCGGCGCCGACGCCGACCTCACGATCTTCGATCCAGCCCGGGTGATCGACCGGGCCACCTTTGCCGAGCCCGCCGTGGCCTCGACGGGGATCGTCCATGTCGTGGTGAACGGGACGTTCGTGGTGCGGGACGAAGCGTTGGTGGCGGGCGCGGTACCAGGCCTGGCCGTTCGGCGCCCGATCAAGCCATAAGCTCAGCTCCGGGGTGCCTTCGGAACGAGAATCGCCAGCACGGCGGGAACGGCCGCATAGGCAACCCGGCCCTCGGTTTGTTCCGTGACCGCCGCCGCAACCGTCAAACGGCTCGCCGGGAAGTAGTATCCGACCGTCCCCCAGAAACCCGCGTGTCCGTAGCCGTGGTGGCCCAGCGTATCGACCTGGAAGATCCCGAGTCCGTAGCCGCCGCGATCGGGACTCCGCGCCTTGAGCATGGTCTCGAGCGTGGCCGGCCGCGCAAACACCCGGCCGGACAGGAGCCCCTCGAGGAATCCGCCCATCTCGTCGAGGGGCGCGTCGATTCCGCCGCCTCCGTAGAGGTCGAACGACGGATCCAATTCGTAGGAGTCGAACCCGCCGATGTACTGGTGCACTCGGGGGCCGGCGCTGGTCGGTTCGGGCTCGAGGGTTTCGAACCAGGTTCTGACCAGCCCGAGCCTCTTGAAATCCACCAACTCCCGCACCGCCACCCCGACGTTCTTCCCGGTATATCGCTCGAGGATCGCGCCGAGCAGGATGTAGCCGGTATCGGAGTAGCGATACCGTTCCCCGGGCGCGCCGACCGGCTGGAGGCTATCCACCAACCACCGGACCTGTTCCTCCCGCGTCCACCGCTTCTTCGGTGCCGCCAAGGCAACGGCCGCGTAAGACGCCACGGCCGGGTGTTCGTTCAACCCGGACCGGTGACTCAACACCTGTTCGATCGTCATCCGATCGGTGGCATACCCATCACCAACCAGCATGGCGTTCAGATCGGCCGGCAAATGGCGGGAGAGCGGATCCGATAGCCGGAGCGTCCCCCGTTCCACCAGTCGGAGCACCGCCGCCGCCACGTAGGTCTTAGTGTTGCTGGCGATCCGGAGGGGCTGGCCCGGATCGAGCCGGACCCGGCGGGCGGTATCCGACCACCCCGAGGCAATCCGCCATTGGCGGCCGGAACGGCCGTCCTTCACATACAGGATGAGGCCGGGCAGTTTGGGCCGGGCCGCGACGAGACTGTCGACGAAGTGCTGGAGGCGGGGCCCGATCGAATCGGGTTGGGCCACCTGCGCGGTGGCGATGGCGAACAGGACCGCGATCATGCTCGAATCTAACGGCCCCCGGCCGCTCGGCGACGGGGCCTGGTAAAGCCGGCTATGCCGGTCTGACGCCGGCCCTGCTTCCCAGCGGCGTCGATCAGCGAGTGAACGACGTTGGCCGGTGATCCCCCATTCGCTCTGCGACGGTTAACCCTCCGGTCCTCCTGACGACTTGGAGATCATGCAAGGGGTGGGGCGAAGGATAGACTCGGGCGCCGGGCCGTCCGGTCCTGGCTGCCAGGTGATCGATCCGGTGACCAGTTCGGGCCGGTCGTCCGATGGTGCGCCCACGTCGAGGAGATCGCGGTCTTGCCTTACGCCTCGGCTACCGCACCCGCGTGAATCGCAGGTGCCGCACCCGCCCGGACTCGACCAGGAACCCGGTGATCCGCCCTTTCCGGTCCCGCACCACGTCGATCACGCTTCCGCTCCGAATGAATCCGTCCCGGTAACTCGGTTCCAGTATCCCGAGCCGCCGGTAGCCCGCATAGGCGGCCAGCTGGCCTCTCTCGACCTTCCAAGTGTGGGTCACGTCCACTTCGTCGCTCCGATAGTCGCCGGCGTACTCGGCGAGGGCCGCGGCGTCGAGGGCCACCGTGTCGGCCCGGGCGAAGGTCACCAGGCCCCCCGCACTGCGGACCACCATGCGGGCGGGGACCGGCCCCTCACCCTCGAAGCGGACTTCCGTCCCGCTCTCGGTCCGAAACCGGTTCCCGCCTAACGGCACGTATCGGGTCGGGGGCGTGCCGTCCGAGACGAGCGTGTCCCCGGTCACCCGGGTCCGCCGGACCTCGCCGCGCTCGACGTTCCGCCAGACGCCCGCCAGCCGGCGGAGTTCCGCCGCGGGCAGGTCGACTCGCGGGGCCCGGGCCAGCGGCTCGGTCCAGGCCGCCACGCTGTCCGGCTCCATCCGGTCGCCCAGGTAGATCGCGGCCACCTTCTGCGACAAGGAATCCGGGCCCGACGTCGTCAGGTTGCAGAACGTCGCGACGGCAAAGCGCTGGTCGGGGAAGCGGAGGAAGTGGCCCCGGAAGCCTCCCCAGCTGCCGCCGTGGGATACGACGCGGAGGCCGCGCGCCGTCCCGACCGTGAGGCCGACCGCGTACGCCAGACCCGGCGCCGAGGTGGCCGGCGAGCCGTCGTTCAACTTGGTGGCGGTCGTCATGGTGGTGACAACGTCCCGCCCGCCGACGGTGGCGGCGTCGTAGTTGTTGAGCCAGCGGCCGAAGTCCTCGACGGTGGTGTGGATCCCGCCGGCTCCCATGATCGCGCCGTCGTAGGGATTGCGCTGGACCCGGTAGCTCTTCTCGCGGAAGGAGTAGCTCTCGGCCAAGTTCGGGATGATGGCGGCGCGGTCCACCAGGAAGCGGGTGTCCCGCATCCCGAGCGGCCCGAAGATCCGTTCCTCGGCGAACTGGGCGAGGGTCTTGCCCGTGAGGCGGTACACGGCCTGCGCGGCCAGGATCCACCCGGTGTTGGTATAGAGGTAGCGCTCGCCCGGTTCGTAGTTGGGCTCGGCCGAATGGGTGATGATGTTGAGCGCGTCGACCGTGTCGCCCGCGAACGTTCGGCCGGTCTGTCCCCAAAGGGTCCAGAGATCGCGGAGCCCGCTGGTTTGGCTCAAAGCCCGCCGCCAGGTGATCCGGTCGGCGTAGGGCGGCATCTCGGGATAGAGTTTCCGGATCGGATCGTCGAGCGAGAGTTTGCCGTCCTGCTCCAGGAGCAGCATGGCCATCGCGGTGAACTGTTTCGAGATCGAGCCGACGTCGAGCACGGTGCGGGGCGAGATCGGGACGCTGTACTCGAGGCTGGCCAAGCCGTAGCCGCGGGCGTAGCGGATCGCGCCGTTCTCATAGACGCCGAGGGCGCAGCCGGGCGAGTCGGTCCGGTCGAAGGCCCGGAAGACGCTGTCGGCCCGAACGGCCTTGTCGTCGCGGGGGCCGATGATGTACTGGGCTCTGGCCGGGCTTACCATCGTGAGCAAGGCGAGCGCCGGGGCGAGACGGAGGACGTGGCGGAGCATAGTGCGCCTGGATTGGTGTGACTGAGGTTGGCGGGCCGGGGCCGATCAGTCAAGGTCCACTCGGGCAACACCGTTCTATCCCTTGTCCCAGCGCGGGGGATACCGTAGGGTAGACCACTGATTTCCATCCTCTAATCCCGATGCCGATGCCTCTCTGCCGATCCCG
>JANPEL010000414.1:0-49778 GCA_031431925.1 Gemmatimonadota bacterium | reverse complement strand
CGGGCCGGGAAAAGGCCCGCCCGTTTTGCGTTTGAACCCTCAGGCTATTTGAGACCGGCGGCGGTCACCGGTTTGGTGTCCGCCCACCACTGTTTGACCATGGGCCGGACCCGCGGGAAGATCTCATTCAGCGTGTCGCCTTCGTAGACCCGGCCATTTTTTACGATGTACTTGATCGTGTTGCTGTTCCGGATGTTCTCGAGCGGGTTCTGATCGAGCACCAGTATGTCGGCCATCTTGCCGGGTTCAAGGCTCCCGATATCGGTGCCCATCCCGATCGCCTCGGCGCCGTAAATCGTGGCAGCCCTGAGGGCATCGTGGTTGGACAAGCCTCCCGACGCCATGGCCCAGAGTTCCCAGTGATTGCCGATTCCTTGAATCTGGCCATGGGCGCCCACCGCCGCCCGGGCGCCGCCTTCAATCAGCTTCTTGATAAACTCGGCGTGACGGGAGAAGACATACTCGTCTTTGTTGAACCACCCACCCTGTTGGTAGCCGAAGGCGGAGCCGCGCCGGAGGGCCCGCGAATCGATCTGACCCTTCGGCATGAAGGTGGCGAGCTTCTTGTCGCCGACCACGTCCTCGGTCGAATAGAAGTAGTTCTCACCAAACGGCCCGCCGTACGACACCAAGAGCGTGGGCGAGTTGGTGGTTTGACTGGTCTTGAACAACTGGACCACGTCGTCGAAGATCGGGGCGATCGGCAGCGCATGCTCGATGCCGGGATAGCCGTCCTGGGCGTGGGTCAAGTTCAGCTTGAAATCGAGCCCACCCTCGGTGGTGGGCATGATGCCGAGTTCCTTGGCGGCCATGAGGATCCACTGTCGCTGCTGGCGGTTGCCCGACATGTACATCTTGAGGGTCTTGGTATCCCAGTATTGGGAGTATCGCTTCAAGAGGGTCTTGGCGTGATCGAGGTCCTTGATGTTGTCGCTGCCGAACAATCCGGGGCCGGTCGAGTAAATCCGGGGTCCGACCATCCCGCCCGCCTCGACTCGATCCTGGTAGCTCAGGATGTCGCTGACCGCCGTCTGCGGGTCGCGGGTGGTGGTGACTCCATACGCCAGGGTGGTCAGGTACTGCCACGCTTGGCTCGGGTGAATTTCCGGAATCAGCCACTGGGCGTGGTAGTGGGTGTCGACCATGCCCGGCATGACGGTCTTGCCGGTCACGTCGATGACTTTGGCACCGGAGGGAATGGCAACCTGACCCCGTGCCCCGACCGCGACGATCCGGTTGTCACGGACCACGACATCGGCGTCCTCGATGATTTCCTTGCCCTTCATCGTGACCGCGCGGCCGCCGCGAAGGACGACGACGCCTCGGGGCAGATCGCGCGCGACCTCGACTTTGATCTTGAGTTCCTCGGGCTTGTAGCCGGGCTTCTCGTCCTTCTTGGCCTTGCTGGTGTCGGGCTTGGCCTTCGTCGTGTCGGCCGCCCGCCGGTTCTCGAGATCGAAGATTTTGATCTTGATCGAATCCGGTACCGGAGTGAGGGCTTTGATCAAGCTGTCGCCCAGGGCTTTCAAGGTTTTGACGCTGTCTTGAATCGCGGCCTTGACCCGGACGCTGTCCGCCTTGGCGCGGTTGACGGCTTTGAGACTGTCATCGACGATCTTGGCCCGATCCAGATTGTAAGTGAACAGGACGTTGCCCAACGCAAAGTGGACCGACTTTCCATCGCCGCCCCACGACGGGAATTCGCCGCCGACATCGGAGAGTTTCCGAACCGACACGCCGCCTCCGCCCATGACATTGACGTTGGGCACCGGCCCGCCGACCTGAATCAGCGGCATGGAGAAGACGTCGGTCTGGACCTGGGCCAGGACCCGATCGCCACTGGGAGCGATCATGATCAGACTGGCCGGCAGGAACGGCGCTCCGCCTTCCAGCGCGTCGATCAAGCGGAAATCGGCGGCCTTGACCGGTGACACCCGGCGGGGCAGGAACACGAGCTCACCCTCGGGCTCGAGCGTGGAGCCGCCGGGCACCGCGCCGAAAGGCGACGGCCCGGTGATCCGGATAATCTGCTTCACGTCGGTTCCGTCCCAGCGGAACGACACCAACCCCTCTCCGAAGCTCGACGCGTAGATCCGGTCCGGCTGGCTGGTGACGAAATGCGCCACATCGCGGCCGGCCGTCGGCGCGATCATCTTGACCTCGCCGCCGGCCACGGGAACCCATACGAAATCGCCGCCAATGACGCCGCCGCCGTTCCCGGAGGCCTCGACGAGATCGCGACCGGCTTGGCGGGTGGCGACGATCCGAGCCCCATCGGGCGTCCAGGCCGGATTGCTATAGAGGGCGGCCGTCCGGGTCAGTTGCACCGGCGGAACCGGCCGGCCGTCGACACCCGCTTTCATGATGTGGCCGGCGGCGGCGTCGGCCCAGGTGATGTAGGCGATCGACTTGCCGTCCGGCGACCACACCGGCTGGTACTCTCCAACATCGGCGGTCGACACCCGGCGGGGTGTTCCGCTGGGGAGATCCATGACATAGACCCGGTCGAGCGCCACGAACGCCAGCCGCTTGCCGTCGGGCGACGCGGCCGGATTGCGGATCTGTTTGGCCACCAGGTTGGCCGTGGTATCGATCCGATAGACGAATTTCACCTCGGGCCCGACATCGAGTTTCACGTCGACGCTGAGGGCGATCTTGGCAGGGGCCGATTTGTCGACCGGCACTCGCCAGATTTCGCCGCCGTTCGAGATGATGACGGCGCGGGAGTCGGGCGTGAAGGCGTAGCCGGGCAAGGCATCGAGGGTGGCCCGGGCCTCGATATCATCGCGTTGAATCGGATGCGCCAACCAGCTTTCATCCCCGGTGACGAGACTCCGGATCCGAAGGCCGGTATTCGCTTCATGGCGGGAGGCATAGGTCAGCCACTTACCGTCCGGCGACACGGCCGGGCGGAACCCGGACCCATACCGGCTCGAGAGTTGGGTCATGGTACCGGTCTGTCGATCGTAGGTCCCGATCTGGTACTGGGGAAACAGGGCATTGTAGTGCCAGTCGCCGGACCGGGCCGCGAACCAGACGTACCGGCCATCCGGACTGAAGGCGGCCCCAAGCGTCTTGAGGTTCGCGGTCTGGGGACCGGGTTGAATCAACGGAAAGCCCGAGCCGCCATCGACCGGATAGAGATGCAGCTTGGCCGTCGGGAAGGTGCCGCTCCCCCGGCTTACGACAATGGATTTGCCGTCCGGCGACCATTCCGGCGAGACATATTGTGACCCGTTGCCTTGCGTCACCTGCGTGGTGTCCGACTTGTCGAGCGTCATCGTGAACAGGTTGTCGCCGCCGGACCGGTCGGAGACAAACGCGATCTTCTTCCCGTCGGGGCTAAACCGCGGCTGGGCGTCGAACGACATGCCGGTCACCAAGGGCGTGGCGCTGCCCCCGCCGATCGGCATCGTGTAGATGTCGCCGAGCATGTCGAACACGATGGTCTGACCGTCGGGGCTGACATCCAAGGACATCCAGGTGCCCTTGGTGGCGGTGAATTCGCCTTTCCGCTTGGCTTCCAGCGGCAGGGGCTTCGGAGGCGGGCCGCCCGGCCCCCCGGGGGCTGTGGGGGCCTGAGCGAAGGCGGGAGAAACGAGGAGCGCCGCGAGAACGAGTGAGCGAGTCATGATTAGCGGATCCCCGTGGTGTTGGCCGGCGCGGTGTGACGCCAAGGTTCGTTTGGCGCCGCTTTCTGCCGCGGCCAGATTTCGTTCATAGTATCGCCCTCGAACAGGCGGCCGTTCTTCATCACATACTTGATGGTGTTGGTGTTTCGGATATTCTCGAGCGGGTCCTTATCGAGGATCACGAGATCGGCCAACTTGCCCGATTCGATCGAACCCAGGTCTTTTCCAAGGCCGATGGCCTCCGCGCCGCACAGCGTGGCGATCTTCAAGGCGTCGTGATTTTTCATCCCGCCGCTCTGCATCGACCAGAGTTCCCAGTGAAACCCGAGGCCCTGGAGTTGGCCGTGACTCCCGACCCCGCTGCAGGCGCCGGCTTCGATCAAGTGCTTGTTGAACTCCGAGTGCTTCGTGAACATGAACTCCGATTCATGGGCCCAGCCGGTAGGACCGGGTCCGGCGCCTCGTCGCCGGGTCTTGTTGTCGAACTCTTCTGAGGGGGTGAAGTGGCGAAGTTTGGCGTCACCCGCGGTGTTCTCGCGGGCATAGTAATAGTTCTCCGCCCACGGTCCGCCGTAGGTGACCAAGAGGGTCGGGGTATTGGTGGTCCCCGAAGCCTTCAGCAGCTGGACGACGTCGTCATACATCGGATAGAGCGGAATGGAGTGCTCGATACCGGGGTATCCGTCGATCGCGTGAGTCATGTTGAGCATGAACTGGAGCCCGCCCTCGGTCGTGGGCATCAACTTCAGTTCTTTGGACGCCATGATCAAATACTGCCGGGTCTGCCGGTTCCCCGACATGTACATTTTGAACGTTTTGGTGTCGTAGTAGTCGCTGTACCGCTTGAGCACGCTCCGGGCCTTCTCGAGCGACCCGATCCGATCGCCGGAGAACACCCCCGGGCCGGTCGAGTACACCCGTGGCCCCAGCATCGAGCCGGCATCGACCCGGTCCTGGTAGCTCAACACGTCGGTCGTCGCGGTCTGCGGATCGCGGGTGGTGGTCACGCCGTACGCGAGGTTGGCGTCGTAGATCCAATTCCGGGGCCAGTGAATGCCCCACCCCGACCACATATGAGAGTGGGTATCGACGAAGCCCGGGACGATGGTCTTGCCGGCCACGTCGATGACCCGGGCATCGGCCGGAGCCGAGCCGCGGGGACCGACGCTTACGATCCGCTGGTTCCTGACCACGACATCGGCGTTTTCGACGATTTCGCCGCCCCGCATCGTGACCACCTTGGCCCCGCGAAGAACCACGGTGCCTTGGGGAATATCCCGGTCGGCGATGACTCGAACTCGTTGCTCGACCGGTTGGTATTGACCGCGAACCCGGGTGGCGGTGTCGGCGCCAGCCGCGCGCAGGCTATCGTCGACCGCCAAGCCGCGGGCCACATCGTACGACACAAACGCATTGCCGATCGACCAATGAATCGTTCGGGCATCGGCACTCCAGGTCGGGAACTCACCGCCGATATCGGTCAGCTTGAGCGCCCGGGTGGCCGAGCTGTCGATCTTGGCGACGGACACCGTCGGCACCCCGCCGCCGATCTTCGGCACTCTGACCACGTAGAGGTCGTTTCCGAACGCCGCGAGGGCCAAGTCACCCGTCGGGGCCATTCGAATCACGTCGGCTCGGGGACCCTGAACCGCTGGCTCCTTGGCGCTCATATAGTCGGATGGGAGGAGATCTCCCATCGAAGTGGAAGCCGGCTTCGGCGCAAACGGCTCCCGGTATTCCGGGCCGGTACGGGCGAAGAAGCCGAGCGGGAGCGGGCCGGTCACTTGGAGATGCTGCTTCAGGTCGGTGCCGTCCCATCGGAACGACGCCAGCGCCGCGGTGAATCCCTGCGGTGGAGCGCCGGGAGCCGGCGGGAAGAATCCATAGACATAGATCCGGCCGCTGTCGGCCGTGAAGTGCGGCGCGCTCAGGTTCCCGCCAGTCGGCCTGATGGTCGTCGGTTCGCCGCCGGTCGAGCTGACCCAGAAGAACTCGGCGCCCTGCCCGTCACCGATGAAGGGATCGATCTGTTCGGTGAGATTCCGCGCCGCGGCCCGGACCCCGACGATCCGGCGGCCGTCCGGCGACCACGCCGGGACCTGGTAGTAAGCACTGGTCTGAGTCAATCGTTGGGGTTGGCCGCCGGAGACGGTGGTCCGCATCAGGTAGCCTTCAGTGCCGTCCCAGGTCACATAGGCCAACGCCGTCCCATCCGGCGACCAGGCCGGGAAATACTCCCCGGTTTCGGCGGTGGTAACCCGGCGCGGGGCTCCGTTCGGCAGGTCCGCCAGGTACAGCTTGTCGAGCGCGGTGAACGCGATCCGGCGGCCATCCGGGGACGGAACCGCGTCGCGGATCTGGCGCACCGTGAAGGTCGGGGTGTCTTCGATCGGGTATTCGAATTTGACCTCGGGCCCGACGGCCACTTCGGCATTGACCGTGAAGGGGATCTTGGCCGGAGCCGTTCCGCTCACCGGCACCCGCCACAATTCGCCGCCGTACGAGAGGACGAGGGCCAATCCGTCGGGCGTGAAGGAGTACCCGGGAAGGAAATCGAGATCCGGTACCGATTCGATGTTGTCACGCTGGACCGGAAACGCCAGCCACTTCTCATCGCCGCTCGCGAGTTCGCGGATCCTCAGACCGGTCTGCTGGCCTTCGCGGCTTCCGTAGACGAGCCACTTGCCGTCGGGTGACACGGCCGGGCGGATCCCGTTGCCGTATCGGGTGGTTTGAACCGTGGTGCTCCCGGTTTCCCGGTCGTAGACCCCGATCTGGGCCTGGGGCATCGCGGCATTGTATTCCCACGGGCCTTGGCGCGAGGCGTAATAGATGTAGCGGCCGTCGGGCGATGGCGCGGCGCCGAGGAAAGCGGTGCCACCGCTGTTCCGGGTCAACATGACGCCGGTGCCTCCCTGGACGTCGTACATCATGAGTTTCCAGGCGCCGAACCCTCCGGCGGCACTCGACGCCACGACGTATTTCCCGTCGGGCATCCATTCCGGCGACACATGGGTGCCCTGGATGCCATAGGTGATCCGGCGAATCCCGGTGCCGTCGGCGTTGCTGACGTAGAGGTTGTCGCCACCGGCCCGGTCGGAGAAGAAGGCCAGCCGCTTCCCGTCGGGACTGAAGCGGGGCTGGGCGTCATAACCCATCCCGCTGGTCAGCCGGGTGGCGGTGCCTCCGGTGACCGGGATCGTGTAGAGATCGCCGAGCATGTCGAACACGATGGTTCGGCCGTCGGGACTGACGTCGACCGACATCCAGGTGCCCTTGGTGGCCGTGAACTTGGCCATCCGGGCGGACTTGAGGGGCAGGCTGTCCTGGAAGAACGCGGCAGCCGCGAGCAGGAGGTGCAAGTACATGGACGAGGGCCTAGGGCTAGGGCTTCGGCGGCGCGGAGTCGCGCCACCAGGGTTTGGGCAACGGTTTGGTGTTAGGGGCAATCTCGTCGAGGGTGTCCCCGTCGTAGAGCCTGCCGCCTCTCATCACGTAACGAATGGCTGTGGAGTTTCGAATATCGTCCAACGGGTTTCGATCCAAGATGACAAGGTCTGCCAGCTTCCCAGGCTCGATCGAACCCAGATCCGGCTCGAGGCCGATGGCCTCGGCGCCGAGAATTGTAGCAGCCCGGAGCGCATCATGCCGAGACATCCCGCCGGACTGGACCGACCAGAGCTCCCAGTGGAATCCCAAGCCCTGGAGCTGGCCATGCCCCCCGACCCCAATTCGGCCGCCGGCCTCCACCACCGCTTTGGCAAACTGAGCGTGCTTCGAAAAGATGTGTTCCTCGGGTATGACCCATCCGGCGACGCCAGGGTTGCCTCCCCGGCGGCGGGCCCGCGCGTCGAGTTCGGCGGCGGGCAGAAAACGCTCCAGCTTGGGGTCATCGGCCACTCGCTCGGTGGCGTAGTAGTAGTTCTCGGCCCAGGGGCCCCCGTAGGCCACCAGGAGGGTTGGGGTATTGGTCGTGCCGCTGCTGACAAATAGTTTGACAACGTCCTCGAAGATCGGATAGATCGGGAGCGAATGCTCGACTCCGGAGTAACCGTCAAGAGCGTGAGTGACCTCAAGGGCAAAGTCGATCCCTCCTTCCGTCGTCGGCATCAATCCTAACTCTTTGGCGGCCATGATGATCCACTGCCGTTGCTGGCGATTACCCGCCAGGTACATCTTGAGTGTCTTGGTGTCGTAATATTGACTATATCGCTTGAGCACCGACCGGGCGTGGTCGAGGTTCTTGAGCTGTTCTCCGGCGAATACTCCTGGGCCAGTCGAGTAGACCCTGGGGCCGATCATCTGGCCGGTTTCAACTAGATCGGAATAGCCCAGCACATCAGTGGTACTGGTTTGGGGGTCGCGTGACGTGGTGACCCCGAACGCCAGATTCGCGAGATAGGCCCAGGGTTGCTCGAAATGGATGCCGGGCGAGTGCCGGTAGTGGGCATGGGCATCGATGAAGCCCGGCACGATGGTCTTCCCGGCCACGTCGATGATCCGGGCGCCGGGCGGGCTGATCCGAGCCCCAACCGGCGCGACCGCCACGATCCGGTCGTTCTGAATCACTACGTCGGCATTCTCGACGATGGCGCGCCCATTCATGGTGATGACCCGGCCGCCGCGGAGCACCAGACTCTGACTCGGGAGATCTCGACGAGCGGTGATCCGGATCCGCTGCTCGGTGGCCTTGGCCGAGTCGAGGTCGTAGACCACGTGCGCGTTGCCGATCGACCAGTGGACCTTCCGGCCATCGGCCCGCCAGGCCGGAAATTCCCCGCCGATATCGGTCAGCTTCTTGACGGGGACCGCCGCGGTGGCCGGATCGGTCACCGACACCGCCGGAGTCGGCCCGCCGACATAGGGCACCGCCATGACATAGATCTCGTTTCCGACCAAGGCCAGCGCTTGATCACCGGTCGGCGCCATCAGAACCAGGTCGGCCGGGGGGGGCGTGGTTCCGCCGGGGGGCATCGGCCCGGTAACCTTGAGATGGCCCTTCACGTCGGTCCCGTCCCACCGCATCGAGACCAGTCCATCGGCCCCGCTGTAGGTGTAGATCCGGGTTGCGTCAGCGGTGAAGTGGGGTGTTTGGCGCCCACCGGTCGGCGCAATGACCGTGACCTCGCCGCCGGACGCTGGAACCGCGACGAGCTCAGCGCCAAGCCCCGATCCAAATCGCTCCAGGGTTTCCTGCATGTCGCGGGTGGCCGCACGAACGGCCACGATCCGCTGCCCGTCCGGAGCCCAGGCCAGCTGCGAATACCGGGCACCAACGCGCGTCAACCTCGTCACCGGCCCCGGCCCGGCGGCCGGCGCTCGGTAAATCTGGCCGCCGTCCCGATCGGACCAGGTGGCAAAGGCCACCGCCGCCCCATCCGGCGACCACGCCGGGTAGTACTCCCCCACGCCGAGTGCCGAGACCCGACGCGCCGTCCCCCCAGGATAGTCCATGACATAGACCTTGCCGAGCGCCGAGAACGCGAGTCGCTTCCCATCGGGCGAAGGGACCGCGTCCCGAATTTGACGGGCCTGGACCATCCCGGTGTCGACTCGATACGCGAACCGGACTTCCGGTCCGATCGCGATGTCTTCGGCCACTTGGAACGGGATCTTGGCCGGGGCGCCGCCGGAGACCGGGATCCGCCAGATCTCGCCCTGAAAGGACGCGATGACCTCGCGGGAATCGGGCGTGAAGGTGTAGCCGGGCAGCACGTCGAGCGAGGAGGAACCTTCTTGGTCGTCTCGCTGGATCGGATAGGCGAGCCAGCGTTCGTTCCCGGTGGCCAGATCGCGAAGCCGAATCCCCGATTCCGTCTTGTAGCGAGTGCCGTAGGCCAGCCATTTCCCGTCGGGCGAGAGTGCGGGCCGAAAAGCGGATCCCTGACGCGCCGTCATCGCGGTCTGGGTTCCGGCATCGCGATCGTAGACGGCCACCTGGTAGGAGGGAAGCCGGAGATTGTACTGGAAACCGTCGTCCCGAAAGGCATACCAGAGGTAGCGGGGATTCGGGCCAAAGGCGGCACCCAGGGCCTGGCGGGGTACCGGATCGCGAATCAGTTGAACGCCGCTGCCGCCGGCTACGAGGTAGAGCCAGAGCTTCGGGGCTCCAGGGCCGGCCGACCCGCGGGTCACGACGATGCCCCGCCCGTCGGGGGTCCATTCCGGCGAGCTGACGCCGTCGAGATTGCCCTTGGTCATCTGAACCGTATCCTTCAGGTCGAGCGCCAGGGTCCAGACGTGGTCGCTGCCGCTTCGGTCGGACATGAAGGCAACGCGCTTGCCGTCGGGGCTGACCCTCGGCTGGGAATCGAACGCGAGGCCGCTGGTGAGGCGGGTCGCTCGGCCGCCGGTCACCGGCATGGTATACAGGTCACCGAGCAGGTCGAACACGATGGTCCGGCCGTCGGGGGTCAGGTCGAGGGAAATCCAGGTACCGCGACTGGTTTCGAGCCGGAACGAACGGGCGGCGGCTTGGAGGGGCAGTCCGGCGGGGCGGCGGGTCGTATCTTGGGTGACCAGGCCGAGCAGGACGCCGGCCAGCGACAGCACGAGCATGGGGCGGACTCCCGAAAATGAAATGGGAAGGTAACTCGGCGCTCGGCACTCGGCGCTCGGCACTCGGCGCTCGGCACTACAACGGGGGGGTGGGATGAGATTATTGGTGATCGTTTTGTTGGGGTTGGCGCCGGCGGTTCTGCGGGGGCAGGCGTCGGACGTTGAGGCGACGTCGTTGCTCGGGAAGCCGTTGGTGCGGCCGGCGCTGGGGGCGGCGGTGCGGGCGCTGTACGAGGGGAACTTGGTGGCGGCTCAAAAGGCGTTCGAGCACACGCCGACGGATCCGGATTCAATCATCTGGGTGGGCCGGCGTACCGCGTACCTGGGCCGATATGCGGAGGCGATTGGGGTCTACACTAAGGGCATTGAGCGTTACCCCGCCGACGCTCGGCTGTATCGCCATCGGGGGCATCGGTATCTCTCGATTCGGAAGTTCGACCTGGCGGTTCGCGATTTTGAGAAGGCGGCTGAACTGACGCGGGGCAAGGCGGACGAGGTCGAGCCAGACGGCATCCCGAACGCCCAGGGGATCCCGACGAGTACCCTCCAATCCAACATCCGGTATCACCTGGCGCTCGGATACTACCTCCAGGGGGCGTTTGCGAAGGCGTTGCCGTTCTATCAGGAGGACGTGAAGATCGCGGTCAATCCCGACATGGTGGTGGCGTCGAGTCATTGGCTGTACATGACGCTCCGCCGGTTGGGCCGCGAGGCGGAAGCGGCGAAGGTGCTCGAGCCGATCACCGCCGGCATGACGATCATCGAGAACGGGAGTTATCACCGGCTGTTGCTGATGTACCGGGGCGAGATCACCCCCGACGCGATTCTGACTCCGGCCGATCAAGGCGACGCGGTCCAGGATGCTACGGTGGCCTACGGGGTTGGCAACTGGCACCTGTACAACGGCCGAAAAGCGGAGGCCCGGAGGATCTTCGAACGGATCATCGCCATGCCGCAGTGGAGCGCGTTCGGCTATATCGCGGCTGAAGCCGAGCTCGCGCGGATGGTGCGGTAGATTACAGGAGGATTGCATTCGGGTGACGAGTCGGCCGAACCGGCTTGTCACCGGTTCGGAAAATCCGCACCGTAGTGGATGTACGCCGACTGCCTCTTCTGCCAGACCCCCCTGGGCCACAACCAAGAGCTCGAGCACCTGCCGGTTGGCCGCCGGGTTGCTTTCGACGAAGCCCGGGGCCGGCTCTGGGTCATTTGTTTGGCGTGCGCCCGCTGGAATCTGACCCCGTTTGAAGACCGCTGGGAAACGATTGAGCACTGCGAGCGGCGGTTCCGGGGCACCCAGGTCCGGGTTTCCACCAGCAATGTCGGCCTGGCCAAGATGCCGGAGGGGCTGGAGTTGGTCCGGATCGGGAAGCCGCTCCGGCCCGAGTTCGCGGCATGGCGGTACGGGCAGCAGTTCCTCCGGCGCCACAACCGGCGGCTGATTCGGCGGGTGGCCGCGGTCGTGGGTGCGCCCGGGCTGATGGCGTTGGGGCCCGCCCTGGCGATGCTGGCCGGGCCGATTCCACCCTTGCTCCTGTCGGCCGGAGCGTTAGGTGCGATCTATCACCTGATGCGCCGGCCGGATCTTTCGGTCCCCTTGGGCGGCGGTCGGACGATGGAGCTCTCCTCGGCACAGATCCAGAATGCTCTGTTGATCCGGGACGACACCGATCCGGGCGGCTGGGCGCTGATGGTCCAGCACTTGAAGCGGTTCGGCCGGTTTGACTTGCTCAAGTTCACGCGGGACGCCGACCCGGACTGGGCCGTTCTTCACGGCCAGGAAGGCCGGTTGGCCGCGTCGTTGTTACTGCCCAAGGTCAACCCGTTAGGTGGCAACCAAGAGACCGTGACGGAAGCGGTCCGATGGCTCGAAGCGTCGGGAGGACCCGAGGGTGCGTTTCAGACCTTTTCCCGGTCGCATTTGGTCCGGATGCCGCTCGACAACGTCGAATCCCGAATCGTCACCCTCCACGCCGAAGTCCGATTGGCCCTCGAAATGGCGCTCCACGAGGACGAGGAACGCCGGGCCTTGGCCGGCGAGCTGTCGGTATTAGAATGGATCTGGCGGCACGAAGAAATGCTGGCCGACCTAGCCGACACGATCGGGACCCCCACCGGCCTCGATGAGCAAGTGGAAGCCCTCCGCCGGCCAGGCTGAGCAACCATTCCAGCCCTTCCGCCATCCAAGCCGAGAGCCCCCCACCAAAGCCGAGTGCCAGATGCCGAGCGCCAAGTGCCGAGTGCCGAGTGCCGAGTACTGCCTTCTCCTCCTGAACGCCTGCACCGCAAGCAATGCCGCCAAACGCCCCGTGGCGACGATCGACACGCTCCCATCCGGTGTCGTCCAAGTCTCCAGCGCCCAGCCGACGTTATGGGCCGACTCGAGCCGGGCGTGGGACATTGTGGAGGTGGCCCGGTTCGGGAGCGCCGAGGGGCCGGGGCAGTTGGTTGAACCGGGCTCGATTGGCGTGGATGACGCGGGCCGGGTCTACGTGGCCGATCGGAAGCCGATGATGGTCAAGGTCTTTGACTCGACCGGCGCCTTTGTCCGCGCCATTGGCCGCGAGGGCGCCGGACCGGGGGAGTTCCGGGTTGCGTTTATCGCGGTCCGGGGGTCGAATCTGGTCGTGCACGATCCGATGAGCTCGCGGACCTCGGTATTCGACACCTCGGGTGCCTATCTGCGGAGCTGGAAATCCTCCTGCTGCTACTGGGATGAGATCTTTATCGACAACACCGAACGGATCTATGTCCCCACGGCCATCCCGCGGGACTCAGCGGGGGCCTCGCCGGGGCGGGCTTTCACCCGGTACCGGATGAGCGGCGAGGTGGTTGACACCCTGTTTGTCCCCACGCGCGAGGCCGAAACCAAGGAGTGGCGGTTCGTCAGTCTGGGCACGGGCAAGGAACGGAGCATGATGTCGACCAGCGTTCCGTTCACTCCGACCGTGGTCCACGCGTTCCACCCCGAGGGCGGGGTCATCACCGGTTGGACCGCTGAGTATCGAATCGTCAGAAGTCCCGCCGGCCGCGACACCACCCGGATCATGACGCGGGCGTGGACGGCGGATCCAATTCCCGAATCGTTGCGCCAAGCCCAGGTCGAAGAGATGATCAAGAACGCCAAGGGTATGGTTGGCGAAGAGGTCGCGCGAGGAGTGGTCAAGCTGAGCGACGTGCCGACGGTGGCACCGGCCTTTGTTGGACTCAAGGTCGACCCGTCCGGGATGATCTGGGCCCGGCACTTGATCGGCTCGGACTCGACCAAGACCCGGTTTGATGTCTTCGGCACGGACGGAGCGTGGCTCGGCCAACTCACCACGCCGATCGGATTGCCCGAGTATGGCGGGATGACGTTCACCCGGGACGGATTGCTTGCCGCCGTCGAGGGCGACGACGGCTTGCCGACCATCGTCCGGCTTCGGTTCACGCGGTAATGCTCAGGATCGAATACCTGGCCGATCACCCCGATGTCGCCCCGATTCTGGCCCGGTGGCATCATGCCGAATGGCGCGATCTGATCCCGAACTGGAGCTACGAAATCGCGCTCGAGGAACTTCGGACCCATCGAAACCGCGCGGCGATTCCCACCACGTTCGTGGCCTTTCGAAATGAGGCCCTCGTCGGCTCGGCGAGCCTGCTGGTGGAGGATCTGCCCGAGTGGCGACACCTGACACCGTGGGTGGCGAGCGTGTACGTGGTACCGTCCGAACGGGGCCACCAGATCGGTAGCCAACTCGTCCAGCACGCCGTCATGGTGGCGGGCCGGCTCGGCGTAGAGATGGTGTACCTGCTGACGCCCGGGCAGGCCGAGTTCTACCGGCGGCTCGGCTGGTGGGAGATCGGGGAGGACCGGGGCCCGAAACCGTATGTCGTGATGGCCAAGAGGCCGCCTTGCGGACTGGCGGTCCAAGCCGGAGATTCCCGGTTCACCCCAATCGAGCCCCAGTGGCCCACTCCGAGCCGGTAGCCGAGGCACTCGAACAGAACCTTGCCCACCGGTTCTGGGAGCGGCTCCGTGTTTTCGGGACTCGGCGGCTCGGCGACTCGGCGCTCGGTGAAGACCTGGCGCAGGAGGTCCTCCGCCGGGTCACCGAGGCGCTCCGGGGCGGACGGGTCGAGAACCCGGACGCCCTGGCTGGATTCGTGTTCCAGACCGCGACCCACGTCTGCCTGCATCACTACCGGTCCCGAGGGCGGGAGGAACGAGCCCTCGAGCGGATGACGGGAATGGACCCAGGCCGGGCCGAGCCGGGTCCCCTCGACGCCCTGGTGAGCGAGGAGGCCCGCACGGTCGTGCATCGGGCGCTCGGCGAACTCAACCCGGGCGACCGCGACTTGCTTCGCCGGATCTACTTCGACGAGGAGCCGAGCACTGAGACGGCGAACCGGCTCAAGCTGACTGCCGGGGCGCTCCGAGTCCGGAAGCACCGGGCGCTGGAGCGGCTCGCCGGCGTGCTGGGCGAGTGGCGGCTATGAAACGCGGCGACTCCTTCGGGAACCCTGAGATGATGCCCGAGCCACCGATGACCTGCGAGTTCGTTGACCAACACGAACTGGACCGCCGCTACGTGGCGGGCCGGCTGTCCGACGCTGAGGCGGCCGGGTTCGAGGCCCACTTCTTCGGGTGCGACCGGTGCTTTGCCCTCGTCAAAGGCGGGACCGGCATCCGCTCGGCCCTGACCCACCGGGGCGCCCTGCCGGCCGGCCGGGGGCGCGCGGGGTGGATACCCCTGGCCATCGCGGCGGGACTTGGCGTCCTCGCACTCGGGACCTGGCAAGCGATTGGATTACGGAAAGTCGGGGACGACGACACCATCCGGGGGGCGGAGGATAGCCTTGCCGTCCACAGCGCGCTAAGTGCGGGGATCTGGACCGCCGTCTGGCCGGCCGTCCCCCAGGCGACCTCCTATCGGGTACGGGTCTTCGCCGAAGGCGGCCGTCTGTTGGTGACCCGGCAGGTGGCCGACACCAGCGTCAGCCTCTCGGCCGATTCGCTTGCCGCCGGCGGGGCGGGATCGGCGCTCTACCTCGAGGTCGAGGGGTTCGACCTCCTCCGCCGGCCGGTGGGGCGCTCCCCGCTCATCCCGCTCCGCGCCCGCGGCGATCCCCGTTGACCTGATGCCCCGCGCCCTGGTTACCCTGATGCGAGCCGGCGCCGCGGTGGTGTGGTTAGGCACCGGCTGCCAGGCAGACTTCCGATCGAGCCCTCCCCGTTCTCCGTTCTTCGCCGCCGACAGCCTCCGAGACGAGCGACGATTCGCGAAAGCCCACCCCGAATACCGGCGGCTCCGTGATTCCTTCGCGCTGGCGCAGGATACCACCGGCTGGTGGCGGGCCCAGCTCTGGTGGGCGCAGACCCTGATGCGCCTGGCCCGGACCGACAGCAGTGAGGTCGCCATCCGCGACGCGTTTCTCCTCGCCAGCTCGGACTCCTCCCGCCACGCCTGGACCTACTTGATGCGGTGTGGGCTCCGATCGAGGCTCGGCCGGCCGGCGGAGGCGATCGCGGACTGCGAGCAGGCCCTCGGGTTGGCGGAGCGCCTCGATGCGGGCGACCTCCAAGCCCGCGTTCACTTTCAACTCGGGACGATCTACTCCCGGCGAGGGTTGTTCCGGCGGTCAGTCCACGAATCGGAGCGCGCCTTGGAGCTGGAACGCCGCTACGGGAACTCCCCGCACGCACTGGCGGGGGCGCTCAACAGCATGGGAGTCGAATATGGGGCTGTCGGCCGCCTCACCGAGGCCGCGGCCGCCTACGAGGAGGGACTGGCCATCACCCGCCGGGTGGCCGACACCTCGACCGGCGGCTACCTGATCAGCAACCTGGCGGCGCTCCGCTCGTACACCGGCCGGCTCGACCAAGCCGTCGAGCTGATGACCCAATCGCTCGCCTCGGCGCGGGCGTTAGGCGATACCGGGTCGATGGTCTACGCCCGCAACTCGCTGGCCGAGTATCTCCTTAAGGCGAACAACCTCGCGGCCGCACGAGAACACGTCGAGCAGTCACTGGCATTGGGCACCGGGGCGCCGGCGATCTACCGGGTCATCGCGCTGACCAATCTCGGCCTGATCGCGATGGCCGAAGGAGCCCCCGACTCCGCCGCGGCCAGCTTCGCCCGCGCGCTCGACCCGGCCGTCCGGGGTGGATTCGCCTTCGAGCGGTTCCGGATCCTGGCGGCCCAGGTCCGACTCGCGATCGGCCGGAACGACCGAGTGGCCGCCCGGCGGCTGGTGACCGTGGCCCGGACGGTTGCCGATTCGCTCGGCGCACCCGATGCGGAACTCGACGTCCTGGCCCTGATGGGAAGCGTGGCCGAGTTGGAGCGCCGGCCCGATGCGCCACAATTTTTCCTCCAGGGCATCGACCTGCTGGAATCGTGGCGGGGCCGCCTCGCCATGGGCGACCTCCGCCTCGGCGTCACCGAACCGAAATGGCGAATCTACGAAGGGGCCATCCGAACCCTCGTCGCCCGCGGCGACGTCGCCGGGGCCTTCGCCGTGGCCGAACGAGCCCGGGCCCGAATGCTCCTCGAAGTCATCGCCGAGCGCCAACCGAGTGCCGAGCGCCGAGCGCCGAGTGCCGAGCTCAAACAACGCCTCCGGCAGCGATTCGAGGAAGCGGCGGCGGGCGGGGACTCATCCCAGAAGCGGCTCGCCGAGGCCGAGGCGCAGGCCCTCCGCGATTCACTCGAATCGGCGGAGACCGCGACCCCAATGGCGCATCCGGCGCCCGCCTCGCTGGCCGAGATTCGGACCCGGCTTCTGGGCCAACCCGGGACCGCATTTTTTTCGGTCTTCTGGGGTGATAGCGCGGCGTATGGCTGGTGGGTGACCGGAACCGAGATCCGCGGCCACCAGTTGGGCCGGACGGATTCGCTCGAGGCCACGGTCGAATTTCTCCGGCGGACCATCGAGCGTCCCGGCGATTCAGCGTGGCGACCAGCCGCCGCTCGGGTCTACCAACAGATCCTCGCCCCCCTCAAGCCGGCGGCAGGTGATTCGATCATCATGGCCGTCATGGATGGGCCGCTGGCCCGACTCCCCCTCGAGGTGCTGCTCCCGGCGCCAAACGCGGCCCCGCTCGGAGCGACCCACCGGATCAGCTATGGGCCGTCCGCCTCGGTCCTCACCGCGTTGGCCCGCCGCGGACCGCCGGCTCGGTGGGAGCGGGCCATGCTCGCGGTCGGGAATCCGGGCTCGGCACTCGGCGCTCGGCGCTCGGCACTCGGCGATCGGGGGGGCGGGGCAGCGGAGGAGATCGATCTTCCGTTCGCGGAGGAGGAGGCGAGGGCGCTTGGTGAGTTGTACCGGAACGGGGGGGCCGACTTGCTGGTGGGGCGGGCGGTGACGATGGAGCGGTGGCTCGGACTCCGGCCGGAGCGGTATCGGTATCTGCACTTCGCCACCCATGCGCGGGTGTCGGACCTTGAGCCGGATCAGAGCCGGCTGGTGCTGGCGGATGGCATGATGGATTTGGCGGCGATTCGGCGGCTCTCGCTGACGGCGGAATTGGTGACATTGTCCGCGTGCGAGACCGCACTGGGCCGGCGGGTGCGGGGGGAGGGCGTGGTCGGACTCTCGCACGCATTTTTGTCGGCGGGGGCCCGGAGCACCTTAGTGACGCTCTGGCCGGTGACTGACCGGTCGACGAGCCGGTTCATGACTGAGCTGTATCGTGAGCTCCATGACGGCCGGCCACCGGTTGAGGCGCTTCGAACGGTCCGGAAGCGATGGATCGGGACCGGAACGGCCACCAGCCACCCGGCCTATTGGGCCCCGTTCGTCCTCCTTGGGGATCCGGGCTTGCCCCCGATGTAACGCCTTCCGCCGATCGGCGACCTAACGAGTGACACATCTTCCCCAGGGGGCCACTCGCATGCCGATCTTCTCCCGCCTCGTCGTTGCGCTCGCCACGCTCACCGCCGTCCCGTTAACCGCGCAGCAGCCGCGGCCAGCCGCCCCGCCGCCGTTCAAGGGAGTCTGGGAATCGGTGAGCTTCACCGAAGACCTCGACTTCCGCGAAGTCTTCTTCGTCACCACCGACAAAGGATGGGTGGCCGGTTCCAACGGAACGATCATCCACACCAAAGACGCCGGCGCCACCTGGACCGCGCAGCTCGGGGGCGATCCCCAGTCCGCGGATCCCCCGGTCCGGCTCCTCCGCTTCCTCGACGAGACCCACGGCTGGGCGGTCATCGGGGGCGCGGGCAGCAGTGGCGCCAGGATCCTGCGCACCCGGGACGGCGAATCATGGGAAGACCTCGGCGCTGCCCCCCAATACGTCCATGCGCTGGCGATGAGCTCCCCGACGGAAGGTGTCGCGGCGGGTTACCCCGGGATGGGAAGCGTGCCATCCACCCTCTTCAAGACCCGCGACGGCGGCAAGACCTGGAAGCCGGTCGTCCAATGCTCCGTCAAGGCGATGGTGGGCGGACTTACCCGCGAGATCGCCTGCAACGTCGGCCGGATTCAGTTCGTCACGCCGTCGGTCGGGTACCTCGTCGCCAAGACCAAATGCGTCGGCCCCTGCGAATTCCCGCCGATCCTGGCGAAGACCGAGGACGGGGGCGATAGCTGGCGCTTCTTCGTCGGCCCCGGTGATCCCGACGTCGTGGGCGCCACCGATCTGTTCTTCACCGATGAAAACACCGGGATCGTGCGCACCACTGACGGCAAGCTGTCGCGCACTACCGACGGAGGCGCCACCTGGAAGGGCCTAGTCGCGAGTGTCGGAACCTACAGCAGCCTGATCTTTGCCGACCCTGAGGTCGGCTGGGCGCTCGAGTATCACGAGAGAATGAGCTTTACCGTGGACGGAGGGAACACGTGGAACTCGCGCCCGTTTCGCTTTCCCGCGGCGCCGCGGGCGTGGAGCTTCCCCCGACGCGACCGCGCCTATCTGGTCGGTGAGCACGGGATGGTCTTCCGCTACCGGGTGGTGCCGGCCGCCGAGCCGCTCAAGGCCTCGAGCCAACTCGCTCCGGTCATGCCGGCCTTTGCCTCTCCGGTGGAGAAGCAGGTTCCGGAACTGGCCACCTTCGTCCAGGACCTGACCACCGTCGTGGACCAGCTCCCTGATTCCGCGGCGACTGCGGCGCTGACAGTCGCCGAAGCAGCGACCCCGGCGGACGCGAGCTTTACGCAGGACGCCGCCGCGCCCACGCCGTTCGTGAACGCCTGCTGCGGGAAGCCGCTCAACAAACTCAATGCCGTCCTTGCGGCCGTGCTGCAGAGCTTGCCCCAATTCGTGAACCGGTTCAAGAACACCAACTTGCTGACCGCCGGGCTCCGAATGTTGGTGACGATGCCCGGCCAGCTGGGCGATTTGCGGGCGGCATTGCGGGACTTCAAGGGTGCCACCGATAAAGCAGGGGCGCAGGCGGCGCTCGCCCGGCTCGGCGGGGCGGCCACGTCGTTGCAGCAGTCCACCAAGGCCGCATTCCAGAAGGAGGTGGTCCAGTGAAACAGGTTTTCCTCGTTGCGGCGATGTTCGGGTTGGTCGGCCGGTTTGCCGCCGCCCAGGCCGCCCCGTGCTGCGGCATCGTCGGGATCGACGCCGCCACGGGAATCGTGACCGCCAAAGTGACCGCTACCGGCTACCTCTTCGAGTTCCGGGTGACCAACCCACGGACCCTGGCCACCCTCAAAGTCGGTCAGGGCGTGTACGCCAACTTCGCCGGGAAGCAGGCCTCGGTCGATGGGCGGACACCCTGTTGCACTATCACCAGCGGACCCACCGCACCCGCCACCGCCCCGGCGGTCCGGACGCCGGCAACTCCGGCACCTCCGCCCGCTCCGCGAGCCGCGAATCCCGCTCCCGCCGCCACCACCGCGGCGATCAATCCGAGCATTCTGAACTCGTTACCCACCGTCACCGTTGGCGCTCCGACTCCCCGCACGGCCCTGCGCGGCCGAGCGGCGTCCCGATTTCAAACCGCCACCGTGACCGCGCAAGTCGGCGGCCGGAACGTGACTGCCCCGATCCTCTCTCTCCGGGGACTCAAGGCCGTCGAACAGGCACCCGACCTTCCGGATGGCGCACGTCGGGTGCTCGCAATGCTGGTCCGAAGGGTGCCACCAGGCGAGTCCGACCACTACATGGTCAACATCCAATTGGCCAAGGAGTGGATGGCCTCGCATAAGCCAGTACCCGAAAGCGTCAAACCGACGGAACCGAAGGAAAAGAAGTGCGGCAACTGGTACGATTCCTGGGATTGCGCCGGTCAAGCGGTCAACGACGAGTGGCAGCGGACCTACGACCACGCGGTGGACGAGTGGAAAGATGCTGAGAAGACCCTGGCCGAGACCTGGGAAACGTCGGTGGGATGCTTCACCGAACGCACCATCTCCACCGGCGACTTTCCCGTGAAATTCGCGATCACCCCGTCGATGACCGTGAATCTGTCGCAAAACGGATCCAAGGGTTCGGCCCAGGGCACCGTTTCGGGAACCGCGACCCTCGGCATTCCGATCCAGTCCAATGTCGCGGCCCGGCTCGACTTGTTCTACATCCCCTGCCTCCCGTTCGCGATTCGTCCCAAATCGCTGTCGGGAACCGGCGTCCTGACCGTCGGCCAGGAGCTTGAGACAACCGTGACTGCGACCGGGAGCTTCAACAAGACGTTCACGCTCCCGCCGAGCGGCGGACCGGTGATTCCGATTCAGGTGTTTCCGATCGTGATCGCCGGCGTCCCGGTCGCGGAAATGGACGTCAGCGCCTACATCGAAGGCGAGATCGAGGTCAGCTCCGCGGGCAAGGCCGAGGGTCAGTTCCGGATCAAGAACTCCAATCCAACGGCGTTGACGTTTTCCTGCAGCGGGAAGGGCTGCTCCGCCAGCTCCCGGGCAGAGCCCGCGGCCACCACCACCAACGAGAGCGCCCAAATCGAGGGAACCGTCACCGTGAAACCGGCCATCTACACCGCGTTGCAACTCGATTTCAACTACGAGGCGCTCAGCGCGCGGGCGGGGCCCCAACCGTATTTGGTGGGTGAGGCCGCCGGGTGCGCGGCCGCCGCCGGATCCCAGACCGCCGGCGGGGCATCGACCAGTCAGGAGAATCACGTCCTCAGCGCCGACTTGGACTGGGGCGTGGAGCTCCGGGCCGAGGCGCTGGTGCTCGGTAAGATCGTCGGCAATTCGTTCCGGACCAGCTTGATGAAGGAGCGGCATCTCTGGTTCCGCGATCTGGCGCCGGGCGGATCGAACGCGCTGGTGGCGGGCGTGGTGAGCGCCGGGCCGGCGGTGGCGGGAAAGCCGGCCGGCCATCGGGTCAGAATGCCGACCTGCTACCCCTACCCCAACCGGGTGAAGTACCAGGTGAGTTGGACCGGCGGGGCGGTGCCCATGGCCGATCAGGGGCGGAACGACCCCTGCTCCTGGCAGGCCGCCCAGAGCAAAGGCGTTTGCACCTTCGACCCCGCGAAGGAATTCGGATTCAACCTGGTCTGGCCCACGCCCGGCACCTATTCGCTGACGGTCGTGCCGGTCGGGGATAGTCACGATCGGGTGTTCGCGCCCGCGCCGAAGCCGACCCAGCTGAATGTGACCGTGGTCCCATGAGGCCGGCCCTCCTCGCCCTGCTCCTCGTCGCACCCACGGGGTTCATGCCAAAAACGCCCCACCACACCGAGGAGGCGGCAGCACGGCGGTGGAAGATCAATACGCATTTGTATGCGGCCAACCAGGCGCTCGCCGATGCCACCAATGATGGCATGGTGACGATCGCGCCATTCGGGGAATTCCCGGTGGCGGCGGCCGCGCTCCGGGCGTTGCGGGCGGCACCGGCGGCGTACCGAGCCGGCGTTCTGGCGCCGGATCTCTTTCCCGATATGTATGTCGGCGGGTGGTTCATCCACTCCGACCTGTCCGGAACATCGGAGCGGTGGACGGCGGACGATTGGATGCGACACGTGTGGAACAAGGCCCGCGGGTGGACCGATGCCGGCGAGCGGGACCGGGTGCTCGCCTTCGCCTATGGATTCCTCACCCATGGGGCCGGCGACATCTGGGCCCATACCTACGTCAACAAGAAGGCCGACGGGGCCTGGGTCACCTTCTATGGCCAGTCTCGCAGCACCTCGATCAAGCACGTCGTCCTCGAAGGATACGTCGGAGCCCACACCCCGAAGTCCGACCTGAGCCTCGATGTCTGGCCCCGGTTCGTGTCCAACGTGCTGATCAAGGATCCCGAGGCCCGGCGGCACGCCCAGGGCGCCCAGCACTACCAGCAGTGGCTCAAGATCTACGACTGGCTCGAACCCCAGATCGCCCGGGCCAAGCAGGAGATGAACAAGAACATCAATAACGACGCGCCGTATTGGGCCAAATGTGCGGCGAACCCGGTCGCGTGCGCCAAGAAGGAGCAGATGGAGACCTGGCGGCTCGACATCAACCGGGGGTTCCGCGCCATGGTGGACAGCAGCGAAAGTCTCGGCGAGAAGCTGATGCACGGCGAACCCGGCGAGGGAGCCGGTGCCATGACCGGCTGGATGGTCGAGTGGATCCCCAAGATGTTCGGCGCCCACGCGATCGGCGAGGGTGCGGCGGCACTCCAGCAATTCTTGAGTTGGGTGGGCGACGCGGTTCCGCCGATCAGCGAGAACATCAAGGCGGAGACCGAACGGTTCTTCAAGAAACGCTTGGCGGACTACTACGATCTCTACGTGGCGGCCAAGGACCCGTCGTCTTATATGGATCAGCTCGACTTTCCTCCCGGAACCAAAGCACTGCTCAACCAGGAGATGGGGATCCCGGGAGGCACCGGACCATTCAACGCCCGGACTTTTGAACCGATCTACAACACCATCGTCCTCTCCAAGCTGGCCCTGCTCGACGGAGATGGCTTGAACGAGCTGGTCCGGCGTGCCGGTGTGGCCCAGCCACTCTTCCCGGCCGGCGAGAGTACCAACCTGATGCTCGGCACGTTCCGCTCGATGACCCAGAGCTTCCAGTGGATGGGGGAGATCGTCGATGCCGATACCGGAAGCACCCGTACCAAGTACGGAATCTGCGGCCCGGAAAGCGGGGGGGAGCTCAAGAAAATCGACCGCTGCGGCGCCCCGAATGGGTTCGTGCTCTGGCGGCACCCGGAAGCCCGCGAGAAGATCTTTCGGGTGATCTTCAAAGGCTACGGCCCGGGACCGGGCTCCACCTCGCTGGCCGACAACATCGTGACCGACCTCCCCACGGCGGTTTCCGGGGCGCCGGAAGCGGCCCGGGCGCTCCGGCTGGGGAGCGATCAGACCGACTACATGCGGGAGATCGTGGCGGTGATGCAGGGAAAAATCGCGGGCACGGTGTCCGGCGCCACGGCGACAGCGCCGGCAGCGGCGACCCCCGCGGTCCGGCTACCCATCGGGGGACGCCCGGCGCCCCCGACCGCGGAGGTCATTACCGATTGGGGACGGCGCTGCTGCAGCCGGGATGTGGCCGAGCTGCGTGCGGCACTGACCTTGGTCCAGGCGTCGGGCGGGCGACTCCAGAATCCGGCGGCGCTCGCCTCGCTCGGGCGGCGGGCCGGCCGCGGTCAGATCGACCCATTGCTCGGCCAGCTCGACGCCGCCCTCACCGCCTTCACGAACACTCGCGACGCCGCGACGGCAACCGCGGCGCTGGCCACTATCTCGCGGCTGCTCGAGACGCTGGCCAGATCGGTCACCGGGACCTAACGGCGGGTTACGGGGTCTTCTTGGCGGCCGGAGCCTTCGGCTTCCAGAATCCCGGATCGGCCGCGATGAATGTGTCCATCGGCAGGCTCTGCGAGGGCGTGAAGGCGAAATGATCGGTCTGCTGACTCATCACCGCGCTTGACTGGAGCGCCGCCATCTTCTTTTGCCCCTCGTCGCCGCCCAACGCGGTCCGGTACGCGGCGCCGTGGATCGTTCCGGCCTCGTCCAGTTCCGCCAGTGACTTCCGGGCGACGAACATGAAGAACGTCCCGGCGGGCGCGCCCGAGGTCGCCTCCCAGATGGAATAACTGTCGCTCAGATGGGCGGCCTCGTGGGCGGCCTTGGCCATCTTGCGGGCGTCCTCGAATTCTTGGGTGTGGCCGGGGCGCACCGAAGTCCGGGTGACCGACACGAACCGCATGTGCGGCAGATCGGCCGGCGGACCGAAACCCAACTCGGGGCGGGAGCGGAGGGTCAGGGCCCGGGAATCGGTGAGGAACTCCGCGTCGGCGGCGGTGAACCGGTCGCCAATCGCGGTGGCCTGGGTGTTGGCCTCAACCGCCTCGGCGTTCTTGTCGCGGGCCGCCCAGCTCGGGAAGATCCCCACGTACCAGACCTCGTTTGGACCAGTGACCGACGTCATCGCGATGTAGCGGTCCGGCGTCTTTGCGGCCGTGAGGGCCCTGGCCCAGGCCGTCTCGTGCGCGTTGTGTGCAGAGCCCTTCCCGACCTTCACCGACTCTCGATAGATGTGCATGAGGTTGGTGGCCGGCATTGCCGCGGTCTGAGCGGGAAGCGAGGCGGGGAGTGCCAGGAGCGTGAGCGCGAAGAGTTGACTGCGATGCATGGTGCCTCCCGATCGGGGGGAACTACGTGGGGAGCCCACAAGGTACCGTCTGTCTCAAGAACCGCCAGGGCGGCTGATGTCGCCATCTCAATTCGGTCGGGTGTATCATTGTCTCGACCCCACCGGATCGAGGCGACGTCGATGAACCGCCGGGACCTCTTGGCCCTCATGGGCACCTCAGTCACCGCGGCTTGGTTGCAACCCCTCTCGGCAACCGAACGGTTGGACCTCGGTGTCCGACTTCAGCGCGACATGGACGGAGCCTGGTCCGGAAGCGCCAATCCGCTCGTCACCCGAATTGCCGATCTCGTGCTTCCCCGAACCGATACGCCGGGCGCCCTCGACGTCCGGGTTCCGGAGTTCATCGACCTCCTGTTGACCCAATGGTATTCGGCGGCCGAGCGCGCTGACGTCGAGCGCGGCCTGGCCGATCTCGACCGGCGAGCGGGTGGGTTCGAATCCACGCCCGAGGCCGATCAGGTTGCCTTCCTCATGACGCTCGACGGACAAAAGGGCGCCAAGGGCTCGGCTGAAGACACCTTTGCCACCCTCAAATGGCTGACGATCTACGGCTATTTCACGTCCGAGCGGGTGCAACGCGAGGTGGTGAAGAGCCCAATCATCCCGGGCCGGTTCGACGGCTGCGTCCCGGTCACCCGCGGCTAGCCATTGCCGATGATGCCAAGAACCCAGCGCCACCGATTTGATGCGATCGTCGTCGGCTCCGGAATCACCGGAGGGTGGGCCGCCAAGGAATTAACCGAGCGAGGGCTCCGGACCCTGGTGCTCGAGGCCGGCCGGAGCATCGAGCCGGCAAAGGACTACACCGAACACCTCCAGGCGTGGCAACTGCCATTCCGGGGCTACGGGAATCGGCGCCACTTGGAAATGACCCAGCCGATCCAGAAGAACTGCTACGCCTGCGATGAATGGGGTTCCAAGTTCTTCGTGAACGACATCGAGAATCCCTATACGTTCGATGCCGACAAGCCGTTCCACTGGATCAGAGGGCGCCACGTGGGCGGGCGGTCGATCACCTGGGGTCGGCAGGTCTACCGGTGGAGCGATCTCGATTTCGAGGCCAATCTGAAAGACGGGCACGGGGTCGACTGGCCGATCCGGTACGCCGACATTGCTCCGTGGTACTCGTACGTCGAGAAGTTCATCGGCATTACCGGCCTGGCCGAGGGGTTGGCCCAGCTTCCGGACGGCGAGTTTCTGCCCGCGATGGAGTTCCAATGCGCCGAGCTCAAGGTTCGAGAAGCGGCCCAGAAGGCCTGGGGGCGGGACCGGGTTCTGACCATCGGCCGAGCCGCGATCCTGACCCAGAATCACAACGGCCGCGCCGCGTGTCACTACTGTGGCCCGTGTGAGCGAGGTTGCGTGACCCACTCCTATTTCTCGAGTCTGGGCTCGACCTTACCGGCGGCGCGAATGACCGGCCGGATGACGCTCCGGCCGAACAGCGTCGTGGAACGGGTCCTCTACGACAGCAAGACCGGCCGGGCAACCGGGGTGCGAGTGATCGACGCGGTGACCATGGAGGCCATCGAGTTCTCCGGACGACTGGTCTTCCTGTGCGCCTCGGCCCTCGAGTCGACCCGGATTCTGATGCATTCGACCAGCGAGCACTGGCCGGCCGGCATGGCCAACGCCAGCGGGGCGTTAGGCAAATACGTGATGGACCACTGCTTCGGCGCCGGCGCCAACGGGACCTTCGAAGGCATGGAGGACCGGGACGCCTTCGGCAACCGGCCGAACGGGGTCTACGTGCCCCGGTTTCGGAACGTCAAGGACACTCACCCCAATTTCGTCCGGGGATATGGCTTTCAAGGCGGGGCCGGCCGGGGCGACTGGGGCCGGGGTGGGGCCGGCTTCGGCGCCGAATACAAGCAGGCACTGATCGGACAGAAAGGCCCCTGGACCATGGGTCTGGGCGGGTGGGGCGAGATGCTGCCCCGAGCCGACAACCATCTGGAACTCGATCCGGCAACCAAGGACAAGTGGGGCATCCCGGCCCTCCGGATCCACTGCACCCATGGCCCGAACGAACAGGCGATTCTCGAGGACGTCCAGCAAACCGCCGCGGAAATGCTCGAGGCCGCCGGCGCCAAGAACATCACCACCCACGACAGCCACCTCCCACCGGGGCTCTGCATTCACGAGATGGGGACCGCCCGGATGGGGCGGGACCCGAAGACCTCGGTGCTGAACGGCTGGAATCAGGCCCACGACATTCCCAACCTGTTCGTGACCGACGGCGCCTGCATGACCTCGTCGGCCAATCAAAACCCCTCGATCACCTACATGGCCCTGACCGCCCGCGCGGTGGCCCACGCGGTGGACCTTCTCACCCGGCAGGAGCTTTAGCATGCACCGCCGAGATTTTGCGGCTCGGGCGGGAATGATCATCGCGGCGGGGGGAGTTGGCTTCCCCCGACGACCGGCCGCGACCGGCCTGGAGAAGATCGGGATCCAACTGTACTCGGTTCGTGACCTCTTCCACGCCGACCCGGAACGAACGCTCGGCCGATTGGCCACCATCGGCTATGCCGAGGTGGAGTACGCCGGATACGGCAAAGTGGCGCCGGCCGAGGTGGGCGCGATGCTCCGGCGGAACGGCCTCACGGCGCCGTCGGCACACATCGACCTCAAGGACATCGTGGAACGCTGGCCCGCGACCCTCGAGGCGGCCCACCTCATCGGGCACCAGCATCTCATGCTTGCCTGGATCGGTCCGGAGGAACGCACCAGCCTCGACCGCTACCGCAGAATTGGCGAGACCCTGATCCGGGCCGCGGACGCGGCGGCCAAGGCCGGAATCAAATTGGGGTATCACAACCACGATTTTGAGTTTGCCTCGCTGGAAGGCAAGCGGGGCTACGACGTGCTACTCGAGTCGACCGCCCAGACGGCGGTCGAGTTCGAGCTCGACCTCTATTGGGCCACCAAGGCGGGTGCCAGCCCGCTCGCCCTGTTCGCGGCGTGGCCCGGCCGGTTTCCGCTGGTCCACGTCAAGGACATGGGCGCCGGCCAAGCCATGGTGGATGTTGGAGACGGCACCATCGACTTCGCGGCGATCTTGGCCCGGCGGAGCCAGGCCGGAATCGTCCACACGTTCGTCGAGCACGATGAACCTCGCGACGCCATGGTGTTTGCCCGGAAAAGCTACGCCGCGATGGCCAAACTTCGGTTCTGACCGAACCCAGAGGAGGCCCCATGCCCGATGCCACCGACCGTCCGCTCTCCCGCCGCGACGCCGTCTCCTGGCTCGGCGGGGCAACGGTCGTCCTGGCCGCTGGCCGGACTGAGCGTCCCGTCCGCGAGGTGACGCTACCCCCGCTCCCGGGGCGGCTCAAACAGTCGGTCTGCCAGTGGTGCTACGATGCCATGCCGCTCGACGACCTCTGCCGGAACGCCCGCGACATGGGGCTCAAATCGGTCGAACTGCTGGGCGAAAAGGATTGGCCCGCCCTCACCAAGTACGGCCTGACCTGCGCCATGGCAAACGGTCCCTGCACCATCGAGGTCGGTTTCAACCGGCCGAGCGAACATGACCGACTAGTTCAGGAAGGTGCCCGGCTGATCCCGCTGATCGCCGCGCGAGGGTTCCCGAACATGATCGTATTCTCCGGCAACCGGAACGGGATGTCCGACGGCGAGGGTCTCGAGAACTGCGCGAAAGGACTGGCCCGGCTGATGCCGATCGCGGAAAAGTACGGGGTCACGGTCCAAATGGAGCTGCTCAACAGCAAGGTCGACCACCTCGACTACCAGTGTGACCGGACCCCGTGGGGCGTGGCGCTGGCCAAGCGAGTCAACTCACCCCGGTTCAAGCTGCTCTATGACATCTATCACATGCAGATCATGGAAGGCGACGTGATCCGAACGATTCGGGACCATGCCGCCTGGCTCGGCCATTTCCATACCGGCGGAGTGCCGGGACGCAATGAGATCGACGAGACCCAAGAACTCAACTACCGCCGAATCATGGAAGCCATCGTCGACCTTGGCTATACCGGGTACGTCGGCCAGGAATTCATCCCGAAACGGGACCCGATGACGTCGCTCCGTCAGGGAAAGGACATTTGCGACGTCTGAGACGAACCCCGGCCACCCGGTTCAGTCGATGATCAAGACGGCGCCGTTCACGTCAGCGGCCCGCGTCGAAATGGTCACCTGCTTCGACCGGTCGAATTGCCCGCGCTGATTGTTGACCAAACCGAAATAGTCTCCCGACACCCGAAGCCCGAACTTCACGGCCGTGCAGCTGACATTGGCTCGCGGCGACGGCTTTGGGCACGGGGTTCCGGCATCGGCCTGCTGCTTGATCATCGCCAAACCGCTCACGGCCACGTAAAACTGCTTGGCCACCAGGTCCTTCCAGCTTGACACCCCGAATTTGGCGGGATCGGGACGGCGGCCGCTGGCCATCGGATGATCGAGCCCGACGCTATCGGCGCCGGCGACGACGTAGAGGACTTCGATTGGGCGTGGCGCTTCGCCCCGGTACGCGACCACCGTTCGGAGCGCCGCAATCGGCAACGCCCGGGTGCTACCGAGGATATGCACGAAGGCGAAATACCGGCGGCTCTCGCCGTTGACCGTGACGTCGATTGGCGTCGGCCGAAGCCCCAACCGGACCGCCATCGCCGCACCGCTGAACGCCAGGCCGGCATCAGCGTCGCCCGCGACGTTGGCGTCCCGCGACATCCCGTCGAACGCGACGGCGAGTTCTTGATCTTGATCGGTCAGGGCCGAGCCAGAATCCGTCGCACATCCTGCCAGGGCCGCGACCAACGCGATCGAGCTTGCCGCCATCAGCGTTCGGTGCAACATGATGCAGCTCCTTGGTTCAATGGTTCGGTGATCACCGGGTGAATCACCTGTCTGATCATCCTGACACCGACGCCGCAATTTCCCCCGACACCCTAACGCCGGAACGACGCCAACTGGATCCGGACGCCCTTGAGCGCCCGGCCCATCAACGTCTCGACGGTCTTGATGGAGATCCCGAGCGAGCTGGCGATCTCGGGGTAGGTCAGCCCGGCGTCCCGACTCAGTTCGAACACCTGGCGACAGCGGGGCGACAGGGTGGCCACGGCCCGGCGCACCGCCTCGGTGATCTCGGCACTTTGGGCCTCGCGGTCGGCGGGCGGCGAGTAGTTCGGCTCCTCGGCCGCCTGCCGCGTTTGCCAGTCCGTCACCATCCGTTTGTGGCGGAGCTGATTGAGGCTCCGATTCCGAACCGCCCGATAGAGGTAGCCGACCAAGTTGTCGGGCGTGGTCAGCCGCTCCCGCTGGGTCCAGAGGGCCACGAAGACCTCTTGGACCACGTCCTCGGCCCCGTCACGGGCCCGCACCAGGCCGTTGGCGTAATCGGTGAGCTTGGCGTAGTAGGTCCGAAACACGACCTCGAAGGCGTCACGATCGCCGAGCCGAATACGGTCGATGAGGGTTTCGGGGCTCGGCACTCGGGGGCTTTCTGACGAGAGGGGGTGGGTGACGACTCGACCAAGGGAAGGCTAATATCATGGGGAGGGGTGGGGGAGCGTCAGGGTGGGCTCGCGGGCGGGTGTCAACGCGGTAGACCGCTACAATAAGGTAGGTGGACGGCAGTATGGACTCAGATCGGCTCGCCCGCTATCTCGCCGGGGAGGCGTCGCCCGATGATCACGCCAGCGTGGTCGCTTGGACCGCATCCAACCCTAGCAATCAGAATGAGTTAGATCGCCTCGTGGCGGCCTGGCGGCATCCTGGACAGCCGGGAGTCTACGATCTCGACCTGGCCTGGGCCCAGGTGGCGGGCCGGCTCGGACAGGCGGTTGCCGATCCCGAACCGGTGGCCATTCCGCTGGCCCGCCGGCCGATGATCCAGTGGTTGGCCGCCGCCGCGGTGGTGATGGCGACTGGGTCGGTCATGATGCTCCGGACCCGAGATCGAGATGTCGGGATGAGTTATTCGACCACGATCGGCGAGCAGAAGACCGTGACGCTCCCGGATGGGTCAACCGCGGTGTTGGCGCCCGCCTCGACCTTGGTCGTGGCGCCCGGCTACGGCCGGCCGAACCGCCGCTTAAGTTTGACTGGGCGGGCCTGGTTCGAGGTCTCCCACGACGACGCCCGGCCGTTCCAGGTCAGCGCCGGCGGGATGATAGTCGAGGACCTCGGCACCGAGTTTGAGGTGGTCACCACCGGCCCGGGACTTCAGGTCACGGTCGTCTCGGGATCGGTGGCGGTTCACCGGGGCGGCGGGTCGGCTACGGTCACGTTAGGCCCTCGCGACGTCGCCACGATCTCGCCCGAGGGCGGATCGAGCATCGACCATCAGGTGCCGGTCGATCGGATGATCAGTTGGCGGCAGGGCACCCTGGATTTCATCGACCGGCCGTTAGGCGAGGTAGTCGCCGAGCTCCAGCGGTGGTATCACGTCGAGCTCGCGCTCGCACCCGGGCTCGCGGACCGGCCCCTCAACGCTCCGATTCCGACCGGCAATTTGACCGAGGCACTCGAGATCATCACGACGGCCCTCGGCCTCATCCGCTCCGATCTCGGCCCGGTCATTACCCTAGCGCCCAAGCCATGAGTTTTCGGAGCCGGCTGCTGACGATCGCCCTGCTGGGGCTGTTCGGAACGAGCCGGCCCGCACGCGCGCAAGAACCCGGGGTCACCTATCTCGACCGGCGGATTTCGGTTCGGTTCGACCGGGTCGATCTCGGCACCGCCCTGACCCGGCTCCGCACCGTGTACGGGATTCCCTTGGCGTTCAGTCCGGAGATCATTCCGTTCGGCCGCCCGGTGACCCTGGCCCTGTCCGACGAAACCGTGGGCGGCATCCTGGCCCGGATGCTCGACGGCACCGGGCTTCGGGTCATCCCGCTTCAGGGCGGCACCGTCGTCGTGGCGCCCGGTTTGGCCGGGACCCCGGTGCCCGACCGTTCGCCGATTCCGGATATCGCGAGCGGGATTCGCGAACTCGACCAGATCGTGGTCATGGGGACACCGGCGCACGGGGCCCCCGAGCGGGAGCAGACCAACGCGGTGAGCATCGTCCACGGCGCCGAACTCCGGAACTACCACTTTTCCCGGACGGCGGAGTTGTTCCGAACGGCCTTGCCTGGCGTGGTCCTTTGGGACCAAGGTGCCAGCGGACCCCCGGCTGAGATCGCGGCGGTCCGGGGCGCCAGTTCGTTTACCGCCCGGGGACTGAAGACCTACATCGATGGCATCGAAGCGGCATCGCCCTCGTTGGTGACGCTGCTCGATCCGAGGAGCATCGAGCGGATCGAGGTCATTCGGGGCCCCCAGGGGGCGGCGTTGTATGGATCCGATGCCATCAACGGGGTCATCCAGGTCATCACCCGCAAAGGCAGTATGGGTGACTCCCGAAAGATCCGCGCGGTGGCCGGCGCGGCGGCCGGCCCGTTCGATCGCCAGGCGGTGAGCACCATGCTCCGCCAGGACTATTCCGGCGCCATGACGTGGGGCGGCCCCCAAGCGTCGGCGGCCGCGACCGGCAACCTCGGCCGGGTCGGGACCGGTACGACCGTTCCTAATACCAGGTCTTGGGGGGCTCACGGCGGGGTCCAGGCGGCGTTCGGGGCGCTGTTGCTCAGCGGCGTGGCGCGGGGTGGCCAGTACGATTTTACCGAGGATCAGTTGACAGGGGTGCCGCTGTCGGTGGCCCCGGCGGCCGGCGGCGAGGCCCAAGTCAGCGTGGCGACCGTCGGCGTCACCGCCATCCACCAGGTCGACGACTGGTGGGTCCAGACCCTGGTGGTCGGCTACGACCAAGCGAGCGGATCGTTAGGCTCAAACCGGGGATCCCTCACCGGCATCCGCCAGCCCCTTGCCGCCAGTCACGAGACCGCGGGCCGGACGACGTTCCGGTATAGTTCGGCGTTCACCACCAACTTCGCCTCGAGCGAATCGCTCACCACCACGGTCGGGTTCGAACACGCTCGGCTGGAACGGTCCCGCGGCGCCTGGGACGCGAATCAATCGACCCGGTATGTCAGCCTGTACGACGACCACGTCCGAAACACCGGCGCGTTCGTCCAGGCAAAGCTTCACGCCGGCCCGTTTATCGTCAACGCCGGCGCCCGAGCCGAGGGCAGCTCGAGCTTTGGATCCAACTACGGCACCGCCTGGGCGCCGAGCGTCGGGGCGGCTTGGAACCAAGCCGTTGGGAACGTGGCGATCCGACTCCGAGGTGGCTGGGGACGCGGTATCCGTCCGCCCGAACCGGGCATGAGCCGCGCGATGGCGACGGCGTCGATCCGGCAGGAGGGCAATTCGCTGCTGGCCCCCGAAACCCAGGCCGGTTTCGAAGTGGGTGCCGACCTCTATGCGGGAACCGATGGGTATTTCCGGGCCACCTACTTCAACCAGCGGGCCACTGACTTGATCCAAGCGGTGTATCTCCCGCCGGTCACCGGGGTCTCGCCGACCTATCAATTCCAGAACATCGGCGCCATCCGAAACAAGGGCGTCGAACTCGAGGCCGGCCTTCGATTCGGCCGAGTGGGCCTCGACGGGCTCCTCTACACCACCAGCAGCCGCGTGGAACAGATCGGCCAGCGATATGCCGGCCCGCTCTGGAAGGGCGACCAACTGCCCGAAATCCCGAAAGCCTCCGGCTCGGCCCGGTTGACCTATTTGGGCCGAAATTTCCACATCGGCGTTGGCGCCAACTACATCGGATCGTGGACCGGATACAACTGGACCGAAATCGCCTTGGTGGCGGCCAACCAATCGCCGGCCAAGCCAAGCCGCCGCGACTACCTGCTGCAGTATCCCGGCTTCGTGAAACCGTATCTCAGCGTGGCGTTCGACGTGAATCGTCAACTCACGACCTATCTCAACATCGACAACCTGACGAACTCGACCCGGTTCGAGCGCCACAACGGCAATCCGCCGGCCGGCCGGTCGGTCCTCTTTGGACTCGAAGTGAAGCCCTGACCGTTGTTAGGTTAGGGCCATGACTTTCAACGCCCTCAATCGAAAAGTGCACTACTGGGCCTCGATCATCGTGGCCTTGCCGTTCCTGGTGGTCATCGCCACGGGGCTGCTGCTCCAACTGAAGAAACAGATTGCCTGGATCCAACCGACCGAGCAGCGGGGCGGCGGCACCGAGCCGGCGTTGGCCCTCGCCGACATCTTGGTCATTGCCAGCCGGGTGGAGGAGGCCCAGGTCGGATCGTGGCGCGAGGTGAAGCGGATCGACGTTCGGCCCGACAAAGGGCTGGTGAAAGTGACCTCCGCTTCCGATTGGGAGCTCCAAATCGACGCCGCGACCGGCGCCGTCTTGCATTCGGCCCACCGCCGGTCGGATCTGATCGAGTCGCTGCACGACGGCTCGTTCTTCGGGCCGGCCGTGAAACTCGGCGTCTTCCTCCCGGTGGCCACCGTGATGTTCGGGATGTGGCTCACCGGGATCTATTTGTTCGTCCTACCATTTTTGGTCAAGCGCCGCCGGGCGGCAAAGGTCAGTCCGTAGCCGCCGGCCGGGTCGCGAACCGGTTGAACCAGTGCCGGAGGTACGCCTGGGTTCGGAGGAAGTTCGACGGCTTGCTGCTGGTGCCGTGCCACTCCTCGTTGAACCGGACCATGGCGGTCGGCACTTTCCGGAGCTTGAGCCCGCTGTAAAACTCTTCGGTTTGCGGCATCGGGGTTCGGAGGTCTTTCACCCCGGTCATCAGCATCGTCGGCGTCTTGACGTTGCCGATGTACATCAACGGCGACCGCCGGAGATGCTCGCTCGGATCTTCCCATGGCAGCTTAGCGAAGTTGTAGTACCAGGACGCCCCATCCGTGGTGCCGACGAAGCTCAGCCAATTGGTCACCGGACAGTTCGCCGAGGCAGCCGCGAACCGGTCGGTGTGCCCGACGATCCAGGACGTCAACACGCCGCCGCCGCTGCAGCCATAGACGAACAGGTTCTTGGAATCGACATAGCCCCGGTTGATGACGGTATCGACGCCCGCCATCAGGTCGTCGAAGTCCTTGCCCGGATAGGCGTTCTTGATCGCGTTGCCGAAGGCGCTGCCATAGCCGGTCGACCCGCGGGGATTGGTGAACAGCACCACATACCCGTTGGCGGCATGCTCCTGCCAGCCAAAGTTGAACCCGACCCCGTACATCGAATGCGGGCCGCCGTGAATCGACAACATCAGCGGGTATTTGCGGCTCTTGTCGAACGCCGGGGGTTTGACGATCCACCCCTGGATCCGGGTCCCATCGACCGACGGGTACCAGATCTCCTCGATGGACGCGAGGTCCTTGGTGCCGAGGAGGTCCTCATTGACCGAGGTGAGCTGGGTCATTTGCTGGGGCCGGGCCACATTGAACGCCACCACGTCGTTGGGACGGTTCCAGGCCGTCGCAATTGCCACCGCATTCCCCAGCTTGTCGATCCCGGTTACCGCCAGCAGATGCTCGCCTTTGGTAATGGCCCGGACCGGTTCGCCCGACACCGGCACGAACATCAGATTCCGGGAGCCTTTGTCCTCGACCGAGAAATAGATCCCGCTGCCGTCGGCCGCCCACATCAGCCCTTGGGGCGATCGATCGAGACCCGGCGTCAGCACCCGGGAGCCCGACCCGTCGGCGTTCATCAGGTACAGCTTGGAGTCGACCCAGGTGTCGGTCGTCATGTCGTAGCCAGTGTAGGCAATCGACCGCCCGTCCGGTGAAATTGCCGGCTGCCCGTCGGGGCCCGCCCGCCGGGTCAATTGCGTCACGGCTTTGCTGGCCAGGTCGAGCCGGTAGATCTCGCTTTCGCGCCACTGCCAATCAGCCTCATCGGACCGAAGCCCGGCAAAGACCAGCGACCGGCCATCGGGCGCCCACTCGGGAGCTCCATGATTGTAGGGCCCTTCGGTCAACTGGCGCGCCGTGCCGCCGTCGGCGGTGACGACGAAGATCTGCTGAAAGCCCATGTCGCTGAATCCTTCCCGATCGCGCCGGTAGTTGAGCTTCTCGACGATATACGGCGCTTCGGTCCACTTCGCCCCGGCCGGGGGGGCCGGCAGGTCGGCCACCTTCCAGGCCTCCTTCATCGGCACCATCATCCGGAACACCAGGCTCTTCCCGTCTGGCGACCACTCGATGTCGGTCGGCGCCTGCGGCACCCGGGTGATCTGGGTGGTGGCGCCCTCGGCGTCCATCCACCGGACGTGGATTTGCGACCCGGTCGGCTGGCCGTCGGCCACGAAGGCAATCCGGGTCCCATCCGGAGACCACCGGGCGTTCCCGCCTTTGAGCAGAAACCGGTGTTTGGTGCCGTCAGCGTTGACGATCCAGAGGGCATTGTCCCATCGATCGTTGATCTTGTCGATGGTCCGGCGGGTGTAGATCACCTGCTTCCCGTCGGGCGAGGCCCGGGGATCTTGGGCGTCCTCGAAATCGAGATAGTCGGCGAGGGTGAGCCGCTCCTTCGACTGAGCGGCTACCCAGGGCACTCCGGCGAACGAGGCGAACGAGAGCACCGCGAAAAGACGACGGACCACGGGGACCTCCGGCTGAAGGGAAGCGGACCCAATGAGTCTACCGTTTCCCCCCAAGAAAAACGAGGCCGTCTCGCGACGGCCTCATCTTTCCTGCTCCGGTCGAGCAGGTTTACTCGGCGCCCGGCCGCCCAATCTTGCTGACACCGCCCGGGCCCGACTCGGCGCAGGTCGACACGGGGTCCGGCGTCGCGGTCTCGATCTGGGTCACCTCAACCCGACGGTTCTGCGCCATGCCCTCGTCGGTCTCGTTATCGGAGGCCGGCTTGCACTCGCCGAACGCCCGGATCACGGTCCGGCTCTTGTCGGTGCCCCGTTTGACCAACTCACGCTGGATGAACTCGGCGCGCTTCTGGGACAGCCACGTGTTGTACCTGATGCTGTTTCGCCAATCGGCGTGGCCGTCGATGTAGACCCGGATCGTTTGATCAGTCCTCATGCTCTCGGCCACCTGGTCGAGTGTCATCCGGTCGACAGTCGCTGCGGTGCTGTACCGATTGGTTTCGAACATCGCCCGGAGGGAGACGCTGATCCCGCGGACCGTGACGGTGGCCCGATCGGTCATCCCGTTGCACGTGGCGGTGACGCCGTAGTCGCCGCTCCGGCTCCAACTGTAGGTCCAAGTGGATGCCGTCGGATTGCCTTCGACCGACACCGAGCACTCATCCGAACGCATCTGGCGCCCGTTGCCGTCCGACCAATTGCCGGTCACGGTGTAGCTGACCGACTCGCCCGGTTTGAGGGTCGAGTTCTTTGGGTTGATCTCGATCCGCGAGAGCGAGGGCGGTGGGGGCGGCGGCGGCGGCGCGGTGACGGTGACGGTCGACGTGTCGGCCAGCTTGCCGTTCAGGCTCTGGGCAATGACCCGGTAGGTGCCGGGGGTGTTGGAACTGAACACCCGGCCCGATCCGATCGTCCCGCTCGGCGTCACCGCGTACGTCACTTCCGGGGTGGTCGAGGAACCGTCGCAGAGGCGACCAGTGACGTTGAAGGTCACCGATTCGCCGGTCCGAACGTTGGCCGTATTCGGCATCAGGTCGATCGCGTCGAGGCGCTTGGTGCACTTCGAGTTCAGATAGATCGAGAGACCAAGGGTTGCCCCGAGGTGGACGTTGCTGCTCGGGTCGCCCACCTGGGGGGCCAGACCAAGGGCCTGGACCTCATCACTGCCGTTTCGCGGACTCGGCATGAAGTCGACGGTCCCGTCGGTACGGATGGACAACCAATTGTTGACCTTGTACCTGAAGCCCACCAAGCCGCCGACGCCGAAATCGTTGCCGAAAATCGTCTTGACGACGGGGTTGCTGGACTTGCCATAGTGGTTGAGGACCGGCCCGGCACCGAGAAGGAAGTTCGCCTTCTCCCCGAGCGGTGCGTGGTAAATACCACGAAGGTGGAAGGGCCAGTACCGGATCGGGGAGCTGCCCTGGCCGGCGAAGTAGTTCTCAAGATCGGTGGCGTTGAATGAGCCGTCCACTTCAAAGGAGAACTTGGGTGAAACGAAAACGCCGAGCCGGCCTCCAGCGCCGAAGCTGTTCTCGTGGTTGTTCGAGGTACTGAAGCTCTTGTCGTACCTGGTGTACTTACCGAACGCCCCGATTTCGATGGTGCCCTTCTGCTGCGCCACGGCAGGGACGGCCCCTACCGCCATCACTGCTATCAACAAGTGGATCTTCCGCATACTGGTACTCGCTCACTCTCTCGGTGCCCTCGCCTAATCGGGTCAATCAATGCCGGCGGGGCCATTCGGCACCGCAGAACGGGATTCAACTCAACAGGGATCATACTCAATGCCGGCGAGACCCAAAATCGATCGAACGGCTGAATTCGGTGCTAGCCTGGAGGAGTGAGTCTACCGGACTTTCTTCATGCCGGAGGCGGAATCTCGGGCCGCTAGCCCCGGCGGCTCCGTTCTGGTGATTCAAGATCGACCACGGGCACTGAAAGGCTCTTGAGGCTTAGATGAGGAATCCCCCACGTTAGACTCGACCTCGCAGACGGGCTTGGGCGGTCGCCCGCTCGACCAAGGCCCGCCGGTCGACTTTGTGGGTCCCCGCCACCGGGATGAGGTCGACGAAAATCACGAACCGGGGGTGGGCAAACGCCGGCCCGAATTCGAGCGTAAAGGCCTTGAGCTCGGCCTCGGTCGGCGCGGTCCCGGGCGTCTTGACCACGAACGCCACCGGAATCTGCCCCTTGATCTCGTCCGGGACCGGCACCACTGAAGCCTGGGCCACAGCCGGGTGCCGTTCCAGCAACTTCTCGACTTCGCCCGGAAAGACATTCTCGCCGCCGCAGATGAACATGTCGTCGGCCCGGCTCACAAAGTAGAAGAACCCCTCCGCGTCATGACGCATGACGTCGCCGGTCGAGTACCAGCCGTCCCGGAGCTTTTCCGCCGTGGCCTCGGGCAAGTTGAGATACGCCGGCATCAGCGCCGGGGTCTTCAGCTCGAGCACCCCTTCATCGGGCGACGGGCCATCGACCAGCCGCCACTCGATCTCGGCAAAGGGATAGCCGAGGGCCAACGACGGCCGCGGTAGCCCCTTGGGGTGCGGGCCGAATGCGATCGGGCCGGCCTCGGTGGTTCCGTAGCCATTCCGAACCTCGGCGTTCGGGAAGATCGAGTTGACTCGGGCCACCAACGCATCGGTCAGCGGCGCCGACCCGATCGTCACCAGGCGGACCGACGAAAAATCGAGCGACTCGATCAGATCGTGTTCCCGGGCGATCAGCGCGAACATGGTAGGAATACCGGTCAACAGCGTACAACGATACTTGGCGACCGTTTCCAGAAAACTCCGGGCTTCGAACTTCGGGAGCGATAGCACCGTCATCTGGTTGGCCAACGCCATCATCGAAAAGAACAGCCCGTTCTTATGATAGGTCGGCGCCACCACCAGGGTGATTTCGGCGCGGCCGTGCTCGGTCCCTTCGAAGTACTTCGCCACCGACCAGATCTGGCCCGCGTGGGGGAGCGGCACCCCCTTCGGGCGGCCGGTCGACCCTGAGGTGTAGAGGATTTTGGAGAGCTCGGCACTCGGTGCTCGGCGCTCGGCGCTCGGCGGCGGGGCGGTGTCGAGGTGGTCGAGGTCGAGGGTCGGGCAGCGGGCGGGAACCAGGGGCCGGCGCTCGGCGTCGGCGAAGGTGGCGGCGAGGCCGGCGTCTTGGACGATGTACTCGATGGTGTCTTTGGGGAGTTTGAAATTGATCGGGACGCTGACCATGCCGGCCCGCATCGTGCCGAAATAGGCGATCATGAACTCGGCCCGGTTCGCGGCCAGAATGCCGATCCGGGCCCCAGGTGCGAAGCCCCGGCGCACCAGGCCATGGGCGACGGCGTCGACGGCGCGGTCAAACTCGTCGGTCCTCCAAACTCTCGGCTGACCGGGGATCCGGAGGTCGATGAAGAGCGGGTGCTCCGGGGCCTCCCGGGGGAGGATGTCGCCGAGGTTGGTGCGGTCGATCATGGCTTGATCAGAATCTTGCCGAAGACTTCGCGGTCTTCAAGCATTCGCTCGCCCTCGGCGGTTTCCTCGAGCGTGAGCACCTTGTCGATGGCGGGAACGAGCTGCCCCGCCCGAATCAGATTCATCAGCTCGACCAGGTCGGCGGCGGTCCAGCCGTTCGAACCGATCATTTCCTGCTCGTAGGTCCACAGATACCTGGCGTCAGTGACCAGATTGAACCCGGCGGTGGCTCCGCAGGTGAGGATCCGGCCGCCGACCCGGGTGCACTTCTGAGTTTCAAGCCAGGTATCGCCACCCGTGAAGTTGACCACCACATCGACACCACCGCCCCCGGTAATCCGAGGTTTGCCGTACACCTCCCGAACCCGGTCGACGAACTTGGTTTCGCTATAGTTGACCCCGTGATCGGCGCCAAGCGTCTTCAATCGGTCGAGCTTCGAAGCGGAACTGGCGCACGCCATGACCTCGGCGCCGAGTTGTTTGGCCAACTGGACACACGCCACGCCAACGCCACCGCTCGCGCCGAGCACCAGGACCCGCTCGCCGGCCTGGACCCGGCCCCGGGTGATCATCATCCGATAGGCGGTGCCGTAAGCCAACGGCAACGACGCCGCATACTCGAGACTCACCTCGTTGGGCACCGGAATCAGAGTGCTCGCCGGGACCTTCACGTATTCGGCCCGGCCGCCGTCCAACACCTCGCCGATCATTCCGAAGTGCTTGCCATCGCGGATTACCGGGTCGACCAGCACCCGGTCGTCCGGCTTCCAGCCCAGGACGCCCGAGCCCACGCCAACCACAACCCCGGCAATGTCCGATCCGACGATGACCGGGAGCGGAATCTTGATCCCGGGCATTCCCCGGCGGGTAAAGACGTCGTGGTAGTTGATGGCGGTGGCCGCCACCCGGAGGACCACCTCATCAGGACCCGGTACCGGATCGGGATAGTCGGGTCGGAGCACTAACTGGGAACGGTCCCCGTGGGCCACGGTCACCATTGCGCGCATGGACGCCTCGTTCGGTCGGAAGTCGGAAAAGTCGACCCAATTTAGTTACCTTTGGCTTCGTCGGAGTCGCGGGACCTTGAAGGAGTACCGTTACCATGAACGGTCGTCTGTTGGTCACCGCTGTGTCGATCGCGTTCGTTGCCCTGTCCCCCGTCCCGGCCGCCGGCCAGTCCTCGCCGCGCGAAGCCGCCACCGGTTTCCTTCAGGCCTGGAACGCCAGGCTCTGGACCGAAACGGCACGCTTCCTCGACCTCGATTCGTTCGATCGCTTTCGGCGGGATTTCATCACCCGGGCCCGGCGCCAACCCGAGGAAGGGCCGCAGCCCAGCGTCGAGGAGCTGCTCCGGCGGAATCCCGACATGCCCCGCGAGGCGGCCGAGTATCAGATTCGGATGATGCGGGAGCAACAGCGCCGGTTTGCCGATCCGACTCCCTTTGAATTTGCCCGGGTCGCCTCGGCCACGGCCCTCCGGGCCCTGACGTCGGATGAGGCCGCGGCCCGCTGGCTCGAAAGCCGCGACCCCCGCTGGCAAGTCCGGATGCAATACGAGCAGGCCGGCTGTCCCGCACCCACGGACCTGAACGACATTCCCCTGCCCCGCCGCCGCTTGATCGGCGTCGTCGCCGACGGCGACTCCACCACCTATGCGCTGTTCAAGGAGGACCGCGGCGCCGACAACGCGCCGGCCTGGGTCGGCGGAGACGTGTCGGTCATGGAGTTGGCCCTCCGCCGCGGCCGCTGGGTGGTGGTCCCCCGGGCCGACTTGGTCCCCGAAATCGGCAGCGTCGATGTCTCCGATTGCCGAAAGTAGGTCCCCCAGTCGAGCGCCGAGTGCCGAGTGCCGAGTGCCGAGTGCCGAGTGCCGAAGAATGCAACCCTTTCCGTCGCCGCCGCATCAAAGAATGCGAACGACCACACGGACAGGGACCATGGCGGAGACCAAGCGACGCGACCGATTCGAAGGCTACGAAGTGTACGACAGTCATGGCAAGTCGGTCGGGCGGGTAATCCTCCCGCGCACCACCAGGCCGCCGGGACCGAGCAACGGCACGGTGTTCCTCCGGCGCCAGCCGGTGCCGAGGCCCAAAGCAAAACCCCAGGCGGCCTAACGTCGGCCGCCGGGCCCCTCCGAATCGAGCCGCGCCCTTAGATTGACGGGGTGCGGCTTTTCATTGCTACTCTCCTTGCCCTGTCCGCCCAAGCCGGGCGCGACCAGACCGGCTTGACCGACTCCATCCTGGCGGCGGCCACCCGCGCCACCGACCTCGGTCGGCCCTGGCAAGCCACCCGGATGCTCGCGCCCCTCACCAAGGCGGCCTCCAAACCGGCCGTCAAGCTGGCAGCCGCCCGAGCCGCCGCCGGCTGGGAGGGTTGGGAAACGGTTGAACGGCTGCTCGAAGGCGAGCCCTGGCTCGACCAACTCGAGCGCGGCGCCGGCCGGGCCCTGCTGGGCCGAGCGCTGGTCGAACGAGGGCGCGCCGCCGCCGCGCTGATCCAAAGCGAACGGGCGCTCGCGCTCGCGGGGCCCGGCGACCGCGGTGAACGCCTCCTGACCCAGGCCCGGGCCCTCGACCGCCTTGACCAGCTCGATTCCGCCGCGGCCGTCTATCGGGCCGCCGCCGCTGAACTCCCGACGCTCAGGGACTGGCTGCTGCTCCGCGCCGCGGGGGTCACGACCGACTCGGCCGGCCGGAGCGCCGTTCTGATCACCCTGAAGTCGCCGGCCCCCCGGAGTCGAATTCGGTGGACCGAAGCCCTGGCCCGAAGCCGAGCCGGCGATTGGTCGGGGGCCGCGAATCAGTACGCCGCCCTCGGGGCCCGTTTGGCCGCCGTCCGACTCCGGCTGTCCGGAGGCGACCTCGCGGCCCGAGCGGCCGGCCGCCGTGAGTTGGTCGAGGTCCTCGGCGGAGACTCCTCGCCCGCCGATGCCTCGGACGCCATCGATCTCTTTGACCGGGAATTCGTGTCCAAGACGCCGGCCGAGGAGCTTCGGATCGCCCGCCGGGCGGCGCAGATCAACCGCCTCGAGCGGGCCGCCCAGGGATTTGACGCCGGCCAGACCCTGTGGACCGACCGGGATCGCTTCACGTACGCCACCGTGCTCGCCCGCCTCAACCGCGGCCCGGAGGCGGTGGCGCTCTTCGACGGCGTGACCAGCAAGGACCTCCAGGGCGACGCGGCCTATCAGCGGGCCCGGATGATAGTGCGCACCGGCCAGCCCGGCTCGGTGGTCCGGGCCCTCGAACGGGTCTGGGTGGCCTTCCCGGAGGATTCGGAGCCCGCGGCATCGGCACTCTTCCTCGCGGCCGACCTCCTGGCCGATCGGGGCCTCGACGACTCGGCGCGAATCTATTTCCGAGAGGCCGGGACCCGGTATCCCGGCACGGCCTTCGGGCGGCGCGGCGCTTTTCAAGCGGCGATGATCACCTATCTCGACGGCAACTACGGCACCGCCGCCGCCGAGTTAGACCGGATCGCGGCGACGCCGGCGAACCCGGAGGCGCTCGGCGCACTGTATTGGGCCGGCCGGGCCTTCGCGGCCGACGGCGACACGGCTGCCGCTACCGACCGGTGGCGTCAGGTGGCCTCCCGGGGGCGGGACAGTTACTACGCGTGGCGGGCGGCGGCCCGGTTAGGCACCGACTTCCGGCGCTTCGAACCGGACTCGGCAACCAATTCGGTTGCCGAGCCGGACGCCCTGGCCCGGGTTGCCCTGCTCCGCCGATTGGGGCTCAAAGTGGAGGCCCGCTTCGAACTTGACGCCTACGTGGCCGCCGCCGGTGGCGCGCCAGGGCCGCTGATGGCGACAGCCACCGCACTCGCCGCCGCGGAATGGTATGCCCGGGCCATCCGGGTGGCCGAGCGGGCCATCGAACGAGGCGTGAGCCTCGACCGAGCGGTGGCCCGACTCCTCTACCCGCTCCCGTACGAAGGGTTGCTCCGCAGCGAGGCGCTGCAGGCGGGGCTCGACCCGATGCTGGCCGCCGGCGTCATTCGGCAGGAATCGCTCTTTGACCCGGAGGCCCGCTCGGTGGCCGATGCCCGAGGGTTGATGCAAGTGGTGCCCTCGGTCGGGGCGGCGTTGGCCCGCCAGGCGGCGCTGCCCGAGTGGGATCCGGTCCTCCTGTACCAGCCCGATGTGAACCTCGACTTCGGCATCGAACACCTGGCCGAGGCACTCGGACGACTCGGCTGGCCGGAGCGGGCGTTGGCGGCATACAACGCCGGCTTCGAGCGGGTCAGCCGGTGGCAGTCGATTCGCGGAGTCGATCAGGACCCCGAGGTGTTCGTCGAGCGGATTCCGTTTGCCGAAACCCGGGATTACGTCAAGAAGGTGCTCCGGAACACCGCGATGTATCACGCGCTGTACCCGAAGGCCGGCTGATGGGTCACGACCCCTACCAGGCACTCCGGCACCCGGCGTTCCGCCGGTTCGTCGCGGGCCACGTCTTGGCGGTGCTCGGCCAGGGGATGATGGCGGTCACGATCGGCTGGGAGATCTACGAGCGGACCCGTTCGGCCTGGGCACTCGGCATGGTCGGCCTGGCGCAGGTTCTCCCGTTGGTCATCCTGATCTTGCCCGCCGGGCAATTGGCCGATTCGTCCGATCGCCGCCGGCTCTTGATCCTGGCGGAGGCCGCCATCGGATTGGCGGCGCTCGGGCTCTGGCTGGCGTCGCGGGCGGAGGCGCCGATCGGGGTGTACTACGGATTACTGGTGCTCTATGGAGCGGGGCGGACCTTCCAGCTTCCGGCCAAGCAGGCCATCATGCCGAACTTGGTGCCGTTAGGCGCGTTCCAGAACGCGGTGGCGTGGAACAGCGGGGGCTGGCAGGGCGCCGACATGCTCGGGCCGGCGCTGGGCGGATTCATCATTTACTGGGCCGGGCCCGGCGCGGTCTACGCTCTGTGCGCCGCCGCCGCCTTGGTCTTCATGGCGCTGGTAACCCAGATCGAGATTCCGGCCGCGGCGCCCGGCGGCCCCCGAGTCTCAGGGCGGGGGTTCTTCGAAGGGGTCCGCTACGTCCGCCGTTCGCCGATGCTGCTGGCCGCCATGTCGCTCGATCTGTTCGCCGTGCTGCTCGGCGGGGTGATCGCCCTCCTTCCGGTGTTTGCGAAAGAAATCCTCCTGGTCGGTCCCGTTGGGCTCGGTTGGCTCCGGGCCGCCCAGTCATTCGGGGCGGTGTTGGTCTCGGTCAGGTTGGCGCACCAACCTCCGTTCAAGCGGGCTGGGCGGACATTGCTCGCGTCGGTGGCGGGGTTCGGGGTCGCCATCATCGTCTTCGGCCTGTCGCGAAACTATCTCCTCTCGATCGCGATGCTGTTTCTGGCCGGGGGATTCGACGCGATCAGCGTGATCATCCGGCTGGCCCTGACCCAACTCCACACGCCCGATGAGTTGCGGGGGCGGGTCTCGGCGGTCAACAGCCTGTTCATCGGAATGTCGAACGAACTCGGCGAAGCCGAATCGGGCATGCTGGCAAGTTGGATCGGACCGGTCGGGGCCGTCGTAGCGGGCGGCGTCGGGGTGATCGGCGTGGTGGCGGCGGTTGGGGTGGCGTGGCCTGAGCTTCGAACGCTCGACCGGCTGACCGAGGCAGGCGCCTAACGGAAAAGACCGACCAGGTCCCGCGCTCCGATCGGGGCCGGGGTTTCTTGAAGCCCGGTCAACTTAGCCGCTATCCCAAGCACCGCCTCCGCCGACTGCCCCGCGGCCCGCATCGTGGCCAGTGCCGGCGCACCGTCGCGCTTGCTCAGCTTGGCGCCGGCCTCATCCCGAATCAGCCGATGATGCAGAAAAGCCGGCGGGACCGCGCGCCCGAGCCAGCCCGCCAGCATGATTTGGCGCCCGGTTGAGGCAAAGAGATCGTCACCCCGTATGACGAGGTCGATGCCGTGTTCCAGGTCATCGACCACTACGGAAAATTGGTAGGTCCAGTTGCCGTGCGGGTCTTTGAGCAGGAAATCGCCGCACTGGTGGGACGGCCGCTGGGCAATCCGGCCCAACCTCAGATCCTGCCAGACCACCTCCTGGTCCGGCACCACCACTCGCACGCCGCGTCCGGGACCGGGGCCGAGGCCCTTGGTACGACAGGTGCCGGGATAGCGGAGTTCCTCGCCGTCACCGAACCCGTCAGCGCCTAACGTTTCCGCGATGGTTTTTCGGGAGCAGTCGCAATGGAACACTGAAGCTGTCCGGCTGATTCGGTCGAGGGCTTCTTGATACCGCTCCGGGTTGTCGCTTTGCCGGTAGGGCGACGGTCCCGCGCGTAGCGACCGTGCCGACACCTCGTCGGGCTCGAGGCCGAGCCATTCAAGGTCGGCGAGGATCGCCGCCTCGTACTCGGGCCGGCACCGGCCCCGATCGTGATCCTCGAGCCGAAGCACGACGCGGCCGCCGGTGGATGCCGCCACGCCCCAGGTCCAGACGGCGTTGGCGACGTGTCCGATGTGGAGGGGCCCGGTCGGACTCGGGGCAAACCGGGTCGTCGGAGTCCCGGGAACGGAACGGAGATCGGGCCGCATTGGCACAACATAGCCAGGCGTCGCCATCTTTCCGCCATGAACCAGCTCCTCCTTGCGGCTGTCGCCTTCCAGACGCCCGTGGCCCTGACCAAGCCGGACCGAACCCTCGCCGAACCGTTTTCCCAGATCACCTCGGTGCGGGAACTTCGAAACGGCCGGGTCGTGGTCGTCGATGCCAAGGAAAAACTGGTCCAGATCGCGGACTTCACCTCTGGCACGGTCACGACGATCGGCCGGAACGGCAGTGGGCCGGCTGAATACGCGATGCCGGTTGGATTGGTGCCGATGCCGGGGGAACGGACGTTCGTCTACGATCCGATGAACCAGCGGTTCTTGGAGCTCGGCCCCGAGGGCGCGGTCCGTGGTCTGGTCACGTTCGCGTCCCTCGTGGGCCTCAAGGGCATCCCGATGATGCTCATGCCGGCCGCCGACGGCCTGGGTCGGTTGTATTTCGAATCGATCAACCCAGCGGCTATGGGCGGCACCGATTCGGTGGCCGTCCTCCGGTGGACGGTGGGTAAGCCGCAACTCGATACCGCGGGCTTTGTCGGCGGGATGGACTTCGGGGTCGAGAACAAGGGCGGCAAGGTGGCATTCAAGCCGATGAAGATGTTCGCGCCTCAGGAGGCCTGGACCGTCGGGCCAACCGGCCGCTTGGCCCGCGTCAACCCGTTACCCTACCGGATAGTCTGGTATGACGGCGGCAAACCGGTGCCGGGACCAGCGGTTCCCTACGCCCCGGTGCCGGTCACCGAAGGCGACAAAGAGGTCATCCGCGCGGCCTTCAAGCAAGGTCTGGCGGCCGCCGGCGCCGCGGCGGCCGCGATGAAGATCCCCGAACCTGAATTCGCGGCCACCAAGCCGCCGTTTTCAGGCCGGGGGGCCGCGCTACCGGCGCCAAACGGTGAGATCTGGGTGGCCCGATCGGTCCGTTTCAAGGCCGCGTCGGAGTACGACCGATTTGACGGCCGAGGTCGGCTGCTGGGGCGAGTGACCTTGGCGCCCCAGGCAGCCGTGGTTGGGTTTGGGAAGCAGACGGTGTACGTCGCCCGGAAAGACGACGATGATCTCATGTACCTCGAGCGGTATCGAATGCCAAACTAGCGAGCCCGCCCGAGGGCACCCACCATCAACGCTCCGTCACTACCTGCGATTTGTAGACCCCGTCCGCGCCCCGCTCGAGGACGACCGCCTTGGCCTCGCCGGCGGCCACCGCAAACGACACCTGAGTCAGCACCGTCGACGTGCCTTGGGGCACGAACTTTACGGTGACCTGGCCCGGGGTGAAATACATCAGGGTCCCGTAGCTCCCGACCTTGGCATCGAAACCGAACCTCTGGACTGAGTCGGCGGCTTGACCCTGCTGATTGGTCGCCGACAGCAATGCCTGCAGCAGCGTGGGATCCGCCGAGGTGGGGCCCACGACGTTGACCAGTCGGACGTTGCCGCGAGTCGGGGAGATTGCTCCGGTATCGGTGACGACCGCGCTGAGATTGGCCGTTCCGTTGGCCACGACCACCGTGTTGACATGACTGGTCGACAACGTCCCGGACAATTGGCCGAGCACCTGGCTGCCCGAGCGTACCACGAGCTGCTGTGCCCCCGCCGCTACCAATGCAATCGGCGATCCATTGCCGAACGTCACGTTCGAAATCACCTGGCTATTCCCGATCACGACGTCGACGGCTCCCGTCGCCGCGGAGGCGTGGAGCAGCCGGAGCTTGGCCGTACCTCCCGGCGGACCGATCGGGGATTCGTCACAGCCGACCGCCAGCCACCCAACCACCGCCATCATCAGTACCCTCGACGTCACACGCATGGAATGCTCCTCGAATTGGTTTGAATCGACCCGGTCCGCTGCCCGTAGGGTCAGTAACACCTAATGACTCGGCCATGCCCGAAAACGTCACACAACGACTGGTTTGTGACCTTTCACGCCTCGACGGGGTCATTCGTCCTGTGGCCCCAACGGACGGAGAACTAGTTGCCCGCATTGGCCAAGGCGAAATCGACGCGTTCGATATCCTGGTGGCCCGATATCGCCCTCGGTCGCTCCGGTTCGCGACCCATTTTCTCGGAGCCAAAGAAGACGCCGAGGAAGCCGTTCAGGATGCGTTCGTCCGGGCGTTTCGTGGTCTCGGCCGCGCCGCCCCCGACCGGTTCGGTGCCTATCTGTACCGAATCCTGCTCAATCGCTGCCGGACATTGGCGACCCGTCGTCTTTGGTGGCGTCGCCTGGCCGGGCCGATCGACGATGGGCCGGACATCGGGGTACCGCATCCAGCGGCCGCCGACGCGGCGCGGGACGAGATCGACCAGGCCTTGGCCCAACTCAAACCCGAGTACCGAGAGGCATTCCTCCTCAAGCATGTCGACGACATGAGCTACGATGAGATGCAGCAAATCACCGGCAAATCCATCCCCGCCCTCAAGATGCGAGTGAGCCGCGCCTGTGAGTCGTTGCGCCAGATCCTGGGACCCTCATGACGGCCGAACCCGCCTGGCTCGTCCAAACGGCGGCGCACCTCCGCACCCCGATCGAACCCCGGTCGGACGGATACGACCGGCAGATTGGGGCGGCGGTTCGCCGGGATCGGAGCGTCCGCCGGACCCGCCGGCGGCTCGGGCTTGGCGCATTCGTCCTCGCGTCGTTGGTGGCGTTCTGGGGCCGAACCCCGGGCGCGGCCCGCACCACCGTCGAGTTCGAGATCGACGCCCCCACGGCCGATCGGGTCAGTCTGGTCGGCGATTTCAATAATTGGGACCAGGCCGCCGTTCCGATGCGCCGGGGAACCCGGCCCGGACAATGGCAGACAACGGTCCCGCTGCCTAACGGTTGGTATCGGTACGCGTTTCTGGTGGATAAATCGGTCTGGATCGCGGACCCGGCCAAATCGATCGCGCCGGATGCCGACTTCGGGCAGCCGACCTCACTTCTCGTGGTGGAGTGACCCGCCGATGTGGCTGACCCTCCTGCTGGTCGCGTCGGGAACCGGCCAGCTCTGGCAACAGCGCGACCCGCGACTCTGGGCCCGTCTCCCCGCCCCCGTGGCCGGACGGATTCAGCTGCTGGCCGATTCCGCGGTTCGGGTCCGACTCCCGGCCGAGCCGTTGATTCAGAAAGCGCTCGAGGGCCAGAGCAAGGGTGCCCCAGGAGATCGGATCATCACGGCTGTTGCCGCCCTCTTCCGGGCCCTCGAAAACGCTCGTTCGGCGCTCGGCCCCGGCGCGGTCGAGTCCGAGATCACGGCCGGCGCGGAGTGGCTCAGAGCCGGGGGCACCGCGCCGCACCTGGCCGGGCTTCGGGCGGCCGCCCCGAATCGTCAACTCGCGGTGGCGATCGCGATGGGCACCGACTTGATGACTCGAGGCTGGACCGAGAACGACGCGGCCGCCGCCACCGACCGGTTCCTGACCGCCAAAGCCACCGATCACGATTTTCTCATCTTGCGCGACCGGATTGAACAGGCCGTTCGCGCCGGCGGCTCACCGAAAGCGGCGGTCCTTTCCGAGGTCCGGCGGCTCGAGGCCGGAGGCAACCGTCCGTGAGCCGGCGCC